>NZ_JBFRHH010000004.1:0-555878 GCF_052115765.1 Paenibacillus sp. 2KB_20 | reverse complement strand
CGACAACGGTAACGATGGAACCGACAACGGTAACGATGGAACCGACAACGGTAACGATGGAACCGACAACGGTAACGATGGAACCGACAACGGTAACGATGGAACCGACAACGGTAACGATGGAACCGACAACGGTAACAGCGGAACCGACAACGGTAACAATGGAATCGACAACGGTAACGATGGAACCGACAACGGTAACAACGGAACCGACAACGGTAACAACGGAACCGACAAAGGTAACAGCGGAACCGACAACGGTAACAACGGAACCGGCAACGTTGGCAACGAGCTGGACGATACTCCGAAAACCGGAGACAACAGCGTATCGCCAATCTTCTATCTGGCTTTGGCGCTGATGTCCTTGATGACGATCGGGTTCTGTCTACTCGGTAACAAGAAGAAAAAGTACATCCAGTGACCGGAAAGGCGGTAAGAAAATGAGCAAAACTAAAAAATTTCTTATCGCCGTTTCCTTCCTTGTGTTGGTATTTTCTCTCGTCAGTTTTGCGAGAACTCTCTTGCAGAATTATGCTGAGAAGCAGAAAATCGAAGAGCTGACAAAAGCTTGGGAGGAAGGGTCGGACAAAGGCGGAGGGGATGCATTCCCCTCCCTTTTGTTTAATAAGGCGAATGAGCCGGTCATGCTTACCGAATTTCGAGAGCTTTACGAGAGGAACTCGGACATCGTCGGCTGGCTGAAGATTGACGGCACCCGAATTGAGTACCCGGTCATGCAGAATCCACAGGATGCGGAGTACTATCTCAATCATGATTTCGATAAAAAGGAAAACAAAGGCGGCCTCCCCTTTTTGGATGCGCATAGCCGGACCAACGGTTCGGACATTTTGCTGATTCATGGACATCACATGAAAAGCGGCTGGATGTTTAAGGATTTAATGAAATACAAGAACGAAAGCTTTTATAAAGAGCATGCTTCGTTCCAGTTCAGCACGCTTTACGAAAAGGAAGAATATGAGATTGTTGCCGTTATTCTGTCACAAGTTTATCGCAAATCGGACGATGTTTTTAAATACTACCAGATTGAGAATGTAAGTGCACCCGCCGAGTTCGATTCGTATGTTCAGAACATCAAAAAACTCGCTCTTTATGACACGGGCGTAACAGCCCGATATGGCGACAAGCTTATTGTACTGTCTACGTGCGAGTACTCGACCGAAAACGGCCGGTTAGCGGTGGTCGCCCGAAAGCGTTAATGACGATGTTGAAATACGGAGTCAAGCTGTTTTATATCGTGTTCTCCCTTGGAGGACGCGATTTTTTTAGGTTTCTTTTGATCCAAGTTTAGGGGGTACCCGTTTAGGAGCCCTTATTTTTCGATGGATCCGTTAAGCTGAAACGTACCATAAGTGACGGCGGAAAATTGGGGTGTTGTTGAAGTTTGAGATTGTTGGCGAGTGTATGAGATAGAGGACATCTAAGTTATAATTCGCCACACTTTGACCCCTGGTTTCGAGCACTAATTCAACATAATCTATTTTTAGATCAGTAGCATAAACAGCGCTCTAAATTTTATCGTGCTTAAATTCACACTGGACGTTAAAATCAGCATGAACACGAAGATTGAAAAACTTGTGGACTACTTTATGGTTGAAAGGACGGTCTTTGAGTGGCAAAAAAGAAAACAGTGGAAAGAATCAACAAGATTCTCCTGACTGCGATCGGTGCAATTGCACTTATTTTGGGTGTTTTGGCGGGTTATGTTTATTTCTTCATGCTTGAAAAGCCTGCTGAACCGGATAAATGGGCTGCTGCGGAGCGCTATGTCTGGAATAAAATCAAGTTTGACCAGGATGCACAAGTAATTTCTGCCGACGGTTCGGAATACTATTTACTTGCCAATAAGGGAGCAGCTACTGAAGATAAATTGATCATTTATTTTTCTGGGGGCGGTGTGGCCTGGGATGCGGTGACTGCCGCGCAGCCGATCAGTCTGAGTAATGTAATGAAGAACGGTGAGATCAAATATTACTTTCCGAACATTCCATTCTTTAAAGTAAGTACGCTTGGCGGCCTGTTGAAAAATAATAACCCTGACAATCCGTTCAAGGATTGGAATATTGTATATATCCCTTATTCTACTGGTGATCTGCATATCGGGAATGCATCCAAGGAATATACGGACGCCAAAGGCAAGCCGTTTACAATGCGTTACAACGGTCAAGCCAATACGCGCGCAGCATTGGCATGGATTGCAAACCATTTCGCTGCGCCGGAAAAGATCCTCATCGCGGGAGAAAGCGCCGGAGGATTCGGAGCTGCGTTCTGGGCGCCTGAGATTGCGAAACGCTACCCGGATGCCCGCATTTATCAATATTCGGACGGCTCCTACTTAAATGTCGACCGCTGGCCGGATATTATCGATAACGAATGGAAGGCCAACTTTGCAGCAACCTTTGGTTATGAAGTCCACGGAGATTTGATTTCGTCCGTATTCGCGTCGAACCGCAAGCTGCTCCCGGACAATGCGGTTCTTTTGCAGTCCAATACGCTTTATGACGAGCTGCTGTTCGACTTTGAAAAGGATCTGAATGGTGACGTTTCGGACGATGGCGAATATGTGCATCGCTGGTCGGCCCGTATGCTGCAATCTGCCGGAGAGCTAACTGAAGTATTGCCAGGCTACTATTATTACATCACGGATTACGGTCTTAACGAGAAGACGGGCAGGACACCACATACACTCTCCCCATTAAATCATTTTTACACAGCCGAACAGGACGGAGTAAAGCTGATGAAGTGGCTGGACGATGCCGTGAATAAGGATGAATATTACTCCGTGGGTCGGCATTTTGTAGAGAAAGAGGGCTGACACTGTCGGTTATAAGGTCTAGGGGGTCCACTCCTTCTTATTTTTCGCTTCCCGTTAAGCTGAACCGTATCACAAGTAGGTGAGATGCAAAGGGGCGTTTACCGATATTATCCAGAAAATACGAATCGTTCGTCCTAAGCTGTCTGAGGAAAGCAGAACTGTCCTTTTAGGCTCTCGGCGACCCTAAGGGAATCGTTGCCGCCAAAGCTAACCTGTTGTATGAAGTGCCGTCTATCTGAAGAGCATATACCTAAGCCATAATATTGATCCTAACGAGTACATTGGGACGGATCATTGGCTGCTTCCAGTGACGGGAACGTTCATGATTAAACGAATACTCGGTTATCCGTTCCGCACAATTTAATTTCCTGCAATTAATAATGATAGAGGAGAATGATAAACATGACCAAAAAAATTATTCTTGAGCCTGCCGCACAACAATTCGTTGAGGCTACTGCGAATCCACCCTACTTATTCCATCTTGGACCTGAGAAGGGAAGAGTTACGGTAGACGAAGTTCAATCGGGAGATGTCAAGAAACAGGATGTAGATATTGAGGATCTCAGCATCCCAGGCGGACCAAGCGGTCAAGTGTCCATTCGGATCCTACGTCCGAAGAACACGGCCGGACAATTGCTTAAAACTGTTTTGTACATTCATGGCGCAGGATGGGTGTTCGGCAATGCCCATACCCACGACCGGCTGATTCGAGAGCTGGCGGTCAGAAGCGGATCCGCCATCGTATTTCCTAATTACAGCTTGTCTCCCGAAGTCAAATATCCGACAGCCCTTGAAGAGATCTATGCTACACTGCAATGGATCGCTTCCTCCGGCAAAGCTCATGGCCTGAATTCAGATCATATCTCCATCGGGGGCGACAGCGTCGGCGGCAATATGACAGCGGCCATTACGTTGATAGCTAAGGAAAGAAAAGGCCCCGAGATCAAACGACAACTGCTGTTCTATCCGGTTACGGATGCCGGAATGGATACGGACTCGTACCATGAATTCGCCGAAGGGTACTTCCTGCGCCGTGATGGGATGGCTTGGTTCTGGGAACAGTATACCAACAAACCGGAAGAGTTGAATGAAATCTATACCTCTCCTCTGAGAGCCTCCATCGACCAGCTTCGTGATCTCCCTCCGGCTCTCATCATCACGGCTGAAGCCGACGTTCTTCGAGATGAGGGCGAAGCCTACGGGAATAAGCTTCGAGAGGCTGGCGTGGACGTCACGACGGTGCGTTATCAAGGAATCATTCATGATTTCGTTATGCTGAATGATTTGGCAGATACGTTAGCCGCCCGCGGTGCGATTGCATTAGCCGGCGCTTGGCTAAAAGGCGGATTTCAATAATAGGTAAGTGGGTGCTGATAAACGGCCTCCGATGTGACAGAGGCGTTTCATTTGCCCGAAGTCAAAGCGTATGTGATATAAAGTAATTTATTGCCTCTGAGACGTTAAGGTTTTTTTGTTCTTTTTGATCAGAGAAGTGATCACGTCTTCGTTAATAGTGATTTGAACTGCTTTTACGATACAAACAAGGCGTTTGCCGTTACGAGGTCAGGTGTCCCTACATAGAAATAAGCTAGAGTATTCCAGTGGGTAAACGGGTCGGAAAGTGATAATACTCTATGTATAATACTGAAACTTGGGGGAATTTTAAATAATAGGGATGTTTAATGAAAAATTGATTTTTCCTGCAAAAATGGCTTTCCCTCAGGTGAACTATAACGACCTTGTGGGACAGCCATTTTGTATAGCGGCTGTTAATCGATTATCGGAGCCAGCGTTCAGGGTCGTTTGGACCCTCTCATTATGACGGATCGTTATTCATTCGTTTCGCGGCTCCTCGTGCCCTTTCGACAATCGGAAGTGTAAAACAGTCCGTAAAAATTGTTTAAAACAGGAATTAATAACTATTTTTAGGATGTACTAGTTTATGATAAACTATTATTGTAAGCGCTTTATTATTATCTTCCGAAGGAGGCGAATCTGAAAACAATTGGCGTGCAATCGGGTAAATCGTCTGAAATCCAAATTACTGAGGAGGGATTTATAATGATGCGATTGTTCAAAAGCAAACAGACGTATTTCATTCTTCTGATCGCGGCGCTCGTGGCGGCATTGTTCCCCGCTCCCAACGCTAACGCGGCTTATTCGCTCGTATGGAGCGACGAATTCGACAGGCCTGCGATCAACGCCAACAATTGGACATTCGAAATCGGCACCGGCAGCGGAGGATGGGGCAACAACGAACTGCAATATTATACGAGCCGTTCGGATAACGCCCGGATCGAAAACGGCAATCTTGTGATCGAGGCGAAACGGGAATCCTACGGGGGGATGAATTATACTTCGGCCCGCTTGAAAACCCAAGGAAAAAAGAGCTTCAAATACGGAAGAATCGAAGCGAAAATCAAGCTGCCGAAGGGACAGGGGATCTGGCCGGCGTTCTGGATGCTCGGCGCGGACATCGGAACAGTAGGCTGGCCCAGAAGCGGCGAGATCGACATTATGGAGCACGTCAATAACGAGAACAACACGTACGGGTATATCCATTGGGATGCCAACGGTCACGCCTCGTATGGCGGACCCAGTCATTCGTTCGACGTGACCCAATACCACGTCTATTCCATCGAATGGACGCCAAGCGCGATCAAATGGTTCGTCGACGGCGTCCAGTTCTGGGAAGCCAATATCGAGAACAATATCAATTCGACGGAAGAGTTCCACAAGGAGCATTTTTTGCTGCTCAACATGGCGGTGGGCGGCAATTGGCCAGGCTCTCCGAACGCCTCGACCCCGTTCCCGGCCAAAATGTACATCGATTACGTTAGGGTTTACCAAGATGTCGCGAATCCGCCTGGAGACATCGTATCCGGCGGCACTTACAAATTGATCAATCTGAACAGCGGCAAAGCCTTGGACGTCTCGGGCTCTGGAACGGCGCCCGGCACGAACGTGCAAATCTGGACCGACAACGGCACCGACGCGCAAAAATGGACAATCTACCGCAATGCGAACGGCACTTACAAATTGATTAACATGAATAGCGCCATCGCGCTAGACGTGGCGGGATCGGGCACGGCCAACGGGACGAACGTACAGGTATGGACCGACTTGGGCAATGCCGCGCAGACATGGAATATCACCCGGAACGCGGACGGCACTTACAAGCTTATCAACCCGAACAGCGGCAAAGTGCTGGACGTCGCCTCTTCGGGCACGGCCAACGGGACAAACGTGCAAATCTGGATGGACAACGGCACCGGCGCCCAGAAGTGGAACCTGATCCGATTACAATAAGCAGCTTTTAAGATCCGATGATGACCGCCGTTCTTCCGATGCTTAACGTTACCCATCTGTCCACGTAACTTTGCAGTTCTTCAGACCACACCCCCGTCGTCGGCGCGGTAACAGGACATGAAAGTCCTGCTGTGTCATGATCCTCATTCGTGCATTCCTCCTTAAAATGAAAAGGGCCCCTCAAAAAGGAGCCAAGGTACTGGATCACGATTATTTTTGCCTGCAATGAACAGTAAACAGAATTGGACGAATATTACGACCATAGCTTCCCAGAAAAAATTAAAGATTCATACAAGCCCCCCATCCCCGCTGGCATTGGTCATTTCACTTTCATGATAAGGGATTGGTCCACCTCTTGAATGGAGCCTCGTCCAGATATAGCTAGTTGCAGTTCGGTTTCGGCAACAAGGTGTTTAATCACCTCTTCTACCCCGGTTTCTCCTGCAACAGCCAAGGCGTAAGCATACGGGCGACCGAGTAGGACGGCAGTAGCGCCAAGAGCGATGGCCTTTATGACATCCGCTCCTCTACGAATACCGCTATCCATGATGATTGGGATTTTCCCCTGTATCGATTCACTAATGGAAGGCAAGACGTCCAAAGTAGCTACGGCTCCGTCAAGCTGCCTACCTCCATGGTTCGAAACAATGATACCGTCAACGCCATGTTCCAAAGCCAAAATGGCATCGTCCGGGTGTGTAATTCCTTTAATAAGTAGGGGCAACCGGGTATGTTCACGAATAAAGTCAAGTTCCTTCCAAGTAAAACAGGTATTGTTCCCTTCATCTAAGGCTTTCAAGGCCGCTGCTTTGACGTTTTTATCAGGTGCTTCCCTGAGCTTTGAACAAAAGATTGGATCAGAGAAATAATTACCCATCCCGTGTCCTGTAAGGAACGGTAGGTATGCGTTACGTAAGTCAGTCTCGCGCCAGCCAAGGAGTGTCGAATCCACTGTGACAACGATGGCCTTGAATCCGGAATCCTCCGCACGTTTTAGGAAACTCTTTGTAAGTTCGTGATCTTTAGGGGGATAAAGTTGGAACCATCTAACACCATCTCCCACCTCTTTTGCCAGTTGTTCCATAGATACACTGGAAACGTTGCTGAGTATATAAGGTACTCCACATTTCGCCGCGGCTTTAGCGGGGGCAAGCTCACCATCGGGATGGAGAATTGTATTGACTCCGATCGGTGCTAGTAGGAAAGGAACGGGGAATTGGGTTCCAAAAATCGATACCGAGAGGTCACGTTTTGTAATGTCACAACACACCCGTGGTCTTATTCGATATTTCTGAAAAGCATCTACATTGCCACGATGTGTATCGCCTGCCCCTGCTGCGCCATAAACGTAGCCAAATGGCGCGGCAGCGAGAATTTCCTTTGCCCGGGTTTCCCATTCGTCGAACGATACTGGCAATAGCTTTGCGGCCTCATCACCGCATTGATAAAAGTCCATTTGTATTGTTTCGCTATCCATAGCCATCCGAATATCCCCCTCAATTTTTTTGGGGACATTTCCCCTACACTAAGTTTGATTATAGGAACGTCTCCAAAATCTCCTTGACTGAATGCCCAGCCATTTTGAAAAAGGGTCAACCCTTTCAGCCTAAATAAGAATGCTCACCGCAGTTCTAGCTTGGACAAATGGTTGGAAAATTAGTCACTAATAAATCGATTCAGATATCAATACCACAACCTCATTACGGCTCCTCGCGGATCGGAGATGCCGCAACCTCCTGCCTTCATGGCGGAGCAAGCCAAAAGATGCACGCTGCGTGGTCATTCAACCCACTCATCTCGACCCGAGGACGCTGAACCTTCCTCCTGACGATCCCCGTACGCCACGGATATGGCGTTTCCGAGTCGAGGATTTGAAGCGCATCCTCGATCAGCGATGGCAAGACCATCATTACAAGCCTACATAAAATTTTAGGGCTTTGAAGCAGGTGTCGTTTACGATGCGACGGCTGCTTCAGGTATGGATGCTTACAATGCGGGGAAACTAAACTTTGGTCTTGTAGCAAGTGCTTCATGGTCTGCACAAGAAGCTGTGAGTGCCATGAAATCATATATTTTGGCTCCTCAGTCTCGAAATTAAACGTAGGGGGAATTTTAGATGACAACATTTGATGCCATCATTATTGGATTTGGAAAAGGTGGAAAAACACTAGCTGTGGAGCTCGCTAACCACAATTGGAGGGTGGCGGTTATCGAGCGATCCCATAAGATGTATGGAGGAACTTGTATCAATATCGCTTGCATACCAACGAAATTCTTAGCTCACCAAGCAAAACAAGAACAAGTTAAAGAGGTTCAAGATCCGAAGGTGCAGCTCGCTCATTATGATCAAGCCATTCAGCAAAAGGATGAACTCACTGCCTTCCTGCGTCAGAAGAACTATAACAATCTAGCTCAGCATGAAAATATTCAAGTATTTGATGGAAAAGCATCGTTTGTGTCCGACCATGAAGTGCAGGTCACTTCAAATAAAGTGATAACGATTTTATCTGCACCTCGAATCTTTATTAATACAGGTGCCGAGACGGTCATCCCTAATATTGCGGGAATTCGGGAGAGTCAGCATGTTTACACGAGCACATCCCTCTTAAATCTGAGAAAGCTGCCGAAGAAGCTGGCGATTATCGGTGGCGGCTATATAGGTTTAGAATTTGCCTCCATCTATCGTCAATTTGGCTCGGAAGTAACCGTTTTAGAAGGAGGACCAAAGTTCATTGCGCGTGAAGATCGAGATGTTGCGGATGCTGTTTATGATGTCCTTTCTAAGAAGGGTATTGATATTAAACTGAATGCTAAAGTCATTGGACTCAAAGATACGCAAGAGGGAACGGTTCTATCCTATGAGGTAGCGGGCAATGCTGAAGAACTGCATGCGAATGCTATTTTACTGGCAACGGGTAGAAAACCAAATGTAGATGGACTTAATCTGGAAGCAGCAGGTGTCAAGCTAGATGAACGTGGTGCTATCCAAGTTAATGCGCATCTAAGAACATCCGTCCCCCATATCTGGGCATTAGGCGATGTAAAGGGTGGGCTACAGTTTACTTATATATCGCTCGATGATTATCGAATCGTGAAAGACGATCTCTTTGGGAATGGTACCCGTCATACCGCAGATCGAATCAATGTTCCTTACAGCATGTTCATTGATCCTCCGCTGTCCCGCGTCGGCCTCAGTGAGGAAGAAGCACGTCAGATAGGGTACAGCATTAAGGTGGCAAAGCTTTCTGCAGCCGCGATACCTCGTGCGCGTTTAATCCAGGAAACAGACGGATTCATGAAGGCGATTGTAGATGCCGATACGAATAAGATTCTTGGAGCAACCTTGTTCTGTGCGGAATCTAGCGAGGTCATCAATATGGTGAGCATGGCGATTCAGATGGAACAACCGTTTACCTTCCTAAGGGATCATATCTTTACGCACCCAACCATGGGTGAAGCTTTGAATGATTTGTTTTCTTCAGTCAAAGCGTAATTTTCCCTTAGGCGTGAAGCTTCTGTTATAACTTAAACTGCCGGCAACTTTAAGACTCTCGGTTGGGATTTTTGATTCGATCTGGATCTGGAATGAAGATGCCAAGCGTCCATTACTGCAAAGTAATTTGGAGGAAATTAACGAAGATCATATTCCAAAGCCGAAGCTTGAGCAAAACGAAGATGGGTACTACATCATTCGTTCGATTAGCGAATTAAAGACGATTTCAGAGTTTCCAAATGAAAATTATATACTAGAGAATGATCTTGATTTTGAAGGAAAGCTGTTTGAACCCCTATTTAAGGGGACGCCTTTCCTTGGCATTTTTGCGGAAATCATAAATCTTTAGACCATTTTAAATCAGAAAATGGCGGCTTATTTCATCTCAATGGCGGAACGATTAAAAACATAGCTATGGTCGATGCAAGCGTCACTGGCGGAAGTAATATCGGTATACTCGTTAATACGAACAACGGAACGGTAGAGAATAGTTATGTAACGGGCACAATCGAAGGCTCCAGCACAGTGGGCGGTCTAGCGGGCTATTCCAATGGCATCGTGAGAAACAGCTATTCTACGGCAGATGTAACGGCCCAGCTGAACCAAGCTGGAGGTCTAATTGGAATTACAAACTCAGGCAGCTTAACCGAAAACGTGTATGCATCCGGAGCCGTCCAGGGGCTTAGAAGCAACGGTTGGGTTGGGACTTATATTTGGAGATGGGACAATATGGCGAAACGACCTGTTTTACAATCCGTATCAGAAGGCAACGAAGAAGAGCCAGTTAGATATGGAGAGAGTCAACCTAGGCATGGATTCTGAAGTCACACTTCAGATCACTTTTTCGGCCTTTGTAGGAACGGGAGAGTGATGGATCGCAAACCAGATGCCGCACCCTCCTACCTTCATGGGCAAGCCAATGAGACTGCTAGAGCGGCAAGACAATTATTATGCCGGCAAAGGTATTTATATAGGCGGGATTGAGCTTTGTTTAATTTAATGAGCAAAGAATGCTGGCAATCCTATGCCGCGGCAGCTCCTTTTGCATTTTTGGCCGATAGACCTGTTAAGCTGAGCCGTAACATAAGTAGGGTGACTAGGGATTTATAGATTTTTATCATTAGTCTATCGGTTTTTGGATGTTATCTTGATAGTAATCAAAAAATAGTTTGTTCTGCGTACCCTTTACTGCATAAAAAACATCCGAGACAGCCTTATTTCTCTTTTTTAGTTCGCTCTCCAGCCATTGGGAAGTCAACCCATTTTCCGTGAGATTGTCTTCGATTATTTTCCCGTCTATAATCAGTTCAACCGGAAACGAATTGACGGCAGCCGGATGCAGTTTTAAATCTTTTCGGGTAACCCATTCGTACTCGCTTTTCTTCTTGATGGTGAGTTTCCCGTGATCCTCCATGATGGCGTATTCGACTTCCTCGATATTAAAAATATTTTTCTCCCGCAAGGATTGATTTAAGGAATCCAACGTGTATCGAATCTTCCTCATGTTATTCTCAAGAATTTTTCCATTCTCAATAATCACGGTGGGAGTACCGGAAATCAACCTGCTCAGTGCTCTGTTTTTTAAAGCAAGTACAGACATAAGGTAGGCAATGCCGAAGAAAACCAATAAGGAAACAATCAGGGCCCAGTGAGAGATATTTTTGTTAAATGCCAGATTTGCGGTAATGCCTCCCAGCGTAATGCCGCTAACAAAATCGTGAAAGGTCATGTTGGAAATCGTTTGTTTCCCGAGTATCCTCGATATGATTAGAAGGAGAAGGAAAGCCGAAGCAGTTCGTATGATAATCTCCATGTATTCCTGCAATTTCTTTTGCACCTCCTTTTATATATTGGATTTCCGCTTTAGTGGTCCTTATCATTATTGACAGATTGCGGGCAAACCATAACCACGGGTCATTTTTAGCTATGCTATGCGTGTTGATGCCTCTCTAAATGACCGATAAGTCGGAAGTTTGATAACCAGGCTTTATATAAGGTGAACAAATGATATCGGCAGAAGGAGGCAGCAGTGAAAGGTGCTTTCGATTCGGAAGCATACGCTAGCTTCTCCCGCATCCTTTCACTCGCTTTCCTTTAAAAACACCGACGGATTAGGCTGCTAATTACTTCGGTCCTTCTGTGCGGGTTATACATGCTTGATTACAGCCTCTGGATCGTACGAAGCAGCGTCACGATTTCGCTTGCACCTTACGTAACGTAATGTTTTACAATAGAGCTACCGGTACATAGCTAGCGCCAAAGAGTGGAGATGGTTCATGAAGAGACATTGGAAGGTCGGTGATCTTGCCAAGCTGACGGGGCTTACCGTACGAACCTTGCGGTTTTATGATCAAATCGGGTTGTTCTCTCCGTCAGGACAAACGGAATCCGGCCACAGGCTTTACAATGAATTGGACTTGTCACGATTACACCAGATATTATCGCTTAAGGAGCTGGGGTTATCTCTCGTGGAGATTAAGTCGGCCTTAACTGGCGGACAGATCAGTCCGCTTGAGATCGTGGGCCTGCAGATAAATCAAATCCAAGAACAGATCAAGCAGCAACAGAAACTATTGGAGCAGCTCAGACATGTATCCAAGCTTATGCAGGGCAAATCTGAATTAACGGTTGAAGATTTCACGAGCCTTCTGCAAGCGATGAAGAACGGATTTGAGAAACCGGTCATTGAGCGGCAAACCAGTTGGGGGCGACATTTGGACCTTTTGGGAGACTTTCTTGCCGAGGAGAGCGGAAATCCGGAACATAAGGAGGAAAATCAATGAACGAACGATTCGTCAAGCATGGAACCTTTGTCGTGGAGCGGACTTATGCCGCTTCGCCGGAGAGGGTTTATCACGCATGGGCTGATCCGATTGCCAAAGCCAAGTGGTTTTCGAAGCCAGACATCTTTGATTTCCAGGTTGGAGGGCGCGAGTACAGCAGCGGCGGGCCGCCCGAAGGGCCGATCTTTACCTTCGACGCCAGCTACCAGGAGCTTGTTCCAGAGCAGCGCATTGTCTATACGTACACACTGGATTCGGGCGGCGTACGCTTCTCCGTGTCGATCACAACGGTCGAGCTTATCAAGGTGGAGGGCGGTACGAATTTGATTTTCACAGAGCAAGGTGCATTCTTTGACGGACATGATACCCCAGAAATACGAGAACACGGTACAAACATCATGTTGGACACACTGGGCAAGGTAGTAGAAGGGGAGGTAGGAACATGACTATAGGTGAGAATGAACTTATTGCTTCGCGCGAGTACGATGTCCCGCGGGAACTTGTATTTCAGGCATGGACGACCCCTGGTTTATTGGCAAAGTGGTGGGGACCGCAAGGCTTCACGAATACGTTTCACGAATGCGATATGAGGCCGGGAGGTACGTGGAAGTTCACCATGCACGGACCGGATGGCGTGGATTATCCTAACCATAACGTCTTTGTTGAGATTGTGCCGACGGAGCGGGTCGTGATTGATCATCTAAACGTTCATGAATTTCGGGTAACGGCTACCTTCGAGGGCTTCGATGGCCGGACCAGGGTCACCTTCCGTCAACTTTTCAAGAAAAAAGAGGAGTTTGAACAAGCTAAGCCCATCTGTATAGAAGCTAATGAACAGCAGCTTGACCGACTTGGCAAGGTGCTGGCGGAATTGGCCGATAGCCCTGTTAAACTGAACTAGACCAAAAAGCCTTAACCCTTATTGCAGGGCTAAGGCTTTGGTTATTCATTACGCAAGTCTCATCTTAAAATCCTGATAGCCGAACTCGCGTACGACGCGGCAGTTGCCGTCTTTCTCCTGCACGGCGATGGCCGGCAGCGGCATGCCGTTGAAGGTGTTGGTTTTGACCATGGAGTAGATCGCCATATCTTCAAACACTAATCTGTCACCGTTCTTAAGGGGCTGATCGAAGGAATAGTCTCCGATGACATCACCCGTCAGGCAGGTCGGACCACCAAGCCGATAGGTGTATGGTTTCTCCCCGGCTTCGCCCGAATCGACGAGTGGCGGACGATAAGGCATTTCCAGAACATCGGGCATATGGCAAGTAGCGGACGTGTCCACGATCGCGATTTCTATGCCGTTTCGATGGATATCCAGCACGGAGGTGACCATATAGCCCGCATTGAGTGCGATGGCTTCTCCGGGTTCGAGGTAGACTTCTAAACCGTATTTCTCCTGCATCCTCTTAATGCAAGCTTCGAGTCTCGGGATATCATAGTCGTCTCTCGTGATATGGTGACCGCCACCGAAATTGATCCATTCCATCTGCGGCAGCCATTGCCCGAACTTGTCTTCGACCGCATTCAGCGTGGTCTCCAAATCATCCGAGTTCTGTTGGCACAGGGTATGGAAGTGTAGTCCTGAAACGCCTTCGAGCAGTTCCGGCCGGAAATCCTCTCGTTTCACGCCAAATCTGGACCCCGGCGAACAGGGGTCATAGATTTCATGTCCCTCTTGCGTCGAGCATTCCGGATTGACGCGAAGGCCTACTTTTCTACCCGCAGCAAGAGCTTTTGTTTTATACTTTTCCAACTGGGAGAAGGAATTAAAGACAATATGGTCGCAAATGGAAATAATTTCGTCGATTTCATCTTCACGATAGGCAGGCGCAAAGACGTGATTTTCTTTACCCATTTCCTCGTGACCCAGCCGCGCTTCGAATAAACCGCTCGCAGTCGTGCCGCTTAAGTATTGTCCGATGAGGGGATACATGGCGGTCATGGAAAAAGCTTTTTGCGCCAGCACAATCTTGGCTCCCGTACGCTGCATAACTCCGTTCAAAATGTTCAGGTTTTTTTCGATGAGTGCTTCATCGACTACGAAACAGGGTGTCGGTAATTCCTCGAACCGCATATTAGCGAACAAGCTCCGGCTGTTTCGCTTCCTCAGGCAATGCGTCAACAAGCACCGGGTTGAAGTCTTCTACCCATGGAAGTCCCCATTTGTTCAGCTCTTCCATGAATGGATCCGGATCGAACTCTTCGATATTGAATACGCCCGGTTTATTCCATTTGCCCGTCATGACCATCGCCGCGCCGATCATGGCAGGCACGCCAGTTGTATAGGAGATGGCTTGGGAGCCCACTTCTTTGTAGCACTCTTGATGGTCGCAAACATTGTAGACATAGTACGTCTTGTCTTGGCCGTCTTTTTTTCCTTTAAAGATACAGCCGATGTTCGTCTTGCCCACTGTCCGAGGCCCCAGGGAAGCCGGGTCCGGGAGTACGGCCTTCAGGAATTGAAGTGGAATGATTTGTTGTCCTTCGTATTCGATCGGTTCGATGGAAGTCATTCCTACGTTCTCAAGCGCCTTTAAGTGCATGAGATAGCTTTGACCGAAAGTCATGAAGAAACGGATGCGTTTCAGTCCAGGCATGTTTTGCGCAAGGGATTCAAGCTCTTCATGGTAGAGCAGATACATATCCTTTTGGCCGACTTCAGCGAAGTTATATTCACGCTTAATTTCCATCGGCTTCGTTTCGATCCATTTCCCGTTTTCCCAGTAGCGTCCGTTAGCGGACACTTCACGGATGTTGATTTCAGGGTTGAAGTTCGTAGCGAAAGGATAGCCGTGATCCCCGCCGTTGCAATCCAGAATGTCGATATATTCGATTTCGTCAAAATAGTGTTTCAGCGCATAAGCGGAGAATACGCCGGTTACGCCTGGATCGAATCCGCTGCCCAAAAGAGCTGTGATTCCTGCTTTTTCAAAGCGTTCACGGTAATCCCATTGCCATTTGTATTCGAATTTCGCCGTATCTTCCGGCTCATAGTTTGCCGTATCCATATAGTGCGTTTTGGTGGCCAGGCAAGCATCCATGATCGTCAAATCTTGGTAAGGCAGAGCCAGGTTCATGACGATATCCGGTTTGACTTCGTTAATCAGAGCGATCAGCTCATCTACGTTGTTTGCATCGACCTGTGCGGTCGTAATTTTGGTTTTGCCACCCTCCAATTTTGCTTTCAGCTCATCGCATTTGGATTTCGTACGGCTGGCGATACAGATTTCTTCGAAAACCTCGCTGTTTTGAACGCATTTATGAATGGCTACAGATGCTACGCCGCCGGCGCCAATGATTAGTGCTTTTCCCATTCTTCGATCTCCTATCTCAAATGAATTTTTTTAATGTAAAACGGCAACAAAAAAAGCAAGCGAAACACGCACCATGCGCATCACACTTGCTTTGATATAGTCAAATAATAAGATAGTCCCAATAAGCATGACCTGACAAACCTCTTGCGTTGCTCGTCAGTCAGCCAGAAAACTCAACGTTTTATGGAAAGGCGCTTAATATTCGAATATATCATGTTAGGATCAGAGTCTATATAGCAAATAATTACTTTTACCACTCTTATTGACCGTTTCACAAGTTGTGTGCATATGCACTGGTTGTAAAGTAACCAACTTATAAAATTTGAGCTTTTAACTCAATCAATAAGGCAACGAAAGTTGCCAATCGGCATTTGACCCGGCTGTCCGTATGGCCTTAACTTCTTAAATGGAAGTGGTCAAAGATTATCTGCTTGGAAAGATCCTAAATAAATATTGAATATTCGCTTTCCAAAAATCACGCTATTTCATAATATCAGGATAAGGATTATTGAACAAGGAAAATTTTAAAACAAACGCATTTTTTGCGGCGTTGAAAACAAAATGAGGCATCGATTCAAGGCATTCAACACGAATAGAGCCTGCCGGACGTGCTGTATTTTATTGGGAAAATGAATGCCCAATCATTCATAATAAGTGGTATTCTCTTATTAATCCAAGTTTTAATACCTGAATAATGATGGTTAATGATTCGGCGGTGATCGGCCTCTCACTTCCTTGCGAAGGTGAGAGGCTCGTCGCTTGCGTGATTCTGCGGGACGGCGGTAGCTTGGACCTGGCACAGCTGCAGGCGTTTTGCGAACCGAGTCTCGCAAGATACAAATGGCCAACTCAACTGTTCATCCTAGATTCGTTGCCTCGAACGGTCGTGGATAAGGTGGACAAAAAGGAGCTACGCAAGCAATTATCCAATCTGATTCCGAAGAGCTAAGCTAAAGGAATAGTTTAATTAAACGTGACTAAAAGATAGGGCCATCCCGCCAAGGATGGCCTTAAAACATGTACATTTAATATAAATAAAATGAACAAATAAGTAAAAAAGTAACTGTCGATAAGGGCGAAATATATGGATAAAAAATGAAAAGAACCCTCCGAATCTGGAGAGTTCTTTTCATGGAGTACCGGTCCACTTTCTCTTCATGAATAACATCAAAAACGCAGTCATGTCGGCGGGGCTTCACAAGACGCTGAAGACCCTGTTTTCGTCCTTTCCGCCAGCTTAGTAATCGACTCAATGTCTTGATCCGTTAATTGATCAAGGAAATGTTTGCGTATTGCCTTGGAGACTATGGGACGGGCATCATCCAATGCCGATTTTCCAGCGGAAGTGATGACGACTTGAACACCGCGATCAGTGTCTAATGGTTTCCTCATCACAAGTCTGCGTTTTTCCATCCGCGTCAGATGATGTGATAATCGACTCTTATCCCAGTCCATCGAGTCGGCCAATTCCTGTTGGCGAAGGCTGCCGTTCCCCAAAAGGTCTAACCGATCCAATACCCCATAATCACCCTCTGATAGTCCTGTGTGCTCCGACATCTCTTTTATTACGCGACCGAAGATGCTCTGAAAGGAGCCTTTCCACATATGCCATATTCGCATTTCCTCTTTGTTTAGTTCGTTCTTATCCATAGGAACATAATAACATGGTTGACGCATCAACCACAATGTGTTATCGTTGATTCAGGTTGATATATCAACCTGAGAATATATTGCAAAGACCGCACATCGAATTAAAAAGGGAGAGTGTTACTATGCGGGCCGCCCGTGCGCCCGTGCGCCTCGAAGCGAACAGTCCGATGTGCAAGTTCTCGAAAGAGGACAGCCCGCTCCCCTGGTGATTTATCTCGAACGTGTTATCGAAGAGTACCCGTATTTCAGGAACCTGCTTGACCGCTTCCTCCCAGAAACGGTTGGGCTCATCTTTTTCCAAGAAAGGAACATTTATTATGAAAATCTACGTTAGTGCGCCTACTCCAGTTATCTCGGTGAAGCCGGTAGTGCTACCAGCCCCGGGCCGTGGTGAGGATCTGCAAGTACGAGTGTCTGCGCCCACGATTGGGAGTGAATTGCCTATTATTGTTTTCTCGCACGGCTATGGCTGGTCGTTGGACGGCTACGGCCCGTTGGCCGACTTCTGGGCTGCTCACGGCTTCGTCGTCATTCAACCCACCCATCTCGACTCGAGGACACTGAACCTTCCTCCTGATGATCCCCGTACACCACGGATCTGGCGTTTCCGAGTTGAGGACATGAAGCGCATCCTCGACCAGCTTGATCTTATTGAGGCTTCCGTTTCCGGCCTCAGCGGGCGCCTCGACCGAAGCCGCATCGCCGCAGCTGGACACTCCTGGGGCGGTCAGACGGTAAGCATGCTGCTAGGGGCACGAGTCCTCGATGCGCAAGGCAGACCGGGAGAGGACATGTCCGACTCGCGGATTAAGGCGGGCGTGTTGCTGGCCACGACTGGCCGGGGCGGAGCTGACTTGTCTCCGTTCGCAGCCGAGCACTTCCCCTTCATGAACCCGAGCTTCGCGGACATGAGCACGCCGACCCTCGTGGTAGCGGGGGACCATGACCGGTCTCAACTGTCCACTCGGGGGCCGGACTGGTTCACGGACCCGTACTTCCTGAGCTCGGGCAGCAAGAGCCTGCTCACTCTCTTCGGGGCAGAGCACTCGCTCGGCGGGATTCCCGGTTACAGCGTCGCGGAGACGACGGACGAGAGCCCCGAACGAGTCGCCCTCATTCAGCAGCTCACGTTGGCCTACCTTCGAAATGTGCTCGACCTCGACGATTCCAGCTGGCCGGCAGCTCGTGCGGCTCTGGAAAATAGCGCCATCCCGCTGGGTCGTATTGAGTCCAAGTAAAGGCCTGACGGGCGGTGTCGACCCGGCAACCACGACAGTGCATACTCGAGGCGGCAACACGTAATGCTCGTTGATGTAGGGGGAATGTCGGATACTTTGCGATAGATCGGGCTCTTGCTGCTGAAATCCATTAGAGCGATGGGGGTAGTAAATGGGCTGAAGCCAACGCATTAAGTTAAACTGCAAGCGAATTTAACATGTTGGCATAAGGAAGCCGTTACCAGATAGGTTAGCTCAATATTTCAATGAAAATAACGAAGGAGCTGCCGTGGCAGCTCCTCTCGCAATTTTAGCCGTGCCGTTAAGATGAACCGTACCACAAGTAGCGGCAGGTTTTTTCAGAAGATCCCTCAGCAGGCTTGAAAAGACGTTTTGTTGGGCATGGGGTGGGGACTAAATTCGCTGGTATATCTAATTGCTGGGCTCGTTGTATTTCATCGCTGCGAAAAAACTGCCATGAAGAAAGGTCTTCTAGGACAATACTAACACTCTCGTATAATTGTCAGACAATCGTACAAATAGCGATGATGATCTATATAAATAGTTGATGTAGGATTAAATATTGTAGGACGGATTCTATATATTCATGCGAAACTAAATAGCCAGTCGCCGATAGAATATCACCGACTGGCTATTTAAAACTAAACTGGAATCACTTCATAGGCTAACTTCATGATGACATCTTTATGCTGTGGGTATTTAGCAAAGAGCTCGTCCTGTGTAAATAACTCAAAGTCCCGAAACTCAAAACCAGGTGAAACCATGCACCCTACTAATGAGAAGGTATCTTGATCCTTAACAGATGAACCAAAGATACAATTTTTTGGGACTAACACTTGCGGGACTTCTCCTTTATCCAAGTTTATTCCTAATTTAAACTCCTTATATTCTCCATTCTCATCAATAACATGTACTGTTAATGGACCTCCAGCGTGATAATACCATAGTTCATCGGATTTCAAACGATGGAAATGGGAGAGGTCATTTGAGCCTAATAAAAAGTAGATGCTTGTATAAAGCAGTCTTGTTCCCTCAAAGGAAGCGGACAATTTTTGATCTGAAGTTTTTTCCTCAGATTCAAACGTTCTTTTGTAATATCCGCCCTCTGGATGGGGTTCAAGCCCAAGCTTGGATATATAATACTCTGCATCATGTTTACTCATACATGTATACCTCCGGTTATGTGTGTACTATGCTGCAATGAAATTACTAAGCAGTAACCAGCCATGAAGTTGTACCGTAAGTGATGGTTAACTCCTTTATCATTGATTTTAAGCATAATCTCATTATTACTTATGATTCATCAATATTTCAATTAATAAAAGCAACCCATCCTTGGGTGAGAATGAAGGCGACACGGGGAAAAAGGCGTTGGCGCAGCGAGGAGGGCTTATGTGCATGCTGCATTCGCACAAGCAGGCAGTCCGCCCCTAGCGTACAATGAACCATAACCAGTGAGCGAGGTGAACTTCCATGGAACAATCCAAAGAGGTGCTCGCACGGGTCAAGCGGCTGCAGGGTCAGCCGGTATGTATCACCCTGCACAGCGGAAAGACCTACGTTGGCTACATTACCGACGCCAACAGCAGTGGCTTGACGCTGGCCAGCACCGGAGCTCAGCCGCGGAAGCAAGGCTCCCGGCCTAAGCAGCGCAGAGCGGGCTCCCATGCTTCGGGCAGCCGTTCCGGGAGCCGGCGAAGCGGCGCGCGCAAGCCTTCCGTCCGTTCCCGCTCCCGCAAGCCCGACGTCCAGGTATCGGCCTTTCTGCCGATGATAGGCTCGCTGTTCGGGGGATTAGGCGGCATCGGCGGGCTTGGCGGCGCTGCTGCGGGATCGCTCGGCGGTGCGTTGGGCGGCGGCATACGCCTGTTCGGCATGATTCAAAGATTTGTCCCGGTCGTGAGGATGGGATACGGCATGATCAAGTCCATACGCCCGTTTCTCGGCGCCGTTCAAGGCTTGATGAAGCCACCCGGAGCTGCTGCGGCAGAAGGCGAATCACCGTAACCGAAGTAGAAAGGAACAGCCCTTTTGGAAGGCCCAAGGGGGCTATTCGTGATCGGCGGCGAGCTGCTCTTAACGCCCTTATTTTTCAGCCGATCCTTTCCTTATCCAGCCGCTGAGCACGCCTCATTATTTCTTGCTCCACATCGTTACATTAAGGTGAAAGAAGGCCCCAACCAGTTTAGGTTGGGGTCTTCTTAATCTTATTATTATACGAGGTATTAGCGCTAACCTGCTCACGATATTTTGTCGGGGTCATACCAGTTGCCCGCTTGAACATACTGCAAAATTGTGCATCGTTGACAAACCCAGAGTCTAGGGCAATTTCAGAGATCAGTGCTTTCCGATTTTTTAGAAGACATGTTTTTGCATATTCTATTCTATTGATCGGCTCGTCACTGATGGAATTTTTTTCGATTAACGAGCTGCAGCAAACGCTGGAACACCGATACTGCATATATAATCGCGGCATTGCCGGCTACGTGACGGCGGAATTGATAGCGTCGCTGGAGACATGCATTTTCGAACTGGAGCCTTCTCAAATTTTTATCAACATCGGTACCAACGATATCAGCGCGCCTGATTATATATTGGAAAACTTACTGGCAAACTATGACGAAATTTTGACTCGAATTGCCGAAAGGCTACCGGATTGCAAGGTGTACGTCATGGCGTATTATCCCGTAAATGCCAAGGCTGAATTTCCTTTCGTGCCCAGAGCTTCGATGGATGAGGTGTTCCAGAATCGGACGAATGAGGCCATCCGGAAAGCCAACCAAGCGGTTGAGCAGCTTGCGGTGAAGCACGGATATACATTTATTGACGTAAATGAAGGACTGACGGATAGCGAGGGTAACTTAAAAAAGGAATACGCCATCGACGGGATCCATATGTTTGCTAACGGATATGCCGTCATTTTAAACAACCTGCTGAAATACCTTTAAACCGCTTAAAAACGACTGATCGCAACAAATACAGTTAACGCGAAGAAGACAATGTTCACGCCGATTTCTCTATATTCTTTACGTGAAACATGGTATAGGGCGCCGAAAAGAACGACTGCGGCAAGTCCGGTTGCAGCAATTGGCGTCAATACAGGTGCAATATTCAACGCTTGGGGCAGAATGATTCCAAGTGCCCCGAACAATTCTGCTAGCCCGATAAAGACGACGAACTCTTTTGAAACGTCTTTTACCCAAACCCAAGACTCTTTGGCTTTTTCATACTGAAATGCCTTCAACCACCCTGAGTAGACAAAACCTAGTGCTGCAAGCCCTTGAATGATCCATATTGCGATATTCATGAATGGTGCCAACCTCCTGACTACTTTATCAACATCCTCTAAAGGTATAATAGACATTGGTATTCGATTTAAGGAAGTAGGCACTTTATCTAAACATAGTAAACAAAAAGTTACCTAACCAGGCAAAGGGAAATGGGGAAGTTCAATGAAAGAGTATTGTAAATTTGAATCAGCCTTGGATATCTTAGTGGGAAAATGGAAATCAGTCATTCTGCTTCAGCTTATTTCGAACGGCACAATGAGATTCAGCGAGCTTCAAAAAGCAATACCAGATATAAACAAAAAGATGCTTACTCAACAATTAAGAGAACTTGAGTATAACGATATCGTTCATCGTGAGGTTTATAACCAAATCCCTCCGAAAGTAGAATACTCGATTTCGGATTACGGCAAAGGTTTAAGTACGGTGTTACAGGCATTGAATGATTGGGGTGCGGCCCATATTGAGCACATGAATGCGCTATACGGAGTAGATCGTTCAGGGAATGAATCTGGGACCTTATCATAAGTGACGGCGAAAAATAATGTTGTGGAAAGTTGGAGAGTGTTGCAGAGGGATGTGGAGCCGTTCAAGGTCATTTCCAAAATTCAGGTGAAAAGTAGGTAGACTCTGGACAAACGATCTCTATAATGAAAATAAGAGACGTACATTGAGATGTCCGAGCATCTTTCCAAGATGAACGTAGATGATGGAATTATTGAAGCTATGGAGGAAGCAGGGAATAAGCCTTAGTAAGTAACAATTCAGGGAGGCCAACCTGTGGGGAGAAATTTGGCAAATTTGAATATCAAGTCGAAAAACTTCGAAAGCCGGAACAAGCCGTAGATAAGCTGTCGGAACTCATAAGCATGTCTTTATGGAGTGATTCGGAGTGGATCCCACACGAGGATGATCTCAGAAATCGATTTGAGAAATTTGAATTTCATTTTGAAATCACAAGAACTGTATAGGTATGGCTCCCCGCTTTAGATGGAAATTATAAAGAGTGGTAGCGAACCAGGAATGGCAGAGGACGCCTGGGATAATATGAAGCGAGGGGAAAAGGTGCTTTGAAAGCGAATCGGATGGAAGCATTCAGCGATGGCGTGTTGGCCATTATTATTACGATCATGGTGCTGGAATTCAAAGTGCCGGAAGGCCATGACTGGCATGCGCTAGTTGAACTTGGACCAAAAATTATTAGTTATATTTTCAGTTTCGTATATGTCGGTATCTACTGGAACAATCATCATCATCTGCTGCATATGGTTCGAACGATGAATGGACGGTTGATGTGGCTCAACTTGCTGCTCTTATTCTGGCTATCCCTTGTGCCGTTCACGACAGCTTGGATGGGGGAAAGCTATTTTGCACCCACTCCAACGGCGCTGTACGGGATTATTTTATTGCTAGCGGCGTTCTCGTACTGGCTGCTTCAGCGCATGATTATGAACCAGCATTCCGGCGATTCCTCATTCATCGGAGCGATAGGAAAAGATTGGAAGGGAAAACTATCTCCTTTACTCTACTTGACTGCGGCCTTGACCGCTTATGTGAGTGTTTGGATATCCGGCTTCTTTTTCGTACTTGTTGCCGTAATTTGGTTCATGCCGGATAAGCGAATCGAGCACGCCTTGAGAAGCCACTAACAACTATGGTTTGCTTAGGGTGATCGTTGTGAGTGATTTGATGAAGATGGTAGGGGAAGGCATTCGGCACTTCCGAAAACTACGTGGATTAAGCCAGGAGGAACTTGCAAGTAAGGCTGAGGTGCACGAAACGTATATTGGTAAGCTGGAGCGTTCCGAAAAAGTATGTTCCGTTGTGGTATTGGATAAAATTACGAATGCGCTCAACCTTTCGATGGTGGAGTTTTTTAATTATATCCAGCCTGTGAGCGGAGAGGCCAGCGAGTCTACACTCGCAGAAATTGTGAACAGGCTCCGAAGCAGAAGTGAAAATGAGCAGAAGAGGATACTGAAAGTCATTGACGCTATGTTGGACGATCCGTTGAGTTGAGCAGGAGAATCACTAGACAGCCGAAATTTGGATTACGGCTTGAGAGACGAGCTTTTGTTATTAAACAAACTCAGCATTAAATTGAAAATAAACGGTTATGAGTGAGGAAGGAGCTGCCGCGGCATGCTCCTTTCTTTTTTTTCAATCCAGTCGTTTCGCTTAACAAATTCCTAACCTGTACAGTTTTTGTACAGAATGGAATGATACAATTCGCGAGGGGGTGAGAACCCTCGGGTGCAGATGCCTTTTGGTATAAGGGTGTTACTCCTGGGTGAACGGAGGTTGGGCGGCTTGGAATGGCGAAGCGGACGTAAAGTCTTGTGGATAGGCCTCAGTATATTGTTAAGCGCAGCTTTGGGGATCGGGGGATGTTTGATCCAAGCTAAGGGGGATATTTCAACAAAACGTTTTATTACGATGAATATGACCAACCCGAATGGCACACTGGCTACCTATTTGCAGGAAGCCCCGTCAATCCATCCTGAATTGGCAGCAGGACGAGAGGCACTCTCCGAGTCCCTCGGCTTTTGGATGCAGGCGGCGCTGGAAAGTCGTGACCTTGTCGCATTTGAGAAGAGTTATGACCTATTAACCCGTTATTTTATAGCGGATGGCCATTATATTGTGTGGAAACTAAATCCCGAGGGAGGGGCGGACGTTAGCACGAACGCGCTTGGCGACGATTTGCGGATTATCGGGGCTCTGCTCGAGGGTGCCCGGATATGGAAGGGCCACTCCGAATGGAAGACGACGGCCAGGGATCTCGCGGAAACCTTGTTAAGCCGGTCACAGAAAAACGGGTATCTGGTGGATTTCTTCGATTTCTCCAGTCAGGAATTGCCTGACACGCTAAGTCTTGCCTATGTGGATCTCCCGGCATTAAAAGGACTCCTGCAAGAAGGACTACTGGATATGGAAACATACAATCGATATTATGCCCTTCTGCAGGAAATGCCGGATGACGGCGTGTTCTACCCCAAGTCCTTCAATGTGGTGACCGGGGAATATACATATGATGCAAATGCGAATTTAATTGATCAGCTGTTAGTCGCTTTGCATGCCGGGGAAACGGAAAGGGGCCAAGAGCCGCTGCTTACATTCCTGAAGCAAGAGTTTAAGCGGACGGGGAAAGTAGCCGGACAGTATCGACGCGCTGATCGAACGGCTGTGGTGAATTACGAGTCTTCTTCGGTGTATGGGCTTGCAATTATGTATGCTATTCAAAGGGATGACAGGCCACCTGCAGCAAAGCTGTACAAACGCATGCAGACTCTCAAGGGAAAAGATGCTCGTTATCCCGGAGGATATGTATTCGGAAAAAATACGCATATTTTTGATAACTTGCTTCCTTTATTAGGGGAATATGCTTTTGATCGAGGTGGACATGGAAAATAAAAGATTGATCCAGCGCATGGTCTGGGGGTACGTACTGCTGATCGGTATAGCGGTCCTGCAGGAGTTGTTGGTCTATATTAATGTTTTTAGAGACACATCATTTACGCTGCTTGAACTGGGACTCAGCATCGGATGCCTTGCGGCTCTGCTGCTCGGTTTCTTGGTCCCCCCCGGGGTCTCGGTTGTTTGTATTTTTGTTTATATCGTTGCTTATTTTGTATGGCTTACGACGTATGCCGAGGTCGATGTGCTGTCCATCTCCTGGCTCTGGCTGCTGCCAGCCAATGTGGCCGTGGCCACATTTATCAAAGCCGGGCTGATTCGCAACAAGCGGCTGATGGAGCGGCTTGAGGAGCTACAGCGAAAGAATCCGGAAGTGGATTTGGCTACCTCGCTAGGCAATAAAGAAGCCTTTAAGGAAACGCTGGTCAAGCAGTCGAATCTGGCCAATCGTTATGCGGATGCGTATACCTTTTGCCTGGCCATGTTTAAAATTGAATTTCTGCCGATGGTGCGGGAATCCCTTGGTTCCCAAGGCTATGCTCGGCTGCTCGCTTCCTTATCGGAAGGGATACGGAATCATATTCGGTACGAGGATTACAAGTTCGGCCTTGACGAGGGGCGTTTTATCTTGCTGCTCCCCATGACGAACCAGGAGTATTTAAAGGCATTGACGGACCGGATCAAGCACGCGCTGATGGACATGCCGTTTCAGGACCGGAAAGGCGGGGAGCTGAAGCTGGTGATCCGTGCAGGAGCGTTGGTGTTTGCTAAGGAGCAGTTCAGTAAATATGAAGATGCGGATGCGGTCATTGCCGCGCTCGAACGCAATACGGAGACCGATTTGATCGGAGAATATATATAAACCATTGCCAATTTATTTAGTTAGCGGCAGAAGGAGGAAGAGATGTCTTATACGGAATGGTTTGTCCCGCTATGCAAAATCGTCAGCCTGATGTTTACCCTTGCGGCGCTGGGTCTGTTCATTGCAACGATGGCCCTTCGAGTTCGTGTACAGCGAAAATACGACCGGAGGAAGATCCGTGGCTGACTTATTATTAATATTTTGTATTATTAGCATTTGGGCTGCCGTGTTCGAGTCGATCCTGATTATGGGGGGAGCGGTTCGTTTTATTTTCAGGCAGAGCCGCAGGGAATGGAACATTCCCGATGTGGATGAGATGGAGCTTTTCCCAAAGGTAACCGTCATGGTGCCGGCGCACAATGAAGAATTGGTTATCGCGGCAACGGCGGAAAATATTTTACGGCTGAATTACCCGAAGGATATGGTGCAGCTCATTGTCATTGCGGATAACTGCAGTGATGATACGGCCGGAAAATTGAAGGCTTTGAAGAGCGAGGAAGCGTATCGCGACCGGGATTTTATGATTTTTGAACGTACAGGAACGGGTGGCAAATCGGGTGCGCTTAATGATGCGCTGGAGTATGCCAAGAACGAGTGGATTTGTATTTTTGATGCGGATGCGGCACCGGAGCGGAACTCATTGTACTTTTTGATTGAAAAAGCGATGGAAGACCCTGAAACCTATGGAGCGGTATTTGGACGGAACAAGGCCAGAAACCGCGGGCAGAATTTCCTCTCCAAATGCATTAATCTCGAACTGGTCACCGCGCAGCGAATCTATCATACCGGATTGTGGGAGCTGTTCAAGCTGGGGACGATTCCAGGGACGAATTTTATTGTAAAAACGGATCTGATGCGCGAGATCGGCGGCTGGGATACGGAGGCCATTACAGAGGATACGGCCATCTCGTTCGAGATTATGACCAGGGGGCAACTGATCGCCCTGGCTCCCCAGGCGGAAGCTTATCAGCAGGAACCGGAGCAGCTCAGCGTGTACTTGAAGCAGCGGGAACGATGGGCCAAAGGGAATTTTTCTGTGGTGATTGAGAACATCCATCATTTGTTCAATCGGTCAAGCTGGCGGATTAAGCTGCAAGTGCTGTACTACGCGGCGAGTTATTTCTGGTTTCTGCTTTCCATTATCGTGTCGGATATCATCATCGTTGTCAACTTGGCCTACTGGGTGATTGCCCTGTTCAATCCGGATGTGGTGTCACCGTTCCAGTTTGCCGATGATGTATACGTCTATCTGATGGTTGCCTGGGGATTGATGTATTACCTATTTGTGCTGCAGATCAATCTGGCGCTGGCAACCGATGTCGGACAGAGCACGATCCAAAACTTTATTCTGTCCTGCCTATCGTATTTCACGTATGCCCAGCTGTTTCTGCTGATTTCCCTGCGCGCGCTCTATTCTTTCGTCGTAGACAAAATGACGGGGCGAAAAGCCAAGTGGTACAAAACGCAGCGATTTGGATAAGAGAATTATTCGAGTGGGGTAGAGCATCGACGAAGGTACCGTGGGATCGAGTCAGTGCTATTGGACGTCCTAATCCTCACTTCCCTTTATTGATTTGTCCAGTCAGCTAATAAATCCATTGCTTTCAATCGGAGAAGCCATGTTTGTTCCATAATGTCTAACATTTTACGGCTTCTCGGGCGATTAGGGAATCGAGTGGCGTGCCAAGCTTCCTGAGGCAATCCATATAAGGAAGAAATCAATTTGCGCTCGATCCTGTCTAAAGGATAGATTTCTTCATACCCTTTTAACAACGATAGATTGAAATCTGGATTATATTGAGTCGTATTCATAAGGGACTTTGCTACATCAACATAGAGGGAGCCAACCTTCATGTGGTCCCAATCGATGATGAAAAGCTGGCCCTCATCAGAAATAATGACATTAGGCGAAGTAATATCGTTGTGTATCAACGCGGTACGGGCCCGTTCCTTCTCCAAGAGGTCTACAATCTCCGGACTCCTTAAGTCGGTCCAGGCCCGCTCCGAAAGTCGGTTACAGGATTTTCCGTATTGTTTGTACCATTTGCGGTTCGGTTCATTCGTTTGTATTGCTTTTGCCATTCGCCTGCGAAAGAGGCGGTCTTGGCTTTGCCATAGTTGGATTTGTTTAAAAGTGAAAGGCCCTTTAGCGTGAGGGAAATGACTGGATATTTGATGCAGGGTGGCAAGGGCCCGGCCAAGTTCTTCAAAATCTTCTTGTTTTTCTAATTTCCTTCCTTTTATCCATGGGGACATATAAAAGGGCCTTCCTTGGTTTAAAGTCCATAACGTTCCGGAATTGCTCGTTAGCCATTTAGGCATATAGCTAAAGCCGCTATTTATCAAGAGTTGCATATAGTCTGCAGTTGTTTTTATTTGCTGAATTGTATTCGAGCGGAGGAGCAAACTTCGAAAAAAAGGCTTTAGAGCATAGGTTCCACTTTCCGTTTGTACCTGGATGACAGCGTTTTTTCGGTAAAGGGACCCAATCGAGTCTGAACTCAACGAGATCAGGCCAAAGCGGCGGGTAATTTTGCGGATTTGGGTTTTAGTATAGGAATTTACCATGGGCAACCTCGATTCATTCAAGATGGGAGAAAGAAGAATATCGAGAGTAGATCTATTCGCTAGGTTATTCATTGAGGGGGAAGTGTGTATGGTCTAACGCCATGAAGGCAATTAAAAACTTGCCGATACAGACAGCGCGGTGAACCTTACCATAAGTAAAGCAAGTTTTGATATAATGGGCCGGAGGAGGGGAAGGAACATGCACACGATGGAAAGCTTAATGAAGCAATTAGAGCAGCTGGGTATTGACAGCAAAGGGACGTTGTTGGTCCATTCTTCGATGAAGAGTATGGGACCGGTCGAGGGTGGTGCGGACACAGTTCTGGATGCGTTGACAGCCTATATGAAAGATGGGCTGCTGGTGTTACCCACTCATACGTGGTCTTACATCAATGCAGATAATCCGAAATTTTACGTAGATCAGTCATCTTCCTGTGTCGGGATATTGCCTGAACTTTTTCGCAAACGGCCTGGTGTGGTGCGTTCGCTGCACCCTACTCATTCGGTGGCGGCATTAGGCCAGGATTCTATAGCGTTTACAAATGACGATCATCGTTTCGATACGCCATGCGCTAGAGGTTCTGCCTGGGGGAAGCTGCTCGACCGAAGGGCGACCATCTTGTTAGTTGGGGTCGATTTAAAGCGCAACACCTTTATTCATGGAGTCGAAGAGTGGGTGGACATACCGGGCAGGTTAACGGATGACCACGAGATGCTGTACACGGTGTTACCGGACGGAACAGAAATTCCTGTACCTTCCCGCAGACATTGCGGGTTGTCGTGGTCAGAGCATTTTTGGAAAGTCGATGAGGTGCTTGAAGGCCAAGGTGCCATGCATAAAGGGCGACTTGGCGATGCCGTTGTAAGGGTCTGTGATGCCGCTAAGGTGGCGAACATCATAACTGAAATGCTTAAGGACAATTCGGATTTGTTCTCGGATAATCTTCCCTTGTATCATTCAGTCAACCACGATTGATCGAAAAGACCGCAGGGATTGGGTGAGAATGGGTAAAGTGTAGGGTATAAGCATTTCATACATAAGTGCAAAAGGCGAAATGGGCTGGTAACTGCTAGCTCCTTTCGCTTTTTTTTCGCTGATAGGCCCGTCCTCCTGACTCCATACATCACACAGGCAAGTTGTAGACCAACGATCAACGACACGCAGTTAGGTCAAGGCATTACGGGCAAGATGAAATGGGGATTTTCTTAAATATTTGCCAAAAAAAGATGTAAAAGTATTAATTGGTAAAAAAAGGGTGATTTATTCAGCGCCCTCCCCATATTTATGATGTTAAGAAGGGGGGATCAAGGAAAACGAGGAAATCAAGAAACCAGACGACTGGCTCATATTTGTTCCTTGGAGGGGATTTTAATGATGAGGAAGTATGCAATTTCGATTTTAGTCGCCATTTTTTTAGTGGCAGGCCTCTTTACAGGGGTATCGTTTGGAAGCTCCGCTCAGGGTCACTCGACGGATTATATTGAAGGTCAACTCGTCGTGTCGATTGCGGAACCGCCCGATGTAAATTCGATTCAAAGCGCAGATCATACATTGATGAAATCGGGTTCCCTTACGAAGAGCGGTTTTACTATTGCCGATTCACTGTTCGGACAGGATATGGGCACCTTCTCGGTGCAGCAGCTAGATACCGATGTCAGGGCTGCGGCGATAGAACAAATGGGATTGGTATATTTGGTCGAGTACTCTGTAAATGACTACAAGTCCATCGATTCCGCCAAAGAAGCATTGCAGACAACGTTGGATGACCTCGGTCTCGAAGTTCGGTATATCTCTGAAAATCGCAAAGTGTACGCGCTTGAAACCGCAGCTCTGGAAGAAGTTTCAGTTCAAGCGATTCACAACAATCAGCGTTGGCATTATGACATGATTAGGGTTCAGCAAGCCTGGGGGATTACGACCGGATCTAGCTCAGTTCGAATTGGCGTGCTTGACACGGGAATTGACAGCAACCATGCGAGCTTGAGTAATCTGGTGAACACCAGCCTGGGTCGGAGCTTTGTAGGCAGTACCACAATCGATCGTCATGGGCACGGCACGCATGTTGCGGGAACGATCGCCAGCTATGGATCGGTGTCAGGCGTCATGCAGAACGCGACTTTGGTTCCGGTTAAAGTGCTTAGCGACAGCGGCTCAGGTTCGATGTATGGCATTCAACAAGGTATTCTTCACGCCGCGAATATTAGAGCTGATGTCATCAACATGTCGCTGGGCGGCGGCGGCTATGATCGCGGGATGGATGAGGCGATCCAAACAGCGGTTGGCCTTGGCACAATCGTAGTGGCAGCTACCGGTAATGATGGACTTCCAAGCATCTCTTATCCGGCAGCTTACAGCGGCTCAATTGCGGTGGGCTCCGTTACATCAAGCAGAACGCGTTCGAGCTTCTCGAATTATGGAACGGGTCTTGATGTGATGGCTCCGGGATCGAACATATACAGCACATATCCAAACGGTCAATATACAACCATGTCCGGCACCTCGATGGCAACCCCTCATGTGGCAGGCGTACTAGGATTAATGAGATCGGTCAATCCGAGTCTTACTCCTGCTGCGGCCAGAGATATTCTCAGGAATACGGCGCAGCCTGCCGGAAGCACGAATCAGTATGGGTATGGCATTGTTGATGCCCACGCTGCTGTGCTAGCGGCAGGTGGTGGTGGCGGTGGTAGCGATACGCAAGCCCCGAGCGCACCTAGCAATGTAACGACCACAGGTAAAACTGGCACAAGCGTATCGCTTAGCTGGGGTGCTTCTACTGACAATGTAGGCGTAACAGCTTATGAAGTATACCAAGGAAGCTCGTTAGCGGTCACCGTCACGAATACTTCGGCAACGATCACCGGCTTGACACCCAATACAACCTATACGTTCACAGTTAAAGCGACAGACGCCGCAGGTAATCGGTCTGCAGCAAGCAATGCTGTAACGGTAACTACGGATTCCGATTCGTCACAGCCGTCGGCTTGGGCCCCGGGTGTATCATATAAGATCGGGGACGAAGTGACTTACGGCGGGGCAGCATATCAGTGCCTTCAAGCACATACCTCGATGGTGGGCTGGGAGCCAACGAACGTACCGGCATTATGGTTGAAGAAATAATATAGTTTAATATCGATCCGAGTAAATGTTCAGAAGCGCCTTCGCAGATCGGTCTGCAAGGCGCTTTTATTTATTCGGTGGAGATGTAGTTATATTTGAATTCGATTAATGGGAAGATTGATGTTAAGAATAAACCAGCCATCCTGCAACGCTGCATTCATTTTCTCAACCAACTTTTTGGAGAGATATAACGTCCCATTCTGAAATTCTTCCCCACTATAGAAACTGATAAAAGCACTGATGATTGCCCGTACCGGGGGATGGGGGCACCATTACTGGACCATCCTTCGGTGAAAGGAATAATGAGATGGATGGTAGTCTTAAAAAACAATACGGCTTTGACGTATCATACGCGACGGCAAGTTTTTACTTGGGGTGGGCATAATGGAACCATTGCATGCGACAGAAAGGAAGGAATGGTATGTCTACGGAAACGAATCATCCCTGCGTCATCTTGCCAGAAGAGCGAGCGCCCGAAGATATGCAGCATTGTGAACGCTGCGAATTGTGCAAACAGCGGAATCGTGTCATCTGGGGGGAAGGTAATCCGCAAGGCTCGCTGATGATGATCCTGGATAATCCGGGAGCCCGGGAGGACAGGGAAGGAAACGAGTTCCTGTGCGGGACCAGGGAAACCCTCCAACTCGGCATGAGGGAAGCGGGCATCGATATCCACTCAGTTTACGTCACCTATTTGCTGAAGCGACGGCCAATCCGCGCTTACGATAAGCCTGCAACCCGAGCGGCATGTCTTCCGCATTTGCAGGCGCAGCTCCTTCAGAAGCAGCCGCTCGTACTATTTGGCTTTGGCAATGTCGTAGTCGAAGGATTATTCCCCTAGAAGGAGAAAGCCACCGTCAAGGAGCTGCGGGGGAGTTGGCATGAATTCCAGGGCACACCGATGGGCTTTACCTATCATCCACTGGCGGTAAGAAGAAGGCCCAATTTGCTAAGGTTCTTTATCGAGGATTTGAAGGGTTTGAGGGCGAAGTGGGAGGAAAGAGCAGCGAGGGGAACATAAAGAGGAGCGAACGCACCCGCCGTTCACTCCTAATGCCGCAGCTTATCTCATCAAGGTCTCCATAAAGTGTTCCTGAAACCGCTTGGCGTCGACGCCGATGCAGACGTTAACGTTCGGCTGGTCGGTACAACGCGGACGCAGATCGGCAATGGTTCTGCCATAGGAGTGGATGCCTTCCAGATCCACCTGGAGCACCATCGGCTGAACCTCGACCAGGCTCGGGTCGATCGCGACGGCTACTGCAAGCGGATCATGCAGGGCGCAGCCTGTCCGGTCGCCATAGGCTTCCCGGTAGCCTCCGATATAGTAGGTAGTTACATCGGCCAAGAAGCTGGTTAGATCCGAATCCAGGTCTCTCCAGCGCTGAATATCCTTTAGACTGAGCTCGGTCTGCATAGTCACATCCAGTCCGACCAGCGTAATCGGAGCTCCGGATTGGAAGACGAGTTGGGCCGCTTCCGGATCGGAGCATACATTCGCTTCCGCATGCATTCGGCGGTTGCCCGACACGCCCACGGCTCCGCCCATCACGATAATCTGACGGACCAGTGACGATATCTCCGGCGCCTGCAGAATGGCCGCAGCCAGATTGGTCAACGGGCCGACGCAGATCAGTGTTACCTGCTTCGGATATCGCCGGATCTGATCCACCATAAAGGCAGCGGCCGACGTTGAGACCGGCTTAGCTGCCGGATCGGGGAATGCCAAGTTGCCGAGTCCATTCTCGCCATGAAACTGGACGGGATACGACTTCATCGAGGGATGGAACAAGGGGGCGGCTTCCCCCATGGCGACAGGAATCCCGGTTGCACCAAGCCGTTCCAATACATGGAGCGTATTTCGTGTCGCATCCTCCACCGGTACGTTTCCGAAACAGGTCGTTATCCCTAGAATATCAAGAGCCGAGGATCGGACAGCGTAGGCAATCGCCAAAGCGTCGTCAACGCCCGTATCCACATCCAATACGATTCGATGCATCAATCATGTTCCTCCTTTCTCTGACGGTTATGACAGCACCGTTCGGATATAATGCTGCAAGAATGCCTCTTCACGGACCTGTATGCAGACAGAGGCATTGGTCCGTGACTGTGGACGTCTGAAGTCGACCAGCGTTGCGCCGGAAGATATTTGTCCTTTTGTCTCAATATATACGTAATAATCCTCCGTCTCCACAAGGGAAGCATCCTCAACGAAAGCCAGTGCCAGCGGATCATGCATCAGCCGGTATCTGCCCTCGTTCAAACGGTCGCTTGCCTCAAAGCTGAAGGTGAATATATGCTGCATGAAAGCTTTTAACTCTGCCTGTTCATCCGTGAAGCCGCTCATAAGCTGTTGATAATGAGCCTCGCCGAACTTGGCCTTTCCGGTCACGTCCAGGCCCACCATCGTAATCGGAATCCCGGACTCGAACACCCGGTGCGCCGCTTCGGGATCGCCGTGAATGTTGGCTTCAGATACAGGCGTTATATTGCCCGGCACCTTGATGGCGCCTCCCATCAGCACCAGCTTGGCTTTCTGCGCGATCGACGGGTCCTTGGCGAGTGCCACCGCCAAATTGGTCAGCCTGCCGGTGAAGACCAGCGTAATGTCATGCGCCTGTTCCCGCACCTTCCGCACGATGAAATCGGATGCCCTCTCGTTCACCGGCGATTGCCGCGCTTCCGGCAGTTCATATCCGGCCAGGCCGTTTGCTCCATGAATGGCGGTTACGTTCTCCCGGCGAGGGCGAAACAAAGGGGCATCCGCTCCCATGGCAACGGGAATTTCGTACCGGGGCTGCGCCAATTCCAGCACCTGGAGCGTATTCTTCGTCGCCTGCTTTACGTCCACATTGCCGAATACCGTTGTAATGCCTTCTATATGCAGCTTATTGGACTTTACGGCAAAGATGAGCGCCAGGGCATCATCCACGCCGGTATCCACATCCAAGAGGATGTGTTTAACCTGCTCCTGCTCCATATCGTTGTCACCCCCTTATTCCCTCATTTATGCTTGGCAAGCTCGTCCGTAAGCTCCGGTATCGCCAGAATGTTATGGCCGATATCCAGGGAGTGGCTGAGCCTGCTGATATGCGGCTGCTTCAGCATCGCCTGCTCCAGCACATCCAGATTCCAGAAGATGGCCCGCTTGTCGTCATCCGCAATAACCCGACGGTTCGCCATGACGATGACCCGCTGGAAGTTGTTCACGACAAACTCCATATCATGCGTGATGGTGATGATGGTTTTTCCTTCCTGGTTTAAAGCCTCGATCAGATGGGCGAGCCGGGCCATGGCTGGAAGATCCTGACCTGCCGTCGGCTCATCCAGGATGATGACGCTGGAATCCATCGCAATGACGGAAGCAATCGTTACGAATTTACGCATGGAATAGGGTAAATTGTACGGATTGTCCTTAAGAAACGGAACGACGCCTGCCAGCTCCGCCGCTTTCATGACGTTAGCCTTGACCTGTTCCTCCGGAAGGCCCAGCTTGCGGGGGCCGAATTCAATCTCGCTGTACACATCGTTATGAAAGATCTGGTCATCCGGGTTTTGGAACACGTAGCCGACCTTCCGCGATATTTGCGCGGTGGTATAATCCTGCGTATTCCAGCCGTCGATGACGACATCCCCCTCGGAAGGCTTGAGCAGCCCGTTCATCATCTTGACGGTGGTCGTTTTACCTGCCCCGTTCTGGCCGACAATAGCAACGGATTCCCCCTTTTGAAAGGACATGTTGACGCCGTCCACCGCTTTGTAGCCGTTCGGATAGGCATAGGAAACATTCGTCAAAGTCAGAAAGCTCATGCGTTAACCCCCTTCTTCATCCATGTCTGCACGGCCTCGAGGGCTTCTTTTTCCGTTAAGGGGATGCTACCGAGTTCCATCCCCCGTTTGCGCATGTCCAGGCCGAACAGCGAATATTGGGGGAGCGCGGCTCCGAATGCCAGGGCACGCTCATCGGTAAGAATCTCCTGCGAGCTGCCTTGCATAGCTACTTCACCCTCGCTCAGCAGGATGACATCGTCGGCATATTCAGCAATCAGCTCAATTTTATGTTCGACGAGTATGATGGTTTTCCCCTTTTTCTTCATCAGCTCGATAATCTTGAACACTTCTTCCGTTCCCTTCGGATCAAGCTGCGAGGTCGGCTCGTCAATGACCAGCACATCCGGCTCCATGACGATGATGGAGGCGAGCGCAACCCGCTGCTTCTGGCCGCCGGAGAGCTCGAACGGGTTTTTGTCCCGCAAATAATCGATCTCCAGCATGTTGATGACCTGACCCACCTTCTCCCGGATAAGTGCGGGCTCCATGCCCAGATTTTCAAGGCCAAATGCAATCTCTTCAAACACGTTATCCTTCACGCCGCTGATCTGTGTAAAAGGATTCTGGAACACATAGCCGATTTTTTGGGAGAGCTCGCCCATTTCCCATTCGCGGATATCCTTGCCTTCAATCAGCACCTCGCCGCGCAGATCTCCCTTATAAAAGTGGGGGATAAACCCGCGAATGACGTTGCACAGGGTCGTTTTTCCGCCTCCGTTGGCCCCAATCAACGCATACAGCTTGCCTCTTTCGATCGTCACATTCACGTTCTTTAGTGCATCGGACTCGCTGATCGGATATTGGTAGGATAGATTCTTGATCGTAATGATACTCATAGCGCAACTCTCCAGACGATTAAGATAGCAAGCAGTACGACCAGCAGAATTCGAACCAGCCGGTCATGCTTTGTTTTCTCCAGTTTGTAGATGCTGCTTTTTTTGACATTGGCCGAGAAGGCTCTCGACTCCAGCGTCAGTACCCGTTCTTCCGTGCTAGCCACGGATCCGAGAATGAGCGGACTTAGGGTCGGCAGGAAGGCCTTCATGCGGACAAGCAGCTTGCCTTCGGTTTCAACGCCTCGTGTTTTTTGGGCATCCATGATGACGTGAGTCAGTTTTTTCATCTCCGGAATGAGCTGCAAGGTGGACAAGATGACATAGGTTACTTTGGACGGCAGGCCGATCTGTTCCAGGGAATGGACCAAATCCTTGACCTTGGTGATGCGGAAGAACAGAATGAAGGCTGATGCCACCGCCACGATTTTGGATGTTAGGAACAGGGCGAACTCAAGTCCTTCCCGCTTGATGGAGAAGATGCTCCAGCTCCACAGAATATCGTTGCCGGGATAGAAGAAGCTCTGCAGGATAAAGATGAACACAACAATCATCAGCAGAGCCTTGATCGCCAGATTGGAGAACTCCTTAAAGCTGCCGGCGAAGTAGGCCAGCACCATGCAAATCGGTAGAACGGCGTAGCTGAACCCGTAGCCGGGCACGATAAATGCGGCCAAACATAAAGCGATGGTAATCATAAACTTGGTTGTTGGATAGAGACGGCTCAACAAGGACCGTTCGTTATTCACAAGAACCCCTCCTTTATGAAAGCGTATCCATTGTGGACTACACGTCATTTCTTTTTGATAAAAGCTGCACCGTAATTGAGCTTGGACAAGTATCTTGGGGACATCTTCATCACGATGACAAAGGCAATGACGTTGCTGATGATTTTGTCGACGCTTTCCACCAGGATTTTGGTTGAGAATACCGCTGTCCAGATCTGCTGACCGGAGGCCAGGAATGTAGCAACCACGGCATCCGAAGAGTTGCCGGTCGCTCCGCCAAACATCAACACCTGGATCGGAGAGGCCACGATAAGAACGGTCAGTACGACAGCGAATGAAGACAAGATCACTTTCCACAGCTTCGTATACATGCCTCTCATGGAGAGCAGGCCGACCACCAGACCGACGGCCATTTGTACAGGCGTAAATGCGAACGAGACCGGGTTCGTTATGCCGACAACAAGATTGGTGCTGGCCCCCGTAATCATACCGACCCAAGGACCGGCGATCATGGCCGTCAGAATCGTCCCGATGGTGTTCAGGTAAATCGGCAGCTTGAGCAGCAGTATGATTTGTGCACCGACAAAGTTGATTGCGATCCCGATCGGGATCAACAAAATGGCCAACAACGAAAAATCATATTTAAATCCGCGTTTGATTCCCATTGATTTTTCCCCCTAGAGCATAGTTTGTAATACAAGCAATCCTACGGAAGACTATTCGTCTGCTAAGATGGTATGGAGCGCGACCTCGACCATGTCGTGGAAGGACTGCTCGCTGTCTTGATGAGACGAGCGTTCATTGGTCAGCAGATGACTACCTACCGTCAATATGGACAGGGCCCTGACGCCGTATTTAGCAGCCAGCGTGTATAGAGCAGCACTCTCCATCTCGACCGCGAGCACACCGAAGTCCATGAATTTATGAAGACGGTCCAAAGTTTCCCTATAAAATTCATCGGAATTATAAATATTGCCGACAAAGACATTTACCTGTTTCTCCTGAGTCAGTTGATGGGCTTTGCTTAACATGCCGTAATCGGCGGTTGGCGCGTAATTGCAGCCATGAAATATTTTTTCCATCAGATTGCTGTCCGAGGATACGGCTTGGGCCAGTACGATGTCGCGGACCTGAAGCTCTTTTTGCATGGCGCCGCAAGTACCGATGCGGATCAGCTTTTTGACTCCGTAATCCTGAATCAGCTCCGTCGCATATATGCTCATGGTCGGGTTGCCCATTCCCGTACCTTGGACAGAAACGGGAACTCCTTTATAAAGGCCGGTGTACCCGTACATGCCTCTCACTTCGTTGTAACAATATACCTCCTCCAAAAAGTGCTCTGCCACAAACTTTGCCCGTAGCGGATCGCCGGGCAGCAGCACGCGTTCTGCGATATCTCCCTGTTGTGCTCCCAAATGTATGCTCATCTTGCTCCTCCTGCTTACTGGCCTCCCTCTTAAGAAAGCGCTTTATTCTTGATCTGTCTTCATCATAGTCAGAATCGAAGGGATAACCAAGACCAGAATATTACGGAGCTTAACGGAAAAATGCAACCATGAGTCTCATGGTTGCATTAATTCCTTGCGGATATTTTCTAAATCCCGTTTGGTCGGTATCGTTGAAATAATGACCACGGGCACCGTATGCAGCTCGACGGGAAACGTGCTGATCACGAAATCGATGCCGTGCTTCTGAATCATTTCATCGGTAAGCCCCTCCATAATGGAGGTGTTGATGATCAGCTCGTCACCGATTTCATTCTTGATGAGCTTGGCGACGTAATGGCGGATGGAGAATTCCTCGCCAATCAGCAAGAAAGCCTTTTTGCTGTTATAGCGCAGGCTGGAGCTGATCAACAGCGTCAGCTTCGTCAGATGGTAGTCGTTATACTGAATACCCGGGTAGCGCTGGCTCCATTCCTGCATGCAGCTCTTAACGATCTGGTACATGGGGCGGCAATCCCTTTGGACATATTCCGTCAGGCCGCTTGCCGAGATGGCGATCAGATCGGGAAGCGCATTTTCCAGCCGGAGCTTCTCAAAGAAATCTCCGATTTCCCAGATAAACCGGTCGTTCATATCAATGGCAGGGAACGCGGCAAGCGCCAGCATGAGAAAATGATTGATAACTTGATATTTTTCCTCCCCGATTTGCACGAGATTCGCTTTTTCCCTCGAAATCATCGCGCTGACTTTCGCTTCATCATAATAATTGTATTGGCCCAAGCTGAACATGGCCTGCAGAAACCGGATTTCGTCCAGCGGTAAGTGAATGGCGTACCGCTGCTCCAGCGCTCTGGCCAATGCGGCAACAGAGGAGTGAAGCATACGGTTCTCCCAGTCATATGGCCCGCTCCGAACATCCGCATATTTGCCCTGCAGCACTCGGGTAATCATGATCGCCGCCAGAAACGACAAGCTCCGCTTGGCGTTGAGGAAATACACGATGTCATTCTCCGACTCGATCGCCGTAATGTATTCATGGATCTGGGCTTGGTCTATGTCGGCAAATGGCCAGCCTGAGAATTCATAGGCATCGTAAAACGATTTCCAGTAGAAATAACGAATACTGATTTCACTGCCTTTGACCTCTGGCATGGAATACGCAATGCGCAAATGGTATCGCTTCAATTCATGGTTGTTCAGCCGGATGATCAGCTTTTTCAGCGAGGAAGAGCTCATATACAACTTGTCGGCCAGCTCATCCAGCGAGTAGCGCCCTCCCTCGGCAAAAAGCACATCGAGCAGCTGGTAGAAGGTTCTCTGCCTGTACATGGAAGAGATGACCTCGCCAATCGCGACATTTCGTTTATCGTAATGGAGAATGACACCCTTCCCCCGCGAGATTTCAAAATGAATCGAAGGAGGAAGCTCCTGCTTGGCTTCATCGATAATTTTACGGATCGTTTTGTCCGATACGCCAAGCTGCTCTTCAATCTCGGCAAGGGTGAACCAGCGATATTCGGAATCGAGCAGGGTCAACAGCTTGTGTGTCAGTATGAATTCCTTTTCCATGCGTCTGTTCTCTCCCTTGCTGAACGAGTCGGTTAGATGTCAATCCTCTCACCCGTTGATATACCTAAGTATGGGACGTAATGTACGTATTTATAAACAGCCGCGTCAAACGTTCAGAAGGCTTCCCGTTTTACGCGGCATATAGTCCATGTGCTTTTTCTATTTTGAGGATAGCTATGACTCTCAGGACAAGTATCTTATAAGTAATCGTAATGGGATTTGGGGTTATAATCAATCGGTATATCGGAAATTGAACGGCATGATGGTGTAAAGCGCTTGATGACCGAATGATTAGTCAGGCAAAAATATTCACAAAATGTTCACTTATGAAGAAGATCCTAAATCGCTAAAATAACACGGTGAACCATTTATATGAAGGGGTGATGATAGGGAATGGCAAACCAGAAATACGTAGAGACAAGACTGCCTAGAAACGGAAAAGAGGGTATATTATTTTTATTGATCATATCGATTATTTCAGTAAACACGATCGCGCCGATTATTATGGGATTGGAACGCGGCTTTAGTAAAGAAGTTTACATGGATGGTCTAAAAGTGATTCCTATTATGTGGGTCATCGTCGTGTTATGCGTAAAGCTAATTGCAGGCCCGATCGTTGGTAAGGTGATGCTAAAATTTGTGGGACAGACCGATGGATTTAATGCAAGAGTACTATTAAATATCGTACTAAATGTAACGATATTATCTCTATTGCTCTCAATTATTGGCCCTATGGTTGGTACGAAACACATAAGTCTGGATCCGTTTAAAAATTTCCTCCATACCTGGCCTCGAAACTTTGGTGTAGCGTTCTGGATTGAAATGTTGGTCGCACAGCCTATAGCAAGATACGCCATGAAAATCTTACATTCAAGACAGGCGAGTAAAGCAGCGAGTGTTCAGTCGTAATATTGAAGCGACATGCAAAAAATATTAAGACCATTGATTCAGCTAAAGGAGAATCAACGATAGCTGATCCACTGAAGCAAGGCCGTCGATGATGTCGACGGCCTTCTGTTTGCCCTGATTTATTTCACATTGCACTCTTGCAACCCGGAGCAGGCATCGGTATTTCAACCACTTACATGATCGTCCGGGCTTACCCGGTTTACTCCGGTGTTCCTTGCGTGACCCCATGAACATACGTCTTCCAAGGGGTGTCCAGTGCTCCTTGCCCCGGGTTATAGGTAAAGAAGTACTCGACGGTATCCCCATGCTTCAGGTTGTTGACAGGGTAGGTATAGTTACCGTTCCCCGTTGGAGCCATGGCTACGTTTAACTGCCCGCCATTATTGATCTTATAATGTAAATCGGCAAAGGTTGCGCCATTGACATAGAACAGCAAGTCATCGCCGATCTTCTTCAGGCCCTTCACCTCATCGCCGATGACGATCACGGTGGATGATGCCGGTACAACGGTGATCGTGGCGTTGGCTGCTTTATTGCCGTCAGCGGTCTTCGCCGTGACGGTTGTTGTACCCTGAGCGAGTCCGGTCACGAGACCGTTCGGACTCACGGAAGCGACGCTGGAACCGGAAACGGACCAGGTGACCTGCTTATTCGTTGCATTGGACGGTGCCACGCTGGCATTTAATTGAACACGCTGCCCGACTTCGACCTGTGTCGTGGTCGGACTCACTGTTACGCCGGTAACCGGCACGTTTCCTGGATTCTGGCCGCCGCCTTCCCCTTCTTTATACACACGCACATAGTCTACCTGCATCGTTGCAGGGATATCGGACGGATCCGGGGTCCGGCCGCCATCAAAGGTCCCGCCGATCGCTAGATTCATAATGAGGTAGAACGGCTGATCGAAAGGCGCATTTGGATTGTTCGGCGCCGCTGCGGAATACCATTGATCCCGGGTCACTTTAAAGAAGAACTTGCCATCCACATACCATTTAATGTTGTCCTCTTCCCAGACTACGGAATAAACATGATAGTCATTGGCAAAGGTTTGCCCTTCAGGGAAGTGATATTCACCGGAAAGATACCGGTTCGTCGGCCATTGTCCCCCAAAGTGTACGGCGCCGCTCGTCGAGCCTGGCAAGCGTCCTTTTGCTTCCATCACGTCGATTTCACCGGATGATGCCCATGTTCCATACACATTATCCTGGGGAAGCATCCAGAGCGCAGGCCAGATGCCGTTGCCTGTAGGCAGCTTTGCTCGGAAGTCCACTCGGCCGTACTTGAGGGAAAAATGATCTTTGGTGTTAATCTTGCCGGAGGAGTATTGTGCATACCGACTTGGATCCTGCGGGAAGGATTTTGGCTCGTTCAAAGCCTTGATATTAAGTTTTCCGTCCTGTACAAAAACATTTTGTGCACGATCGGTATAATGCTGCAGCTCCGAATTGCCCCAACCCCATGTATTGGGATCGTCATTGAGATAATAACCTGTTTCATAATTCCATTTGCTCTGATCGAGCGCGGTTCCATTAAATTCATCTTGCCAGATGAGATTCATACCCTCGATGGCTGGGTCGTTTGGCGTTCCGATCGGAATATCCTCCTGATCGGTTACATCCGGCCGGGGAGCATCTGGGTTGCCAATCAGGGTATAGTTGACGAAATTGCTGCCCACACTTCCACCTGCCTGTCCATTTAGTGGATAGCCGATACGGATCTGCATATCCACCTGGATCGGCTGGAACCACAGGCCATAGATATGGTCCGCCCAATATCCCCACTGGTTGGCAGCGGACATGTTATTGTAGCCATTAGCGGAGTAAACGAATCCGCTCTGACTTGAGTTATCCAGATCCACCCATTGCCCGTTGATGTTAATCTGGTATACGAAATTGCCAAGCTCCGTGCCGATTGGCGCACCCCCATCAATCTTAGGCAACGGGATGCCGATAGCGCCGCTCGCATCGGCTGTAAAGGTCGTTCCTTCATAAGGCGTAAGGACATAAGAGTTTCTTACGGGCTCATTAAAGGAGATGGTATAGACGATGTTAGCCGAAGAGGTCTTTGATTCTAATTTGACGTTAATCGATTCCGTTACATTAAACCAGTAGCCGCCTCCTCCGTCAGTGAATTGGCCAAAATTTTGATCATAGATCCAGCCGCTGGCTGCATTGTTGTCGATATCGATCCACTGGCTGCTGTTTACAGGCTTCACATACACTTTCAAATCATCTGCTACGGCCGCATAGGTTATGGCCGGATCATTGTTGAAAATAGGATAGGTAAAGCCGGCACCGCCCGTAAACCCTGCTGTAATTTGCGGTCCTTGGGTCGGGGTCATCGCGGTGATGGTTGTTTTGTTGATGTTTTGAAAGACTAGTGAATATTCAAGCTTGACCTCATTGGCTTTGGAGTACAGCTGAATTTCGGTTGTTGTGGAGAGCGTGAACCAATAGCCGGTAAAGCCGCCGTCGTTCCAGTGCCCCCAGTTCTGGTTATAGACAAAGCTGCCGACACTGTCGATATCGACCCAGCTGCCATTTACTTTCACCTTTACTCCCAGGTCCTGGGCAACATCATTCCAGGTGGCAGAGCCTCCGTTGAATATCGGCATGACAAAACCGTAGCTTGCCTGGCCAACCCCTGATTTGGTGATGACAGGCCCGTCTGCAGCTGAAAAGTAAGACATCGAGGTTATGGTGGTTCCAGCAGTCTCAGCAGCCTGAACCTTCGAAGTCGGCAATAGGCCGATGCTAGCCAGCATCACGACCGCCAAGAATAAGCTCAATACCCTTTGCCTATACCGCTTTTCCGAAGTTTGTGATCGCTTCATAAATACCCTCCCTTAAGATAAATGAATTCCCCAGCATATGCGAATAAAGGAAAACGCTTACAATGGAGACATCTTAATTCTATCGAATTTCATATTCAGAAGGATAGGTACCATTTTTTTGGTTGGGCCCCATTATTTCGGGTTTATATGAATGAGCGCAACGGTCATCAAGATCCAGTTGGGATGAAGACGGCGCATTATGGCCATTCCTTGCGGGATGGCCATACATTGGCTTACAGGTAAATCCTTCGGGCTTCCTCATTGAAGAATTCGATCACGTTCGGATACTTGGTTATATCGATCTGGTTCTGCCTCATCATCTTCTGAATAAAGATGGCATCAGTAAAAATGTAATTGATGATCGCTTCGCACCATACCGGAGTGCCTTTAAAGTAATCGACCAGATCATCAATTTCATCAAACTTAAAATAAAGGATATAACAAACGTAATTCTGGAGCAGCATACGGAAACAATGCTGTCTATAGGGGTTCAGACGATTGTCCGAGAGAAAGTCTTTCATAATACCGAATAACGTTGTTTTATTCTCGGCGTTCATATGAATCAAATCATCAACGTTATTGATCAGCTGTAATAGTACGTCTAAACCCTCTTCGGAAGGCATGATTAGCTTGGGTGATTTACCCTCGATGGACCTTAACAGCTCCAGCGTGAGATCCTTGCAGGCATGAATTTCATGAGGAACGATGAACAGTTGGTCTCTATGCTTGTCGAGATTCTCGCTATAGTAATCGTGATATACAGTAAAATAATGCTCCATAAGGATATTGGTTTTCGTATGAATCAAATCTTGCCCGTTGAATGAAAAGGCGTAGAGCGTCTCCTCATTAACCGGGTGAGCATACAGGTAGAAAAAGAAAAAGAAGTCCCTTAATTGCTGCCTCTGCTCCTCGTTCAACCCGGAGGCATCCGTCAACTGAGCCAACTGAAAAAAGCAGTAGTTCTTCATAAAATCATTCATGGCAAGGAATGGATTGGTCCTTACGATGGATGTCGTCTTGTTGATCGTAAATAACAGGTAAAAGAGCACGAGTTCGTCATAGACGTCCAGATGGTTAAAAAATGCCGAGAGCACAGGTTTCCAGTCCGGGCTCACAACATAATGGGGATCTCGGGGCTGTAATTCGTACGCCCACTCAACAAAGGCCTCATCTTTACGTTCGACAAAGAACAATTCAGCGCCATCTTCCTCAAGAAGTCCATATTCAAAGCCGTCCAATGGAACGGACGGCAATCCTCTATTGAATTTTAGATTCAGATATTCATGATAAAGTAATTGAAGTTTCATCCCTCATATCCTCGGTTTCATTTATAATTTAGGTCCATATACATATTCAACATATAGAAGGGCATTCCTCTGCTCGTCGATATCATAAATGCAGTGTGCTGACTTGTCCCATTCCGTTCCGTTCCATTCCAAATCGTAGTTTAGTATTTCCGTTTATGCGTTCGGTCAGGACGAACGGATGTCGTTTCTCATTTCCTGCACCGTCCGTCATGCCGCGCTAGGAAAACGATGATGCACCGTCCGGTTGCATGAACGGAGTTCAGGATTGGAGGGCTTCGGAAAGGGCGCGATGTATTTCTTTGAGCTTCATAACGATGCAAATTTCAATTGCCGGGTTTACGGAAAGGGTGTACACTGGGTGCCGAAGTGACCATTATAGAACAGGGTGTGTTTCATATTTTCAAACTGCGCCAATTCTATTTAAATCATCTAAAGCGAAAAATGTTCAACAAAATCGTTGTGCTGTATTCAACCGTCATGATCGTGCTGTTCGCGATTGCGGCAACTCTGGTTTATCAATACCAGACGCAGCGTATACTCCGTGAACAGACCGATGCGAATCTCAAATCCGCGCATGTTCTGAATATTTATTTGAGTCGGCAGTATGAGGGGATACAGAATATATTTCAGCAGATATACGGAGATGCCACGCTGAGCGATGAGCTGATCTATTTTTTGAACCATGAATATGAGAGTTACCTGAAATACCGGCTGGATTTGTACACAAGGACAGGGGAGCAGCGTTTAAGGTCTTTCAATACCTTGCTGAAAAATTATCTGGAGCAGGAGTCAAGCGCCAGAAGTGTGTCAATCTACAGCTATCCGAACAATTTTTATATGCATATCAGCCGGACCAACCAGCAGTTGAACAATGAAGCGGGTTCCAAGAACAAGTGGGAGACCTGGTTCGCCCGCCGGGAGCAGCACAGCTGGGATACCATGCCTCAAAACGAGTCCTCGGGTTCGTCCGGAGGTTCCAGTCCAAGATCGTATTCCTATTCGAGAGAGCTGAAGGATCCGTGGACGCTGAATCGGGTGGGGATGATGAATGTGGAGTTCGACGCTCGGCAAATTTCATCCTGGCTGGAGAGCCGTGCTTCAGTAAAAGGCCGAATTCTAGTATTGAACGCACAGGGAACCGTGATTTACGATTCGGAGGATGAGTACTACGGCCAAACCTATCCCTACCACCTGGAGCAGGAAAAAGCCGGGGACTGGGTGGAGCTGGATGAACCCTCCAAAGTAAACATATTAAATGTCGGCAATGCGGGCCTGTCGGTGGTGGGAATTGTGTCGCAATCCCTGATCGAAGAAAGCACAGAGAGTTTAAGAACCGGACTGATCCTGGTCACCTTTGTGTTTATGGCGGCTAGTTTCGCGATTACGTTTACGATCGTTCGCAAGTTCTCCAAAAAAGTGCAACGGATTATCCGCTCGATGAACCGGATCGGCGAAGGGGATCTGTCGACGCGCATTCAGATGTCCGGCGAAGACGAGCTTCAGCAGATTTCCCGCCGGTTTAATGACATGGGCGACCGTTTGGAGCAATATATCGATAAAATGTATACCTCGGAAATCAAGCAAAAAAACGCGGAGCTGGTTGCCCTGCAATCCCAGATTAACCCCCATTTTCTATATAATACGCTCGAATCGATACGCATGAAGGCGTATTTCGTGGGGGCGAAGGAAGTGGGTCAAATGATATACAGCTTGTCGGTCATGTTCAAGAACATGGTGAAAAAAAGCACGGTGGTTACCGTTGAAGAGGAAATCGACATGTGTTCCGTTTATCTCGACTTGTTCCGCATTCGCTATGACGGACGGCTGGAGACGGAAATCGAGGTGGATTCGGAAATCCAAAATGTCAGCATTATCAAGCTACTGGTCCAGCCGATCGTGGAGAACTATATCGTTCACGGATTTCGTCCGCTGGAAGACAACAATAAAATTTCAGTCCGAGCTCATGGGGCAGGGGACCGGGTCGTGATCATCGTATCGGACAATGGAACGGGCATACCGGAGGAAAAGCTGACCCAAATCCGCGGCACGCTGGATAAGGTCCTCCAGCCTCCCGACAAAGGTTACCGTTCGATCGGGCTGATGAACGTGCATGAACGAATCGTGCTGAATTACGGAAATGATTACGGAGTGACCATAAACAGCACGGAAGGACAGGGAACCGAGGTCCGGATGGAAATACCGATGCTTCGCAAGGGGGAGACGACATGAGGAAGGTATTTTTTGTTGATGACGAGCCTTTGATTGCTCAGGGCTTGGCCACCATTGTGGATTGGCAGAATTACGACCTGCACGTAACAGGTTCGGCCAACGATGGGTTACAAGCGCTTGAGCGGTTGAGGGACGAGCCGGTGGATTTGCTGATCACGGATATTATGATGCCAAGAATGAACGGGCTCGAGCTTATCAAGAAGGTTAAAGAAATGCATCCCCGCACCAAATTTATTGTGCTGAGCGGGTACGAAGAATTTGAATATGTGAAGGTGGGGATCACGCTCGGCATTCAGAATTACATTTTGAAGCCGATCAACATCGAGGAGCTGGAAGCCACCATTAAGCATATCCGCGGCGATTGGGAGCGCGAGGAGTTGAAACGGTTTCGCTCCGAGGAGGATTGGAAGATCCTTCGAAGCAATATTTTGCAGCGATGGGTCAACGGCGAAATTAAAAGCTCGGAATTAAAACAAAGAGCCGAACTTCTCGGCATTCCGCTGAATTATGTGTCTTACCAGGTTTATGTTTTGCGGCTCATATCCGACGAACGCCCGGTATCCCAGCTTTATCGCTTAACCAGCCTAGCCGATGAATATTGCCGGGCTTTTTCGGAAGAGCTTGGGGGAGATCATGAGGTAATTTGCTTTCCCGATGCAGATGACGACATCGTCATGATGTCGGTCGCGATGAATGAACGGAGAGATGCAGCACGGGAGGGCATGAGAAATGCCATGGCTAAGCTGCGAGAGCTGACTGGCTTGCGCATGTGGTGCTCCGAAGGGAATGCGGGACTCAATGATTTCAAAGATATTCAGGAGAGCTACAGGAAAGCGAAGGGCCATTTCAACGCCTGCCTGATTGCCGGAGATGACATGACCCTTTACAGTCCGCCTGCGGAACCGGAGACCGTTCAGGCTTCTTCGCCGTCCGCTCGTCCCGACACGTTCGCAAAGCTGCTGATCGAAGGAGACGTTCCCTCCTTGCAGGCTTATATCGAGTCCGTTCTCGGCGATGGCAGTGGGGAGCAGACGGTACCCCGGGGAACCTGCTTGAATGCGGCAGTCCAACTGATGATCGCGGCGAAGGATATGGAGAAAAACCCCGATTACAGCGAGATATTTACCCCAATGCACCGGATTAATACGCTCCAGGGTCTCCGAAATCATGTATGGTGTATCGTCGAGCGCAGTCTAGCGCGCCTGCAAGAAGCGGATCAGGGCTATAGCCTGCATGTCTCGTTTCTTGTGGAACAGGTGCAGCATCATTATCCGGAAGAGCTTTCTCTGAAGACGCTCAGTCAGCGGCTGCAGATGCATCCGAATTATTTGGGGCAGCTTTTTCAACAGGAGGTCGGCGCAAGCTTCTCGGATTATTTGAATCAGTACCGCATCGAGAAAGCAACGCAGCTCCTCTTACATACGGATCAGAAGACGGCGGATATTGCGTTCAGCGTAGGTTATACGGACAGCTCGTACTTTTACAGGCAGTTCAAAAAATATACGGGCGTATCTCCAACCGAAATGAGGTCCATGTATCGGATCTAAATGAACAGTAAACCATTAGCGACAGGCTCAGGGTGGATAACCTTTTGGCCTGTTCTTTGCTGTTTTTGGGGGATTCTTTAATTTATCCATCCCGTTCTAGTATTTTTCAACTTGAGCACGATAGCGCTTACTTGGCACAATGATAGTAGTTAAAGGGCGAGTGATAGAATAGCCGCATCGACAAAGATCATGGGGGATCTTCTACAACAGTCGCATCACTTGTATTTAACAGGGAAGAGGAGGAGTGCTCATGTCGGGGTTCATCAAAAAGGTAATACGCAACCGGTTTATGCTGCTGATGATACTGCCCGGAACCATCTGGTTTCTTATCTTTGCTTACTTGCCTATGTTCGGCACCGTTCTCGCTTTTAAGGACTTCCGTATAAGTCCGGACGGCTTTTTCGCCAGCGTGTTCAACAGCGAATGGGTAGGGTTCAAAAACTTCGAGTATCTGTTTACAACCAATGATGCCTATATCATTACGAGAAATACAATCCTATACAACCTGGCTTTTATCATCCTGGGTCTGGTCTTTGCAGTGGGCTTTGCGATCATGCTAAGCGAGCTTGTCAACAAGCGGACGGCCAAGGTATATCAGACCGGCATGTTTTTGCCGCATTTTTTGTCGTGGGTTATTATCAGTTATTTTGCGTTCACCTTCCTGAGTGTGGACAAAGGGACGCTGAATCAAATCATTACCTATTTCGGAGGAGATCCGATCAGTTGGTATTCAGAAGCGAAGTATTGGCCCTTCATTCTCGTTTTTGTCGGCATCTGGAAAGGCGTGGGCTACAACAGCGTGATTTACCTGGCCGCTATTACAGGGATCGACAAGTCTTATTATGAAGCGGCTGTCATCGACGGAGCCACCAAGTGGAAGCAGGTGCGATACATAACGATTCCGCTGTTGAAACCGCTGATGATCATACTGACCATATTGGCAATCGGGGGCATCTTCCGTTCCGATTTCGGATTGTTCTATCAGCTTCCGAAGGATTCGGGCGCCTTGTATCCGGTCACGAATGTTATCGATACCTTCGTTTACCGTGGACTCATCAATATGGGAGATATCGGAATGAGTACGGCGGCGGGCTTGTACCAATCACTTGTAGGATTGATTCTGATTCTGGTCGCTAACTATATCGTCCGTAAAATTGAAAAAGATCATGCGATCTTCTAATCCGAGGGAGGTGTACCTATAATGCCGCAGCTATCCACGCAAACCGCGAATCCGCCGGCAAAGCGTTCAAAGAAGAGAGACTACAACGCCATCTCCCCATTGTGGAATACGATTTTCAATATCGTGATCGGCATTTTCTCGTTCTCCTGTATCTTTCCGTTTCTATTTGTTATTATTATTTCCTTGACGGATGAACAGACGCTGGTCTTGGAAGGTTTTAGGCTGCTGCCGAGTCAGTTCAGTACGGCAGCGTATGAATATATTTTCGAAACGGGAGGCGAATTGCTATCCTCATTCAGCTTAACGCTCCTGGTCACGGTACTGGGGACGCTGGTGAGTCTGGCTTTGGTTACGACTTATGCCTATGCATTGTCCCGTCGAAACTTTGAATTTAGAGGCTTTTTCAGCTTCCTTGCATTCTTTACCATGCTGTTCTCAGGTGGTATGGTACCTGGTTATATCGTGATGACCCAGTTTCTGCATCTGCAAAACACAATCTGGGCGTTGATATTTCCTTTATCCTTGAGTGCGTTCTCCATCATTGTCATGAGGACCTTTTTCCAAACGACGATTCCGGATGAAATTATTGAGTCCGCCAAAATCGATGGCGCCGGCGAATTTCTGACCTTTATCCGAATCGTGATGCCGGTCTCGCTGCCGGGGATTGCCACAATTGGTTTGTTCAGCTCTTTAGGGTACTGGAACGACTGGTTTAACGCCTTGCTGTATTATAACAATCCGCAGGCAACGCCTCCGCTGCAGTTCATGCTCATGAAGATCGAGAAGAACATGGACTTTCTGACGCAGAATGCGCAAAATATCGGTTCATTCGATGCAGCAGCTGGCCTGCCGACAGAGACGGTGAGGATGGCGATGGTCGTATTGGCGACACTGCCGATTGTTATGGCGTATCCGTTCTTCCAACGATATTTTGTCCAGGGCCTGACCGTAGGCTCGGTTAAAGGATAATTTCAAGCATAATTTCATAAGGTTGTACCCGCATCGCACACTGCCGGAGAAATCCGGCTTTGATGTCTCATGTGTGTAAGCGGTGTCAATATAGCGTTAACCATTAAGTGATACAGGGGGAAAAACACATGTTTAAGAAAAAGGTTTCTATACTGTCCCTTGCTCTTGTGCTTCTGCTGACGGTCGTATTGTCGGCTTGTGGCAGCAAGGAAGGCACTAAGTCGAGCGAACCCTCGAAGGAAGGGGCAGCCGTTCAAAGCGACGGTACAGTCGATGTATCCAAGCTGGATCCGGTCAAACTGAAAATGTACATGATCGGGCCGAACCAGAAGGATCTTCCCGTGGTTCAAGAGGAGATCAATAAATATCTGACGGAAAAAATCAATGCAACGATCGAGATCAGTATGATCGACTGGGGCGATTACAGCCAGCGGATGCAGGTTATTACAAGCTCCGGTGAGAATTACGACATCGCCTTCACTAGCTCATGGGCGTTCGATTATCTCCCAAATGCAGCAAAGGGCGCGTTTAAGCCGTTGAATGACCTGCTTGATCAATATGGAAAAGGCATTAAGGAAACGCTGGATCCTCGTTTCTTGGAAGGTACGAAGGTCAACGGCGTGAACTATGGCATCCCGGCCAACAAGGAATTGGCACAACAGTTTGTATGGCGCTTCAATAAGAAGTATCTGGATAAGTACAACCTGGACATTTCCAATGTAACGACGCTTGAGGATCTCGAGCCGCTTCTGAAAACGATTAAAGAGAGCGAGCCTGCAGATATTACACCGCTTGCTGTACCGAAAGGCTTTAAGCCGTACTTGCCGGTTGATTTCCCGCTTGGTGATGAAATTCCGATCGGTATGTACCTTGACACCAAAGACTTTAAATTTGTGAACCTGTTGGATTCACCTGAACTGAAATCGGCTCTGACCACGATGCGCAAATACTATAAAGCGGGTTATGTGCGCGAGGATGTAGCGACACTGGATGGCATTGATAACATCAAAACCGGCAAATGGCTCGTGGACCGCGAGATTACCCAGCCATACGCAGAGCTCGGCTGGTCCAGAAACGCGAAATATGACATTGTGACGAGACCGATGCATGATCCTGTCATTTACACCAGCTCCGCAGCAGGCTCAATGATGGCGATTTCTTCTTACTCCAAAAATCCGGAGCGGGCGATGATGTTCTTGAACCTGCTTAACACAGATGTGAAACTCCGGAATATGATTCAATACGGTTTGGAAGGAACGCACTACAAGAAGCTTGAAGAGCCGTACATCGAGGATATGCCTGCTATGCAAGAGAGCTATGCTATGCCTGGATTTGCGCTCGGCAATATGTTCCTGACGTACCTTCATGAAGGCGAGCCTAAGGACAAGTGGGAAGCATTCGAGAAATTTAACAGCTCCGCTGTAGTAGCTCCTACGTTTGGCTTTAACTTTGATACGGCTCCGGTAAAAACGGAAGTTGCGGCTATCACGAACGTAGCGAAGGAATTTATTCCTGCACTGTATACCGGCTCCATCGATCCTGAAGAATACTTGCCAAAAGCAAAACAAAAGTTCCAGGATGCTGGAATTGACAAAGTTATCGCTGAGGCTCAAAAGCAGTTTGATGAGTGGAAAGCTCAAAACAAGTAATCCATAAAAAGTGTATGAGGGTAGAAACGGCTGATCTTCACGGCCGTTTCTCTCTGTCATATCTAGAAATCATAAACATAGGAGGTTGTTCCATTGAAACGAATCAAACCGGATTATTTAACGAAAGCCCAGTGGAAACGCAGAATGACGGTATGGATGAGCACGGCAGTGCTGGCCGCGTCCCTGACGGGTTTTGCTGGAGAAGTCGAAGCAGCACAGCCTCACTCGTCATACTGGTATCCGAACACGCTGCTGGAATGGTCGCCGTCTAAGGATAAGGATGCGCTTTTTAACCGGGGAACGGTGAAGCTGGAAGATCAGCGTATCCAGGGCAATAAGGTAAACCGCAATGCCAAGGAGGAAGTGAAGGTTTTATCGATTGCTTCCATGTATCCAAGCACAAGCGGAGCTCCTTCCCAAGGCTCGGAGAAGTTCCATACCTATACGTTCAGTAACTGGCAGTATATCGACAAGCTGGTGATGTGGGGCGGCTCGGCAGGCGAAGGATTGATCGTTCCCCCAAGCGCCGATGTGATCGATGCGGCTCACAAGAATGGCGTACCTGTTTTTGGAACCGTTTTCTTACCGCAAACCGAGCATGGAGGCAAGATCCAATGGCTGCATGATCTGTTAAAGCAGCGGGAGGACGGATCCTTCCCCGTGGCAGACAAACTGATTGAGGTTGCAACGTATTACGGATTTGACGGCTGGTTTATCAATCAGGAAACTCAGGGAGGAACGCCAGAGGATGCCGCCAAGATGGCTGAATTTTTAACGTATCTTCAGCAGAAAAAAGCGCCGGGCATGGAAGTGATCTGGTACGATTCCATGATCAAGGAGGGACCGGTGAAGTGGCAGGGGGCCTTGACGGATAAGAACGAGATGTTCTTCCAGGCGGGAAATCAGCCGGTTTCCGACAATATGTTTATCGATTTCCGCTGGCAGTACAAGGATGAGAAGAACGGCAAATACGATTACATCACGCCGTTCTTAAATTCCCCGGCTAAAGCGGCGGAGCTTGGTCGCAGCCCGTATGATCTATATGCTGGCATCGATGTGGAGGCGAACGGCTACGAGGGCAAATTCAATTGGCCGGTTGTGTTCCCGGAGGGCAAGAAAGCTACAACCTCCCTTGGCATTTACCGTCCGGATTGGGCGTTTAACAGCTCCGAAACCCATGAGGAGTATATGAAAAAGGAGCAGGTTTTCTGGGTGGGACCTGGAATGAATCCGGCCCATACCTCGCAGCCTGAAGGGACCGATCCGCTTGGCTGGAGAGGGATTGCGAATGATGTGGTTGCCCAGACCGTGCTCACTGACTCCGAATTTGTCACCCATTTCAATACCGGCAACGGCCATATGTTTGCAGTGGACGGCAAAGTGATGCGGAGCAGCGACTGGAGTAACCGGAGCCTGCAGGATATTTTGCCGACCTGGCGCTGGATCACGGAGCTAAGCGGCAAGGGTGAAGCCCTCAAGCCTGGATTTGATTTTAGCAAATCCTACTACGGAGGCAGCTCGCTTCAGGTGGCGGGTGACGTAAGCAAAGGCTCATCTACTCATATCAAGCTGTATAAGGCGAATATCCCGGTTGAAGCGACGACGGAAGTATCGCTCGTCTATGCGGACAATGCGAAGGACGCCAAGGTAAAGATCGGTTTGGCATTCTCCGATGCGCCGGATAAGTATGAATTTTTCGAGCCTGGCAAGTGGACCGCCACGGGCGCGGATCAGGATTGGAAGCAGGGAAGCGTCAAGCTGAACAAGTATAAAGACCGCACGATCGTGGGAATCTCGCTTCAATTCGAATCTGCCGCGGACATAGCGGATTATCGGGCCAATATCGGCAAACTGGCCGTTACGCAGGTGAATGATAAGGCGAAGAAACCGCACCAGGTGACCGATCTTCAGGTGATCGAGAACGACTTCCGGGACGGAATATATGGGGATGCGCGGTTGTCTTGGAAGGCACCGAAACAGGCTGAGGACGTGATGTACTACCAGGTGTACCGGGTTCATCCGGACGGCAAGTACGAGTTGATGGGCATGACGGGGAATACCGTGTATTACGTGCCGGAAATGAAGCGGCTGCTGAAAGAGCAGGCAACCAAGATGGTCGTGATTCCGGTGAACCGTCATTATGAACAAGGAAAAGCATCGTCGATAAGCTTTGACTGGCCGGAATATCCGAAGCCGGTTGCAGCCTTCAAAGCGGATAAAACGCTGATCGCACCAGGAGAAACGGTGCAATTCACGGATATTTCCTCGGAAGTAACGGAGTCCTGGAGCTGGAGCTTCCCAGGTGGACAGCCAGCGTCCAGCACGGAGCAGAATCCTAAAGTGACATATCCGGAGGAAGGAACGTACGAAGTGACGCTAACTGCTAAAAATAGCGTTGGCGAGGACTTGGTTCGGAAGAAGCTCATCACGGTTACACGGGAAGCGGAGAATGGCGTTGGCAACCTTGCCCTTGGCAAGAAAACGTCAGCATCCAGCTTCGTGAATGAGAAGGAAGCACCTCAATTTGCGGTGGACGGTAATACGGCTACCAAATGGTGTGCTGTCGGAGACGGGCCTCACTCGATGACGGTGGACTTGGGAGCCGAGCATAAGATCAGCGAATTTGTGATCAAGCATGCGGAAGCCGGAGGCGAGCCGGCCGCGTTCAATACGCGGGCATTCTCCATTCAGGTAAGCTCGGACGGCAAGGAATGGAAGGATGCGGTATCGGTCAAAGACAATACGAAAGCGGTCAGCCGCCATGCCATCGAACTTACCTCCGCACAGTACGTGCGTCTTCAAGTAGAGAAGGCAACACAAGGCGGGGATACGGCAGCGCGGATTTATGATTTTGAGGTACTGGGCTTGAAATAATTCGGATTACGAGAAAGAGCGACTCCCTTGAGTGGGGGAACGCTCTTTTTTGGTTGCCATATCGTCGGACCCATCATAGAATCGCGGTCAAGGCCCGAGCCCAGCATGTATAGTTTTTGTATAGATAGGGCTGCTAATCTGATGTAGGACACTATTTGGATGTTGCGCAATTGACGCATGCCGAGGTAAGAGCACGGATTGCAAGGCTACTGAAATTGACCATCCTGGTCGATATATAATGAAGCAACTCAAACAACCATTGATGACATGAAGGTCGTCAATGGTTGTTCTTTCATGGAGCAGTGCCTACATTAGAATGGATTAGGAGTGGAATACTTCTTGGCAAACGACTCACCAAAGTACCAAATGACAAAGAGTCATATTATCTTGTTAATAGGGATATTGTTAGTCATTCTATCGAGCCTGCGCATGTTGTGGATGGAATTGTTGCCTCATCAAGAGCAGGTGTCCATTACGAATGGGCAATTGGATTTGCGTGATTGGAATGCTGAAAATGGCGGCATTCTCTTGCTTGATGGGCAGTGGGAGTTTTATCCCTCGCACTGGTTGCTGGATGATAGCGGGCAGGATGTATCAGGGGAGCTGGAGCCCAGACTGATTTCGGTTCCGGGAGGATGGAATGAGGCTCTGCATGGTGAAGAGTCAACTTCCTATGGATTTGGGACCTATCGACTGCGAATTCTTGTAAATCCGGAGAACGACATGAATTATAGCATTCGTGTATCCAACGTGCGTACTTCATCCGAAGTATACGTAAATGGCCGGTTGCTTGCCAAATCCGGTCGGGTAGCGGAAACGAAGGATGAATATACGGCGAAGAACCTGCCTTATTCTGCAAGCTTTACGGCAGACGACAACGGCGTCATCGAAATGGTGATTCAGGCGGCAAATTATGTGGATAGTCGGAGCGGCGGCATTGCCAGGTCCATTAAATTCGGTTCGGAAGCAGCCATTGGGAAAGAAATGAAACTCTCCGTTTCCATGCAGACGCTGGGAGCTATCCTATTTTTGATGCATTCGGTTTATGCGCTTATTTTATTTTTACTGGGAAATAGGGAAAAGAGGCTGCTTTATTTTTCTTTGCTGACCTTGTGCGTAACCCTTTCGAGTGTATTGAGTACGGATGAGAAGTTGTTCCATCAATTATTCTACATCGGCAGCGATTGGGATTTTCGGCTGTCCAATGCGGCGTTCATGATTGGATGCTATGCGTTGCTGGAATGTACCACTCATCGCGAACTCCCTTATTGGAGCAGGGTTTATCCTGTTTATAATGTTATGATTATTGGGACTGCCGGCTTGACCTTGTTCTTGGCTCCGCCTCAGGTGATCATGCTCTTCCAAGTATATTTTCTATTGGGCTTTACCACAGCAATCATCACGATCATTGCCATCGTAAAAAAGGTAATCAAGGGTATCAAAGACCATCTGTTACTGCTTTTTTCCATGCTTGCGCTGGTCCATCATTTCCTTTGGGCGCTAATCTTGCGGGAAAGCGCTTTGAGCGTTGCCCATTATCCGTTTGATCTGATTTTTTCGATGGGATGCTTGGCCGCCGTATGGTTTAAGGGGTATTTCAACATGCATGCCAACACCAAGGAGATTGCCGCAACCTTGCAAAGAGTGAATGACCATAAAGATCAATTTTTGGCGAATACGTCCCATGAATTTAAAAATCCGCTTCATAGCATCCTTAACATGTCACAGTCCGTTTTGAACAGGGAAGGACATTTGTTACAGGATCGAAGTGTCAAGGAGCTCGAAACGGTACTATCCGTAGGACGTCGGCTAACACTCATATTAAATGATTTGATTGATGTGATGAGTCTGCGGGAAGGCAACCCACGTTTACAGAAAAAAGTCATATCGATTCAGCCGATCATAACGGGAGTCATTGATATGCTGCAATTTAATGCAGAGGTGAAGTCTGTCAACATTGTAAATCAGATTCCTGAGGATTTTCCTCCCGTCATAGCGGATGAGAACCGGGTGATTCAAATCGTTTTCAATTTGCTTCATAATGCCGTGAAGTATACGAATGAAGGGGGCATTTCGATTCAGGCTTTGGCAGAGGACGGAAGAGCGTATGTTGTTATTGCTGATACCGGGATCGGCATGGATGAGGACATGCTGAAACGCTTATTCCTTCCGTACGAGCAAGCCAGCGCGAGTGAGACCATGATTGAAGGCGGCTTTGGGTTAGGCTTAAGTATAAGCAAGCAGCTCATTGAACTTCATCAAGGTACGTTAGAGGTGTCCTCTGTTTTAGGAGAAGGCTCGAAATTTACATTTTCGTTAAAGCTAGCGGGTTTGAATGCAGAGGAGGAAGAAGATGTTGCCGACTCATTCAAATCCATAACATTACAGGCAGTGTCGACTCAGGAAACAGCCTCAATTGTTCTGGAAAAAGAGGACATTCCGTCAGCGGAAAAACAAACAACCTTTATTGCAATGAATCGTGATCGTCCGCTCTTATTAATTGTGGATGATGATCCTGTTAATCTGCAAGTGCTCGAAGCCATACTCCCGCCTGACGATTATGATGTAACGATGGCAACGAGCGGTAAGGAAGCATTGGCTATGCTGGACACGAAGGAATGGGATCTGGTCATTACCGATATTATGATGCCGCAGATATCGGGATATGAGCTGACACGAAGAATTCGAGAGCGGTATACACTTACCGAGCTCCCAGTGCTGCTCCTTACCGCAAGAAGCCAGCCGAAGGATATCCAAAGCGGTTTTGTCGCAGGAGCAAACGATTATGTGACAAAGCCGGTGGAAGCATTAGAAATCAGATCGCGGATTGAAGCGCTAACGACGATTAAACAAACGGTACGAGAACAATTGCGATTGGAGGCGGCATGGCTGCAAGCGCAAATCCAACCTCATTTCTTATTCAATGCATTAAGCGCCGTAACCGCTCTAAGTGACATTAATTTGGACAAGATGCGTCATTTGCTTGATGAGTTCAGCAATTTTTTGAGGTATAAATTTAGATTCCAAGATACGGATGGACTTGTTTCGATCAAAGAGGAGTTAAGTCTAGTGCGCTCATATCTATACATCGAAAAGGTCCGGTTTGATGAGCGGCTACAGGTGGTTTGGGAGGTTGATGACTGCGAAGAGTTAAAAATCCCTTTCCTCTCGATTCAGCCTTTGGTTGAAAATGCGATAAGACATGGCATTATGAAGCGGACTCGCGGAGGGGAAATACATATTCGAATTTCTGTCCATGACACGCTTACAGAGATAACGGTTCAAGACAATGGGATCGGAATGGACGAAGTTCAATTGCAACGGATATTGGAAAGGAAAGCAGATCATAGCTCAGGAGGAGTCGGCTTGATCAATACGCATCAGCGATTAAAGCGGCACTTCGGCACAGGACTTCATATCAAAAGCACGTTGGGCAAAGGGACTAAGGTAACTTTTTACGTGCGCAGCGTAACGTAGAAAGTGTTATTTTATCGATACGAAAAAAGCCGAAGCAATGAAGCATTGGAGCTGCGGCTTTTTTTCTTACCGGGGTTTGTGCGCCGATGTACGGTGTCATTACTACGACGGAAATGAATGTTATAGAGAATCTAGGAAAAAGTGCGGTATATGTGGAATAGGTATCAGAATTATTAATGAGTCTAAATATTTGGCGGTGAGATGAATGGATAGATTGAAGAACAGCGGATTTTATAAGAAACCGGTCACACGTTTATCTGGAAAAGCGGTCACAACGGTACTATAAGTGTGATCGATGGCGAATACGATATAACCGTGGCTGGCAAGATGTTCAGCCTGCGACGTATGCAAAATTCTGCCGACCCCCATGCCGTGTGACAGCAGTACCACTGGATACGGATTAATCGCCGGATGTAAATCGGTATGGATAGATGAATTGGCCCGGCTGTATTTCCAGTAGTCGAGGGCGGGAGCGGGAAGGCCCAGATATCCGGAATAAGCTTGCATATAGGTATGGAACAGCCCTCTATCTTTAGGGAACACCGTATTCTTCTCTCCGCTTTGACCAGACGCCGCGGCAGGGTGCCATACCTGAACGATAAGTTCCCGTTTGTCGCCCTTCTGCTCGGTAAACGTTTCTTCCCGGTCGGTATCGATAAAATGGAACGTTTCCGTTCCCACACTGAATTCGCCTGAAGGCTTCGGTAAATGAAAAACCGGCAGCAATACCGATAAGGCAACCGATCCACCCAGCAAAACAATAGATAGGGCTAATATCATGAAACGCAGCGGTTTCGTGATCTTACTGCGCCTGAATAAGAGGAGGGCGACAAGCAATGCGGCGACGATATAGACTGGGATCATCTGCCACCTATAGCCTTCAAACAGCAGTTGAGCGGCCAACAGTGAACCGCAAGCGATGCCGGCTATAGTCCCTATCTTCCGGTTGATTGTGTTACGGAACAGTGAGACCATCAGCACCAAAACGCAAGATGTGACCAACAACATTTCCAATACTCGCATACGTTCTCTCCCTTGTTGCTCCATTTTCTTTTATCGTAACGGATCAAGGTTAAAACGAACGGCCAGATCTGTTTAAAAATGGTTTAAATATGGGGTACGTGAACTAAAAATAACCTTTGCTGACATAGAAGTTAGCAAAGGTTATTTTTATGCTTTCATTATTTTTCAAAAAGCTCTTCGGCTTCAAGCAGAAGCAGTAGCTCCGCAATCGCAGGGGCTAGCTTATCGTTATCATTCATCACCGCGGTGAAAAGAGGGATCGCCTCCCTTAACAGCGCATAACTGAAGTAATAATAGCTGATAAAGGCCTCCGACTCATAGCCAGGCGGCGTCTCCTCCTCCCATCGCGATTCATCTTCTTCCTCGTTCTTCGGCCATAAGTACTTTTCATCCAGCAGTTTGTCCATCGTCTCCAGCGTATGCTGCGAATCCATATACTCCACGGTTATGGCAGAGGCTATGGCCATGTACAGCTCAACTTCCTCCGAGGTGACCTGCTCTGGTGTCCGCTTGGCAAGCTCGCGCAGGAGTATAAGCAGGGCCCACGGCGTTGTCTGCCACAGGGTCCCTTGATGCTCGATCAGGTTGGCCAATTCCTCATACTGCCCGGTTTCCATGAGCCGCGGAATGTCCGTTCCTCTTCCATAGGCGGTCGTCAACCGCTGCCATGGAATGATGGTTGTCGTTTGAGCCAAAGCGTTCATTTCGATCTCCTCCTTCAAGTCATAAACAAGGTGAGCTATGTCCGAGGATGTTTACAGCCATCCTTTATCCTGGGCGATTGCCACGGCTTGCTGCCGGGATTCGGCCGCAAGCTTCTGTATGGCTGAGGAGAGGTAGTTGCGAACAGTTCCTCTCGTCAGGAACAGGGCTTTGCTGATCTCGCCGGTGGTCATGCCTTCCTTGGTTAAGCGAAGCATTTCGATTTCCCGTTCGCTGAGCGGGTTCTCTTCCTTCATGAAGAGTGCGGCCGCCAGATCGGTGCTCACGACCCGCTCGCCCTTCATGACCCGCCGGATGGCTGCGATCAAGAAATCGATCGGCTCGTCCTTTAACAGATAGCCCTCCACCTGCGCATCCATCGCTTTTTGCAAATAACCCGGGCGCGCGAAGGTCGTCACGATCATGATTTTGCAGGGCAGACCTGCTTGACGTATGGACTCGGCCAATTCCAGGCCGCTGATATGAGGCATCTCGATATCGAGCAGGCACACGTCCGGCTGATGCTGCTGGATCGCGTCCCAGGCTTGCTGCCCGTCAGGCACCTCAGCCACGACCTCGATGTCATCTTCGAAATTAAGCAGTGAGGCGAATGCGCCGCGAAGCATTTTTTGATCTTCCGCAATGACGATTCGAATCATGAAGCATCCTCCTTTTCATGCCGGCGAAGCGGGAGGTCCAAGGATACCCTGGTGCCTCCCTCAGGCGACGGGGCGATGGTGAAAGAGCCGCCCAGCGTCTTCATCCGCTCCATGATCGACGGGATGCCGTTTCCGTCGCTGTTCCCCGCCAGCCCCACGCCATCATCCGCGATAAGGATTCCGAAGGCATGGTCCTTCGTTTCCAGCATAATCGTGCACCGCTTGGCGCGGCTATGCTTGATAATGTTGGTCATGGCTTCCCGGACGCAGAGCGCAAGCATCGTTTCCTCTACGCTGGATAACAGCGGAAGCTTCTCCGGATTCTCGATGCTCAGCGATATTCCCGCCGTATGGAGCAGCTTGGCTGCATGCTCCAGCTCGGTCGACAGAGAGATGAACTTCATATCGGATACCAGCTCTCTTACTTGCTTCAGGGCGGTTCGGCTGGTATCCAGAATCTCGCTTAGCTCTCGCTTGGCTTGGGCAGAATCCTTATCCACCCATTTCGTCGCCAGCTCGCTCTTCATTTTGATCATCATGAGGGTCTGTCCCAAGGTATCGTGGAGATCCCTAGCGATTCGCTGTCGCTCCTCCTGCTGGATATACTTTGCGATCTGCTCGTTGGCTTCATCCAGCTCCCCCTGCAGGCTTTTCGCTTTCTCCTTAATGTAGATGACGATCGGATATACCGACTGAATGATCATGACCGGAAGGTAAATGGCATTGGACGTTTCGAGCAGCGGTTCCTTTCGGAAAACGAACACGAGCAGGAATGATAGGGCAATGGCGGCACAGCCGATGGCGATATGCACCTTGGACTTGGACCGACCCAGCAAGTCGGCAAAAATGACCCCGAACAGCATGGTGCTCGGCCCCGTATACACCCCGAGTACGCCTACCGCGAACAGGCCCGTCAGAACGGCAGCCAATAGCCAGCCGCCCCGGCGCCATAGCGCGACATAGAACGAAACAAGGAACAGCAGGAGCAGCAAAAGACTGCCCCACAGTCCCAGCGCCGTATCCGAACGAAACACCCGGTAGCATAAGAATACGGTCAGTACGATATCGATGAGCAAATAACTTTTGATCTGATCCCTCGGGTACAACTTATAGAACATATCAAGCCCCCAACTTTGGCTATCTTGATTCGAAGAAACCTACCGCCTGTTTGCGGATGGTCTCCATGGGTCCCAGCTTGAAGCCGCGGAGCCATAGGGACGACATGCCCAGCAGAAATGCGGAGATTACCAGCCAGATGGCGATAATGGCCGCTGAATTCAGCTTGCCGGCAAGCCCCAATCCCCAGCCGTAAAAAACAGCGGATGCGAGGATGTTCTGGAGCACATAGCAGCTTAGCGACATTTTTCCGACGTTCTCCAGACGGCGCCATAGCCATTCCCATTTCGTATATTGTATCATTCTCGCCATGATTGCTATATACCCCATGGACATCAGCGGGGCGAATAAATAGCGCACCGGTAGATCGAAAGCGCCGCCGGGGATAAAAATGAGCAAGTTGAGCGGCACACCGACAAATATCCCAAGCTTGAATAGCGTACTCCGCAGCTTTTTGCCGTTCTCATCCGGGGAGAATACCCCTGCCCGCATGAAGCGAACCCCCAGCAGGAACAGAAACACATTGGTCGGAATCACGAGGATGGCCTCCATTCGCAGCGGAAGGAAGTTTGCCAGCCGATATTGAACTTGCTCCACCCAAGTGCCTTCTTGATAAAGAGCAACGACATCATGAAAACTGCCCAGCGATACGCTTGCGCCGCTCGCCAGCATCAGTCCCGCGAGGGCCAGAATCGTAATAGCGAAGACGCTGCCGATTACGTTCATCGTACGGGCGATGAGCCGATCACCGCCCTTTACGATGAAAGCTGCAATGATTGCGGTAACTCCATAGCTCATTAAGATGTCATACTCCATGACCAATATAAAATGCAGCAGGCCTTCAAGGATTAAAAACAGAACGGCCCATAAATATACGCCAGGCCACGGCTTTCCCTTGCGCTTAGCCTGCCGATACTTCATTTCTAGGCCGACGCCAAACATGATTGTCAGCAGTCCTAGCAGCTTCCCGTTCACCAGGAATAAGACGATCATGCGAAGTAAGTCATTCGCTCCCCACCAACCGGAATGATCAAATGTTGTAATGTAGTTGAGGTCCCCCGCATGTGCGAAGATCCAAATATTCGTCCCAAGCGTTCCCAGAATCGCAAAGCCCCGCAAAATGTCCAGCAGGCGGATTCTGTCTTTTCGTTGTTCCATCTCCGATTCCCTCTCTCCTTGTTGATTCTCTCGTGTTTTTATTGTAGATGCGATCCGTTTGATGCAACATTCACACCTGTAAAGAGATCCGTATGACACGTGTCATAACATTTGGAAGAAGGGTATTGGGCAAGCGACGATGGGGCTATCGTCACCACTTGAAAATTGTGGAATAATGGTTAAGAGTATTGCCAATTGAGGTTCGTAGACGGAAGTGAATCTACTCAAAAATAGGAGGAGTGATCATGTACATCGTATCTGAGCCCAAGCTTTTATCGGATGGCCAAGATCAGGAGCTTGCCAGGCAGGAGGCCGCTGTTTATCCACCGGGCTACCTGCGGTTTTTACAGCGATTCGGCGAAGGGACTTACCGAGGGTGGATGAATGTCCAGTTACCGGATACGGAGGTACTTCAGCCTTTTGCCGAGTACGGGTTATGGGAGCACGATGAAGACAGCCCGATTACCGAGCAGCAGATTGCAGAGTGTATCGCAATAGGCACGACGGTGGACGGTGATTTTTTGGCCGTGCATCCCCAGGCGGGCGATCTGCTGTGGTTGCCCCGGCATGAGGAGCGTATAAAGGCGATTTCGCTGCAGGCACGGGAGCAGGACGATGAAGGCCTGTACGCGGAAGTGCTGGACGAAATATATCGTCAGGTGTATGGGAGTAGCCAAGAGGAAGCCGTTTATTATGAACCGTGGACGGGTACGCGGAGTCATATCTTCGTACGCTTGCCTCCGGTGCAGGATGGGCTGTCATTGCCTGAGCTGGCGGGAATGTGTCAAGCGGCCTTTCCTTCCGATTTGTCTATTGAAACGCCCTATGTTTGCCTTTTGTTCTACCGGGAACTGGGCGGATATGTACGATTCAATTATGCTTATCAGCAAGAGGTAGCCATCTTCTATGAACAGAATGCAGGGCAGGCGTTTGCCGTTATGGAGGCATGGCTCTTGTCGAAAGGGTGCGAAAGGATTTCATAACACATAGATTATTATCGGTACTCATCAAGAGGGAAACTGCATTCTAGTACAAGATAAATTTAAGCAGGGCTATGTTTTATAAGATCTTCTAGAGGGGGACGTGGGATGAAGCTAGCTTTTACGCTGGATACACACGGAACGTGCGTAGGCCAATTGAGGGACGAGCTGCTGCCGTTAGAGGAAATAGCTGCCGCCTGGAAGTTTCCATTCGATATCTTTGTACTCAGGGAATCTCCCCCGACGCTGTCCGCCGCCGAGACATAGGCGATGAAATCATCGGTTCGACGGAGCCGCTCAAAGTCGTGCCGCAGGCGATGGATCACATCGAATTCATTCCAATTATTGAATTAAGGAAGGAACATACGTACACAGGAATTTCGCAGGGAGGAAAATAGATGATCGTTCTGAAAGATATCGGTAAATTCGAAGAGCTGCCGGAAATAGCCATGCACATCTACAAAGGAAACATTCCGGCTTTGCAGGAAGCAATCGCCGCTGGTTGGAATATAGAGGAAGGCATCGTACTGAGCAGATATACGACGTTAAGTCCGCTTGATCTGGCGCTGATATCTCAGCGAATGGATGTTGTGGAGCTGCTGGTCGAGCAGGGCGTTAACCTGAATGTCCATCATAATCCAGCTTTTTTAAAGGCAGTTCGCTATGGTAAGGAAGATATCGTTCGGTATATCGCTGCCCAAGGCGCCGAGCTGGATAAACTCAATCAAATCGGGTCAGGTGCATATGCACAGGCCTATTACGGCAACAAAAAAAACATCCCGCTCATTCATGAGCTGGGGTTGGATATCAAGCTGCATGGCAGCGCTGTACTGCGCCAAGCCGTGTCGGACCATGACTATAAGACCCTCGATTATCTACTCGATCATGGGGCGGACATCAATTATAATCAGCCCGATATGGTCTATCCTTATCGAGCGACCCCGCTAACCGTCGCCGCGCGGATGGGGAATCAAGGCATGGTCAAATATTTGATTGAGCGAGACGCGGACGTGACGATAGCGGAAAAGGATGGTGAACGACCATATACGATTGCTGTGAGCAATAAGGATACCGCCCTGGCGGACTACTTAAAATCGCTGGAGCCAGCTGAGTTTCATAGTTTAGAGAACAAGAAGTATGCGCTGAAAAAATATAAATTGACCGATGAACTCGTCAGCTTTCTGACAGGAGACCAGCTGCGGCTTAAGCTGTCGCAGAATGAATATGAAATCCGGTATATCGATTTCTTCACCCTGACCGATACGATCGAGATGAAAGTCGGTCGGCAAAAGCTGCTGCGTCTGTCAGCCAATATCGATAATTACTCCGATCTGCTGCTTTTGTGGAATCCGAAGAAAAAAGGCCAGATCGGTTGCTACGATGTGGAGCATCAGACGTACGCCGATTTATGCAGCTTTACCGAGTTCTTCGCGCAGCCTGAAATGTACCTCATCCGTTTTCTTGAGGGAGAGTTGTAATCTCAATCTCAAGGAACATAAGCACCTACAACCTCAAATTTTAACTCGTTGTCTATCGTCATATGCTTTACTTCGATGATGTTGCCTTTTTGAAAGGCAGGTATATTCACGATCGGGATGACGGTTCTTACTACCGTATGAATGGTCTCGCCATTCGGTTTCGTGACGCTTAGATCCAGCAACACTTCTGGTTGATTATCGACCTGCACATTCGTTTGCTGGATCGAGTTGATCTTCGCTTGAGCGGACATACCACCTGTGAGAATCGCCTTGCGCTGCGTGTTTCGTTTGTTGCGTGCTCGCAGTTGCTTTACTAGGATTACGATAATGAATGATGTCGTGAATAGTGTTAAGGTAATGGACAGTACCAAAATGACAGTAATAACGGGCAATAGCCTACACCTTGCTTTCAAACCTCAATCGTGGAAAGTTTGATTTCTTCACAAGTTATTAACAATCAAAATAAATGATTACACGAGTCCAATACAGAAGGGTGACCTCAGCACATTGCTAAGATCACCCTTGTTATGTCAAATTCAACTTTTTATTTATTCCCTTTGCGCACCTTTAGCAGTTTGCCTTTGACCGTCGTGTTTTGCATCATTTCAAGCACAAGCGGTCCTTTGCCGTTCAGAATCTCAACATCGGTCACAAAATCGAGGATCGTAATAATCCCAATATCGTCTGCAGTTACCCCGTCAAGCTTAGCAATCGTCCCAACAAAGTCTACGGCTCTTAGCTTTTTCTTCTTGCCGCCATTGAAGTTAAGCTTCATAATTTGCTTGTTTAATTGCTCGCGCTTATCTTTTTTCGGTTCAGGCTTAAACTTTAGTTTCTGTTCAAAATCTTCCCTATGGCGATCCACTTCCTGTTCGGAGGGAGCTTTTATTTTCGGAATCGCGAATCCAATATACGCTTCAATGTCGGCTAATCTCCTGTCGTCCCTCGGTGTGACGAAGGTAATCGCTTTTCCCGTCTTGCCTGCGCGTCCTGTACGCCCCGTACGGTGAACATAACTTTCCTTCTCAAGCGGGATATCGTAATTAATAACATGGGTGATATTCGTGATATCGATACCTCTGGCTGCTACATCCGTCGCTATCAAGTAACGGAATTGTCCTCTTCTGAATGCATTCATGACCTCGAAACGCTCTTCCTGTTCCATTCCACCGTGAATACGATCACATGGATAACCGAGTTCAGCCAATGATCTGAATAGTTTATCTACATGCTCCTGCGTACGGCAGAACACTATACAGCTGTCCGGACTCTCAACAATGAGCAGATCTTGAAGAAGGGCGAACTTGTTCGTCTCCATCACCTGAATGAGCGCGTGTTCTATCGTGGCAGTTGTTATACCACTGGCTTGAATCTCAATGTGGGCAGGCTGGTTCATATATTTGTGGGCCAAATTGGCCACATCCTCAGGAAACGTAGCAGAGAATAACATGGTGACCCTGTCACGAGGCAGCTTTTGAATAATCGACTGAACCTGCTCAATAAAGCCCATATTCAGCATCTCATCTGCTTCGTCGATGACGAGATAGGCAATCCGCTCCAGCGAGAGCGATCCGCGTTCAATATGGTCCAGCACACGTCCCGGCGTACCCACAACCATGTGCGTTCTTTGCTTTAACTCGGCTTTTTGGATATGGAAAGGATGTTTCCCAAAAAGAGGTGTTGCTTTGATCCGCTTAAAACGCCCAATATTCGTGATATCTTCGTTGACCTGTAACGCCAGTTCGCGGGTTGGCGTCAGGATTAATGCCTGCGGCTTATTCTCATTCCAGTCCACGAGCTCGCAGAGCGGAATTCCATAGGCAGCTGTTTTGCCGCTGCCGGTTTGCGATTTAACAACAAGATCCTTCTTCTTAAGCACAACAGGAATGACTTTTGTCTGAACCTCTGTTGGTGTCTCATAGCCCAAACTATGGAGCGCTCTCACAATCTCTTCACTTAAAGGATAATCTGTAAAATGCTTCTCACTCATCTTTAACCTCTTCTACGTTATATTCGAATATCTATATATACAGACTTCCACCGTACATCTATCATATACTCATCCATTATAATCTGAATCCAATGATATGGATCGGTACATTCATGAACGAAAAAGCCCTTAGATAACTATAACCGTAAATCGGTTGATGAATACACAACGTATAAAAGATTCGGTCTTCATATGGGGTGATCGCTTAACCACTTCCGCCAATCCTGCCAAGTCTGCACATGTACCGTTTTATCGATTACTATGTTTTTGGGTCACCCCCGGCTTCTTGAATTCACTATCTCTAAATAATGAGCATTGTACATAATTCCCAGCACGTTGCCGAATGGATCCGTGACGGATGCCGTGATGAATCCTTCTCCCCGGTGTACGAGAGGTTCGTACTCTACAGCACCCATGGATTTTAATTGGCTGAGGGTGGCTTCTATATCATCGACATGCCAGTACATGATCGCTCCGCCGGGGCCGGACGTTGGTTGCGCCGGGGCAAAACGGCGATCGATGAGACCCAACTCGTGCTGGTAGTCTCCAATCCGAAATTCAGCATAGGCCAGTTGACCATCGGGCCCCGAACGTTCGAAATAAGGTGTTATACCCAGCAGATCCGAATACCAAGCCTTTGCCGCGTCCATATCATCCGCCCAGTAACTGATGGTCGCAAATCCTCGCAATGTTGGGTGTGTGCTCATCATTTATTTTCCTCCTATAACCCGTTATGGTTGGTTTTATAGCTATTATGAGCTGCGATGACTGACGGCATTATGTCAGTGTTTTGGTTTTTTCTGGGCAGAAGGATTATTCGGGATGCAGATAAGGAACCGTATCACATTCTCCTACATAATTCCCTTAAAACCTCTTCTGTTCTTTTTATCAGCCGATCCATATCTTCTTCCTTCACGACCTCTAAACTCTCTTGGTCCTCATAAATTATAAAATTTAACTTGCCAACAAACACCACGATTTCAAGCCCGGGGTTATAGTCCGTATGTAATAGTTGCAAGAGATCAACCAGTGTCAGCTCTGAGCTGGGTAGTGTTTTGTTCTCATAAATAAATAGAGCTCGGATCATGGCCATGAGAGCAGAATGACAAAGGATGAGGGACGTCATGAACCGATTGTGATTTCTCATGATATGAGCTAATTTCATATGATATTTAGCAAGTTGACAATAATCTTTTATTATATGATGCAAACTATTCTCCATAACGGCCGCCTCCTAACGGAAAAAGGGGAGTGTTGTATACATTTTAATACTTATGAATATTAATTTAAACAATAATATTTATTGTTTGGTGTTTGCCTCGATGAAACTTGTCTACACTTTTGACATGAAGAGGTGAATGCCGTGATAGATAAGGAAATATTAAAGCTTGTAGGAACCCGGATACGTGCTCTACGCAAGGAGAAGGGCTTGTCGCAAGAAGCACTTGGTGAGAAGGGTGGATTTCATTTTTCATATATAGGACAGATTGAACGTGGTGAAAAGAATGTATCGTTATTAAATTTGTATAAGATTGCTGGGGCTCTTGATGTCAGTTTGATTCAGCTATTTGCATATGTGGATGAAGAGTTCTTGGTTACCTCTACGGAGAGAGATATTCAAGATATTGTTGGATTACTTCATGAAGCCAATGATGAGAAGCTGCGTTTGGCTAAAAATGTGCTGAGGGAAATTTTAAGAGGTAACGCATCTACATAGATTATTTGTCGACTCCATGCTGGCGGTTAATGTGGGCTGAACTATTATAATGCGTACTCTTCCCGTAACACTGCCTTTGAACAAATTCGTAAACATCATTAAGTTTATCTGTATTGCAAGTGCTCCAGTCTTCCATGCTGGAGAGGGCCATGCTGGAATGGTATAATTTCAGAAAAGATGATTAGAGTGGGAGGCATGAAGCGATGAGTGAGGAGCTTTTGGAGCAGCTGGAAGAGTGGCACGAAGAGGATGAGTTCGAAGAAATCGTAGATGCGATTATGGAGATCCCTGAGGATGAGCGGGATTATGAGCTGATCAGCCATTTGGGCAGAGCGTTGAATAATCTTGAACGTTATGAAGAGGCGGTTGAGCAATTCCTATCCATTCAAGAAGAGGGTAAGGATGATCCTTTGTGGCATTACCGCATAGGGCTCGCTTATTATTACTTGGATCGGTATGAAGATGCCCGGAAAGCATTTGAAGTGGCCGATCATCTGGATCCCGGCGATGAGGATACGTTAGAGTTTCTGGAGTGGATTCGGAACAAGACCGCTCCGAAACCTGTTAAGGAATCCACTGCGGTGTCTTATACGGACCCTGATGTGCTGAATTTCTGGGATGATAGTGCCCTTGAGGCAGACCAATACGTTTCGGCTCCGCCTACGGATGAATTGATTGAATCCGTGGAGGAAGCGCTGGTCTTCAAGCTTCCCGCATCTTATATTAAAGCAATGAAATTACATAATGGCGGGATTCCCCGGAACCGAAAGTTCCCTATCGGGGATGGAGCGCAGGATTATATTGAAATCAAAGGTGTTTTGGGCATTGGACGAGAGAAGAAAAAATCATTGTGCGGAAGCTTGGGCAGCCGTTTTATGATCGAGAATGGCGGATACCCTGAGATTGGCGTGGTCATTTGCGATTGTCCTTCCCAGTCCGAGGTCGTAATGCTGGATTACCGTTTATCCGGTAATGACGGGGAGCCCGAGGTTATCCATGTGGACAAGGCCAATGATTACAAAATAACCCGACTTGCTTCGAACTTTGAGGCTTTCATTGGCGGCTTGGAAAAATAACATAAGCAAGAGTTATCAATATTTCGCAGTTCTAAAAGATTCGTAAAACGAATGAAGCATCTCCTGAGTGGGAGATGCTTTTTCTTTGTATATGTAAAGATGGGGGTTATATTAGTTCTCTCGATGATCCATAGTATCCACGATGTCTTTAAGTACACGAAAGAGCAGCTTACTTTCAGCTAATGTACGAGAATAAAGAAGCGAGCTGATGGATTCTAGGACCTCTGCCTTCTCACTTGCGGTATCCAGACTCTCTGTCTCGTGGAACTGGAACATAGCTGCTGACGATACTCCCAGTCCCTCGATGATCTTTTCCAGTGTTTCAATGGATATATTTCGTTCCCCGCGTTCTACCGTTCCTATGTAAGAGGCGTTAATCCCAGCCTTCTCTGCCAGTTCCTCCTGTGTCATTCCCTGTTTTTTTCTAAGCTGCTTGATTCGTTCACCTATCATTTTCAGGAGCATCTTTAACCACCTCTATTCCAGATTAAAGAAGTAGTATGGGAACAAACAGAATATAATATTCGATATTTAATTGTAAATAGTGCTTATATACACTAAAATGAAGTTATACATCCAAGTGTCTCCAACTTTAACTTTAGCTAAAGGATAAGGTGCACAAAGAATGCAATATCTGAATGTTTTATTAGAATCTTTGGATGATGAGAATCAGGCATACTTCTACGGGGAGCGCTTAGTAATCGATTATATGGATATTATCGGCTTCATCAATAGAGCTTCCCATTGAATTAGTCCCATTTCCAATTCATCCGTGATGCAATATTTTTTTCATCCTAAAATATTCCAACCTGTGCTAAAATGGATACAAAAAAGAAAGTTAGGGAGGCATTTAATTGATAGGGCGCAGTGGGAATCCGACACTAAACGAAGAAACATTTGAGAGAAGTGGGTATTATAACGGCCAGGAAACGATGACGATTGGCGGAACGGTGAACAAATCGTTCATGCTGCTCGCGCTGCTGATCGGGGCGGCGGTCATTTCATGGGTTATGTATTTTAATGGGTATGATGTATTCCCGTTCATGATCGGGGGAGCCATAGGCGGCTTTGTCCTCGCGTTGATCATCAGCTTTGTGCCGAAGGCAGCACCTTACTTGGCACCGATCTATGCGATTGTGGAAGGATTCTTCCTCGGAGCATTATCCGCTCATTATGAATATCTGTACTACGGAATCACATTGCAAGCGGCTTTACTGACGATGTGCATATTCCTGGGCATGCTGCTCGCTTATAAAACAGGTCTGATCCGGGCAACTGCAGGCTTCAAAAAGGGGATTATTGCAGCAACGATCGGCATTGCGCTTGTATACCTGTTTAGTATGGTTCTGGGCCTGTTCGGTGTGGCGGTGCCTTACCTGCATGACAGCACTCCGATCGGCATCGGGATTTCGGTTGTGATCATCATCATCGCAGCATTGAATTTCATACTCGATTTCAACTTTATCGAAGAGGGAGCACAGCAAGGTGCGCCCAAATATATGGAATGGTACGGCTCTTTCGGTTTGTTGGTTACGCTCGTATGGTTGTATATCGAAATTATCCGGTTGCTGGCGAAGCTGGCGAACCGGGATTAATATCTGGATTGGTATGGTCAACATCGCTGTCGAGGCATTCTCGACAGCGATTTTTTTAAGATATCAGAAGTTTAAACTTCGGAGGAGCTGCTGCCTGATATCGCAAGAAAAACTACCGCTAAACGCGGTCTTTGAGTACGTCGATAGACGTTTTTCTTATGGTATGGAGTGTAGCTTTGAACCAGCAGAATAATAAATTTCCTTCAGTAAACCCTACAAAGAGCGACTTGTGTTTAAATAATAAGTAGATACTGTCATCATCATACTGCTTGAAGAAGGAGATCCCATGACCAATAAGAAAGCCATGATTGATATAGGTTGGAATTTTGATAACAGTTATGCCGAACTGCCGGAGTCCTTTTTTACCAAACAAGATCCCACCCCTGTACGCTCACCAGAGCTGGTAATCCTCAATGAGCCGTTGGCGGCATCTTTGGGTTTAAATGCCAAGGCCCTGCAAAGCGCAGAGGGCGTGGCGATGCTCGCCGGCAACGAGATACCTGAGGGGGCATCACCACTCGCACAGGCTTATGCCGGGCACCAATTCGGGTATTTTACGATGCTGGGCGACGGCCGTGCGATCCTGTTGGGTGAACAAATCACGCCGCAGGGTAAGCGTATGGATATTCAGCTCAAGGGCTCGGGCCGGACGCCGTACTCCCGTGGAGGAGATGGTCGGGCGGCTCTGGGTCCGATGCTGCGCGAATATATCATCAGCGAGGCCATGCATGCGCTGGGGATTCCGACCACCCGCAGCCTGGCGGTGGTATCCACCGGCCAGCCTGTCACTCGTGAGAGAGAGCTGCCGGGTGCGATTCTGACCCGCGTGGCCTCAAGTCATGTGAGAGTGGGGACGTTTCAATATGTAAGGGGAGCGGGCACAACCGAGGATTTGCGGATTCTGGCGGATTACACTCTGCAGCGGCATTACCCGGAGGCTGACTTTAGTGACGGCGCCAACCGTTATCTGGTCTTGCTTCAGGAGGTCATCAAGCGTCAGGCCGCTCTAATCGCCAAGTGGCAGCTCGTTGGTTTTATCCATGGTGTGATGAACACCGATAATATGACCCTCAGCGGCGAAACGATTGATTATGGCCCTTGTGCCTTCATGGATACCTTTGACCCGAATACGGTATTCAGCTCTATCGATTCTCAAGGCCGCTATGCTTATGGCAACCAGCCGTATATTGCGGCTTGGAATCTCGCAAGATTGGCCGAATCCCTGCTACCTCTGCTGCATGAAGAAGAGGAGCAGGCCGTCAAGCTGGCCGAGGGTGCGATCGGAACCTTTACCGATCTATATCACGAGCAGTGGCTTGCAGGCATGAGAGCCAAGCTGGGAATCTTCCATGAAGAGGAGGATGACGAATCCCTGATCGAAGATCTCCTTAAGATGATGAAAGATCATCAGGCGGACTATACCAATACCTTCCGTGCGTTAACGTTTGACAAGCTGGAGGATACACCTCTAAACGGCACGCCGGAATTGGCTTCCTGGTATGAGCGCTGGCAGGCGAGACTTGACAGCCAGCAGGAATCGAAGGAACAATCCCATCACTTAATGCGCAGCAGCAATCCGGCGGTCATTCCACGGAACCATCGGGTGGAGGAAGCGCTGGAAGCAGCGGAGCAGGAAGGGGACTACAGTGTGATGGAGCAGCTGCTCCAAGCGCTGTCCGATCCATATGCGCATTCCCCGGAACAGACGGAATATGCAATCGTGCCTGAGCTGTCCCGTCCATACCGAACCTTTTGCGGGACGTAAGGATGAAGGAGTGCTCTAATAGGAAAAAAGATAGGGCGATATAAGCGTAAGTTTTCTGAACTCCAAGGATCTCAAAAAGCCAAGCAAGATTGACTTTGCTTGGCCTTTTTATATATGGGGGGAGTAGCTGTCTGCCTAATCTTTCGAAGCAGGATCTCAACTGGAACGGCCGTGATCCGGAACGATAAACGAGACTGTTGTTCCAGTATTGGATGTACTGTTGATGGACAAGCCCCTCCCGTACAATTGGGTCAGACGCCGATTCGTGTTGGATACTCCGATGCCGCTCCGACCCTGTAATGCCGGGCTCATCAGTTTCATGACCTGTTCAGGCTCCATACCCTTGCCGTTGTCCTGTACCTCTATGAGTGTCCCGCCTTCTTGGCGTGCAATCCGAATACGGACAGTCCCGCTCTTGTTCCGGCTAAGGATGCCATGTTTGACGGCATTCTCAACCAAAGGTTGAATGGAGAGCGGAGGGAGCAGCAGTTGAATATCCGGCTCCACTTCCCATAGAACGGACAATCTGTCCGGAAACCGCTCTTGTTCGATATATAGATAGGCTTTCGCAAGTTCCAGCTCATGGGATAATTCAACAAGCTCTCCCGTATTAAGGAAGTCAAAACTAATGCGTAAAAAGGCAGCAAACGCATCTCCGAGCCGCTGCATCTTCTCCGTATCAATCTCACTCAGCGCCATAATCGAACTGAGTGTGTTGAACAGAAAATGGGGATGGATCTGTGCTTGCAAGTAAGCGGCTTCCATCCGAAGACGCTCATGGATGGATTGCTTCAGCGTGGTTAAAGCCCGGATTCGATATTTCAGCTCGAGTGCATCGACGGGTTTGGTCACATAATCATTCGCTCCGGAGGAAAATCCGGTATAGATGTCGGCCGGCTGGCTGCGTGCAGTCAGCAGTAGAATCGGAAGCTCGGATACGGAGTATTGCTCCCGCACTTTCTGCGTCAACTCGTAGCCGGACATATGGGGCATCATGACATCGGCGATCAACAGATCCCATGGCTGAGTGTCCAGCAACTCCATCACCTCACGGGCGGAGTTTGCGATGGTGATGTTGTACGGCTCCGTCGAGAGGATGTCCACAAGCACCTTGAGATTCACGGGATCATCGTCAACTGCAAGGATATGGATCTTCCGATCCGTCAAAAGTGGCGGGATACTCCGAGCGGTCGCAACCTCATCCATGGCATTATTTTGAAAAATGAACCCGGCAGGCAAGATAACATGGTCTCCTTCGGTCACCAACTGCGAATGATGGGAATCTTCGGGCAACGCGATATCCGATTTTTGGGCCAGCGGAAGACTAAAGCTGAATACAGAGCCTTTGCCCGGCTCGGAGCGAACGGTCAGGACGCCGCGATGAAGTTCAACCAACTGCTGGCATATATTTAAGCCAAGCCCGATACCCCGCCCGTCACGGATTCCGTATGTCCCTTGTTCATAACGGGCAAACACCTGTGCTTGCGTGTCTTCGTCCATACCAACCCCGGTATCCGCGACATGGATGACGGCCTCTCCGTTCCGAATCTCTGCGGAGACGGAGATGGACCCGGCCTCCGTATATTTCAAAGCGTTGTGCACCAGGTTGTATAAAATCTGTACAAGCCTCTTCTCATCGGCCATTACCGGCGGCATCGATGGCGATATATTCATATGCAGCCGCACCGGCTTGCCTTCCACCATGAATCGGAGCATGGCCATGACTCCGGGAACGACTGATTGGATGCGCAGCGGCTCCATCTCCAGTGTAATGCGGTGTTCCTGGAGACGGGCGATATCAAGCAAATCACCAAGCAAATGCGACATCCTGCGGCTGAGTGTGATTAGCAGCTCCATGTCCTTCACGCTGCCCTCGTTCATCTGCTCTTTCTCTTTGGTTACGACGGTCTGTGCGATATTCATAATGCCATGCAGCGGCGTTCGCAGCTCATGCGACGTGTTGGCAAGGAACTCGTCCTTCAACCTGTCTGTTTCCTGCAATTGAACGTTGAGCTTCGCATTCTCTCGGCTATTGCGAAAGTATTTTTTGAACCAGTAGGTAGAGAAGCCCACAATCGCGGCGATGATATCGATTGGATAATACACGGTAGTCAATTCACTGAACGATTCCATGGCGCTCCATATGAGGTTCGATATGATGCCTGCCGCGCTCAGAAGCAGGAAGACCGCGTCCTGATCGGTATGTTTTTTGAAGATCATGGTCCCTACGATATGAATGAATCCGGCAAATGGAATGAAATAGAAGAGCAAAAATATTTTTAAATCAATCGTTGCATTGACGAATGAAGCAGGCGAAACCAGCACAAACCCGGAGAGCAGGATAAGGGCCGCGGTATACGACTTGATCCATAGGTTTCCTTGCTGCGTCGATAAGAATCTTCGGAATAGAAGCAGAATAAACAGGTTTTGCCACAACAGCGATATTAGCCGGATCTTCACTGCCCATGTGTAATTAATCGGCAGCCATAATAGAAGCACATTATCGTGACCGCATAGAATGGCAACACCGACTGACAGCGTCAATAGGCTTGTAATGAGCAATGCCCGTTCCTGCCGGTTAAACAGATACAGGATGCAGGCATACAGTCCGTGAAGCAGCAGCACGATAAACGTAACCAGCTGAAATCCAATGGAATACCAGCGCACATAGTCAATGGAAGCCGCCGAGCCAAATCGGATGGAGCGGACAAGCCCACCGTTATATGGTTCGTCAAAGTTGGCTACTCGTATGAGCACATCAATCTCCGTTGTCCCTTCTACAGAGTAGGTCGAGGTATAAGATATGCTTGTGGGTATATAATCATCAGCATTGTCGGCAAGGGCCCCGATTACCCCAGAGGCTACGCCATTGATATCTACGGCAGATGCAGCCTGAATCCCCCGCAGCCAGAAGGCGACAGGCTGCTGGAGCGGATCGATTAAGATCCGAAGTCGATACGTGCCGTACCCATAGGAGGATCTGGTTTCCGGATTCAGCACGGGTCCCCAATCTCCCGGAACAAGGATGCTGTGATATTGGCTTTCTTTTGCAGGCAGATCTTCTTGGGTTAATAACTCCCCAGGATAAAAATCCCATTGGCCATCCAAATAGACGGGAGGTGCTTCATTTAGATCCTGTCCGCGCATATCGAGCACACCCTGGACGGCTCGGGGATGCTCGGATGTAGCGAATATCTCAGACCAAGCCCAGCGTAGGCCCATAAGTACGCTGAGAAATACGGTAACGATGGCGATATATTGAAGGGCCGTTTGATTTATTGTTCGCATGATACCAAGAGATTCGACAAAAATCGCAGGACTCCTTCATTCCTGGATCCAGTCGAGCTCCGCATGAGTCGAGATGCATCAAAAAAGCCCCTGGACCGGTGTCCAAGGGCTATAAATCGTATGGCTATTTTTTTCGAGACCTTATTCAACATCATAGCAGAACCGAAAGAAACAGTCTATATTTTTACCCGGAAATGCCATAGAGTGGGGGAGCCGGCAAAAACAAATGAAATGGAGCGTGGTTTCATGACTTGGACTTGTCACCTCGATGAAACAGATGTACAGGAGTATGTCGGGAAGGTTTTGGGTACCGGTTATGTGGTGACGGATGTAACGAAGATGCATGGCGGGGCGCAAAAGGTTGTCTATAAGATCCAATGTCAAAATGGATTCCCATGCGTGCTGTATGTGTGGGATTTGACGAAGAATTATTTTCAGGAAGAAATAGCAAACGAGAGTGTGCAGGAACGGTCCTTTGGGGGCCATTCGTTCGAAAGCAATAACCGATGGTTAAGGGATCATGGTATTTCTACGCCAGCTCTATATGATCTTCACACGGAACAGGACCGTTACCCGTTTGACTATGCTCTTGTTGAATATATAGAAGGACAGAAGGCGGAAACTTACTTTCAGCACCCGGACCAACGGGTTCAGGATGAGGTCTTCGAACGGTTGGGTCACATGATCGAACGCATGCATGCAAACCACAGACAGAACTATGGAAAACCCGATCAAAGCGGGAATCAACGGGAACGATGCCATCATGTGCAGTTGAAAAATGCGAAGGAACAGCTGTCCTACATCGTCCTGCATAACGAGAGTATCCGGAAGAATCACGACAGTCTGCTCGCTGTATTGCATGAGCTGGAATCCAGGATAGATTCCCGCAAGCGATATGGCTTTATCCACGGCGAGCTGGGACCCGATCATGTCCTGGTTACAGACCGTTTAGAGCCCTATCTGATTGATATTGAAGGTGCGCAATTCTTCGACATCGAGCATGAGCATACATTTCTTGAGCTTCGATTCGGGGAGCATTACCGGTATTTGCGACATGATGGGCTTGATCCGAATCGGATGTTATTTTACCGTCTGCATCACTATATCTCATTAACCTCGGGCGGCCTGAAGCTGCTTCACCGTGGATTCCCGGATCAGGCATTTGCTCGAAATTTAGCCGATTATCACGCACGCAACACCCTGCGATTCATGGAGGAATGGCAGCAAACCCGATAACAGGCCTTCATGAGATGGGCTGAAAACATCATTAACTCTGCTGCATGGGTTTAAGATATGGCTGCAAACTCCCGCTTATAGATTAGCTCTATCGTGCTAAGCAGCTCCGAACCTTGGCTCGAGAATTTCAAAGGCGTTGCTTTACCCTTGTTGAGGAAAACTCCCGTCGATTGTTGGGAGCTGCCCAGCGCTGCTTCATACAGCCGTGAAGCTCCTTGACTGGGATGGGAGAAGAACAGGTTGCGGATCGGATCATCAATCTGGGCATCCCGGCGTTCTTGGTAATGGTTGTTTTATTCGCTCCCGGACAGACACTCCGGATCATAATGCCATCCTTCTGTATGGCAGTGGCGATCTCCTGAGTCCACAACGATAGGGCTAATTTACTCGCGGCATAAGGCCCAATTCGTGAAATCCGACAAATCGGCCGTGTATACTCTCAGCTGCTGTGATCTAAGGCCCTCTTGTACAAGGGAATCGTCGGATGGAAAGGGAGCTGAGGGATTATGAATTTTGATATCAAGGAAGCCGTTGAGATTCTGGTGCGGATTGCGCATTCCCCGGAACAGGCTGAATATGCTATAGTGCCTGAGCTGTCCGATATCTCACCGGGCAGTCTCCATGATCTCATCTTTAGTCTCATGGGCAACAGAATAAGCTCTGTTATCATTAACGCGTATGGTTTTCCTCTGGTACGCATTGTTTCGTACAAGGGCAAAGATTATGAGCAGCGTTCCATAAAATTCATAATTACTGATTTGGTAGCCTTGAAGAGCCATAATAACGAATGTGGTAATGGGAACAAAATTAATAAATAATATGCCGTTAAGCGGTGATAACCATTTGATCCCTTGATTCCAGCAGAGCAAGGCTGCTAGCCCGGGCAATAAAATCATGAAAGACAATTCATATTTAACCGAGAGAATCGTGTTCCATGTTGGAACAGGAATCAAATCAAAGACGGACCCAAGCGTAACGATAACGAAGGACACAGCGCTTCCTAGCAAGCAGGTTAGCGTAGAATAACGCAGGATCGACCAATTCTTGAATCTGCTTCCCCCCATCGAATACACCACCCATCCCAATACCCCAACAAAAATCAGAAATAAAGGAACAAGATGTTGTCCAGCCATTTTGAAAAAGGTAAGTTTCCCGTTGGTGATCACGAGTACAGCACCGACAAACGCGATAGCTACACTTCTAAGCATGTATTTATTCGGCGTTTTTTTGGAGGTGATCCACAAGATCATAATGGATATCATCGGCATGAGTGACTCCATAATAGAGGCTGCGACAGCACCTGCCTCACCCATGAGCTGCTGTCCAAAGAAAATGCACATATTGTAGACCGTAAATGCCATCGTTCCCAAGAACAACAATGTCTTGCCTCTTCCCTCCAGACGAAAGGAGGCTCTCCCCTCTTTCATCCACAGCAACACGCTGAGAATGACGGCAACGACGAAATAACGGATAAACGAAAAATAGAATGGATCAATTTGCTGCAGCGCGATGTGTGCAACAGGAAACATAGCCCCCCATGACATACTTGCGATCAGGCATAGCATGGACCCGATGACGATTTGTTTCTTTAGCATGTAATGTCTCTCTCCCTGCCAACTCTTTGTTTGTGTATAACTCATCATAGGAGGGCGAAAGGTTTTAGTAAAATGATTGAAAATAAAGTTTATGATCATTTATAATGATACTTCGCAGGTGTGAATACGTACCAGAGAGCAGGGGGGGTTAGATTGGAGTTTAATGATTTGAAAATTTTTCAGGCTGTTGCTACGTATGGAAGTGTCAGTAAAGCCGCATTGGAGCTTAACTACGTTCAATCCAATGTGACAGCCAGAATTAAGCTGCTTGAGAAAGAGCTTCGTACGCCATTGTTCTATCGGCATAAGCGAGGGATGATCTTAAACACGGAAGGAAAGCGGTTGTTAGAACAATCGAGGGAGATCTTGTCCGGAGTGGAAGAACTGAAACGTACGTTTCAAGATACATCGAACCCCTCTGGTGTTCTGGAAATTGGGATTGTGGAGACGGTGATGTTTCTTCCTTATATTTTATCGGCTTATCATCGTAAGTACCCCAATGTTGAATTATTATTAAAAGCCGGGGTTACCGATCTTCTGTTACAACAGGTGATTGATATGAAGCTGGATGGAGCCTTTGTGACAGGACCTATCAGGCATCCATTAATCGAACAGGTTGAGGTTATTCAAGAAAAGCTGGTACTTGTAACTAAAGAGAAAACCTTTTCCATGGAGGAAATAACGAAAAGGCCTCTATTGCTGTACAATAAAGGCTGCGGGTATCGCGATAGACTGGAAAGCTGGATGAAGGCCGAGGGGATTATTCCCAAACAGATCATGGAGTTTGGAACGTTCGGGACGATTATAGGCAGTGTAGCTGCAGGAATAGGAATCACGATTATCCCAGAGTCATCTATTTCCAATCTGGTTGCGAATGGAACGGTATTCTGCCATAGCATACCTGAACCTTACCATGAAGTCACAACTATTTTTATTCGGCGAAAAGATTCATATGTAACGAGCACATTACAATGCTTTATGGATGAAATTGTTGCTCGAACGAGGACTGGAACATGAACGGTTGCCAGAGGCCCATTAAAGCGGGACTCTTAGCCCTTGATCGGACCCGCAATGCGAAAATAGGATCCGCCCCCACTCTGCAACACTAGGAGGGAGGGCCGGGTGCATATGGAAATAAAGAATTTAGGAAGCCCATGGATTTCAACCCATGGGCTTTTTTCATCTATCACAGAGCAGAAAGAGACGGTCTATTATTGTTTTACTGGGATGACGGATCATTATTTGGGAAGAATATAAATGATTGAAATTCATTCAAATTTCCTGTTATTATATTCCTCGGCTTGTTTATTAGAAAGGGAGAATGAAATGCAAGCATATGTATTGCCTATTTTCGTTGCGATAGCCATTTGTTTTTTATTAGCTTTCATTTTGACGCTTCCATGGGCCGTTTATCAGTACCGTAAACATGGGTACTTTAGCTTTTGGAGAACATTACTTATCTTAAGCTTTATCTTTTATGGATTAAGTGCATTCTTCTTAGTGATTTTTCCAATACCCAGTGCTCGGAATAATTGTGCTTCGATTGATCCCGGCGCGATTTTTATTCAAAATCGTCCTTTTCAATTTATACGGGATATTCAACGTGAAAGCGGATTTCATTGGGCGGTGCCTTCAAGTTATATCGACTTGTTAACGACGCGGGCCTTTTATCAAATGTTTTTTAATGTTTTGCTTTTGTTTCCTTTAGGTGTCTTTCTGAGGTACTTTTTTAAGGGGAAAGCTAAATGGTTTCATGCTGCTCTTATTGGATTTAGTGTTTCGCTTTTCTTTGAAATAACCCAACGAACCGCTTTGTTTGGCTTTTTTGAATGCCCCTATCGTATATTTGATGTAGATGACTTGATGACAAATACGGTGGGGACTGTACTAGGCTTTATACTCGCTCCCATGTTTTTGGTGTTAATTCCATCGAGGGAAACCCTTAGTGAGCAAAGCCACTTCTTTAACAATCAGAGAAAAGCAACTTTTGGTGCCCAACTCATGGAGGTTCTTCTAAATATTATTATTGCCAGAGTGATAACCAGCTTTATATTCGGGTTGCTGAAGAGACCAGGAGTACTTGTTGACGAGATCATCTTTGCCATTGTTTTCTTTGTGGTTATGGTAGTTATCCCTGTGATTTGGAAAGGACATACGGTGGGTTCTAAGATCGTTCGCATGAGATTACTTCCGGAAAAGGGGAACTGGTTAGGAAGCTTGAGCCGACGCTACATCATTGTTTATATGCCTTTATTGCTCTCAGCATTATCGAAGATATTTTCTAATCAAATGGGTGAAGATCTTCTAGCCAACCTATTTGTAATTGGAGTGGTTTTTCTTACAGCTCTGTTATGGTTCTTTCTCTTCTGTCATATCGTGATCAGATGGATCAAAAAGGACAAAGATCTTTATTTTAATCGATATAGTCACATAGAGGCTGTAAGAATCACTGGTGAAATGTGATAAACGAAAATATAGAATACTGATGAATCGGCCGCAACAAGCACATGCAGGGGCTGACAGAATATAAAAAGCCGATGACCCGCACTCGACTGCGAGGATCATCGGCTTTTTTGAGAAAAGGTACTGTATGCCTTATATTATCGTTTGGCGGCTTGCTGCCTCTCATTCAAATGCTCCGTCAGATACTTCACGATGCCGTCCTCCGCGTCCTGGGAGTACTGCCAGACCATCGCGCCTCCAAGATTCTTACTCTGGATGTACGCCACCTTCTCCTTCAAGGCTTCTTTATCCTCGTAACTGATGAAGGTATTGCCGTTATATAGGTAGGCGGCCTTGGCTTTGTTGTCGTAATAACGCTTGAAGCCATTTTTGTTCAGGTAGGCTTTCTCGATCTGCTTATAATTGAGGTTCACCTTGTCGATGTCGATGGGGGTCCCAGGAGCGAAGAGGCCGTCTTTAGCACCCTTGGCCTCTTTCACGTTTTTCCAGCCGTACGAATAAGCGGGCACGCCGAGCAGCAGTTTCTTGCTGTCGATATCATGGTCCAGATACATCGAGATAATTCCATCAATGGAGTGTTTGGATTTCCCTTGGCTGTCCACATACAGATTGGAGTTAAAGCCTGTGGTGTCAGACCACTTGCCTGTCAGGTCATAGGACATGACGTTGATGTAATCCACGTATTTCTCCACTTTTTTGACCTCGACATTTTGGAAATACCAGTCCTGGGTTCCAGAGGCGAACGTCAGCAGATAGTTCTTGTTCTTGTGAGGCAGCCTGTACAGCTTCTCCCGTAGTTCCTTCATCAGGCTGGTGAAATTCTTCGTATCTTCCGGGCGGGCCTTCTGCGTGTTCCAGGCATGGAACGCCGGATACTCCCAGTCGATATCCACGCCGTCTAAATCTAGTTCCTTGACCAGGTTGATGATGCTCTCGGTGAAGAGGTACCGGTTGCCGTCCAGCGAAGCGTCGGAGAAGCCATCTGCACCGTAACCACCTACGGCCAGCACCATTTGGGTCTTCGGATTGGCTGCCTTCAACTGCTTGATGTTTTCTTTGATCTGGTTGTTGGTCGTGCTGTCTTCATGGAAATAGAGATCCGTTCCTTTGATCTTGGCAAAAGCGATGAACGCGATGTCCACGCCTTTCTCCGATAGCTTGATGTTTCGGTAATCCTGCCAGGCCTCCACGTATACCGCCGTGATTTTCCGCTCTTCCGCCGCGGAGATCTGATAGAAATAGAGACCCATGCCCGCAAGCAGCACCACAATGAATATTTTCGTATATATCGTGATTCTCATCGTCTTTTAACCCCGCCCGCCGAATAGAATGTAGGTTGCCGTTTTGCTTAGGTTCAGCACCTTGACGGTGATGTAGCTGATGGCGAAGATGATGGAGATATTCACGATCAGACTGAGGGAGGCCTCCAGAAACGTGGCCTCGACCTCGGTTCGGCCGGATAACATCATTTCGACCAGCAGGTGAATCAGATAGATGCTGAAGCTGGCCCGGGAGACCGAGCTGATCAATTTCTGGATTTTATGGTTCACTTGATCGCTGATCTTGGCCTCCTTCTCCTTAAAGAAGATAAACAACCCGACAGCCATGAAGAAGGTGGTGACGGAATAGTTGCCGTAGAACATCTCATCCAGGACACCGCTGCGCAGCGAGACAAAATAGGTGGCTACCGGCGTGATAAAAAACGAGATGATGCCCAGATTGTATAGTATGTTTTTTGCCTTGAGCGGTAGTTCAAAATGGAATAGATAGTACCCCAGGATAAAATAGCCGAGGAAGCCCATGAAGAACGGGATGTTCATGATCGGAATGTTGATGTATTGATCCGTTGCACGGAATACGGCATCCGAGATGAAGCGATAGGCAATACTGACGATGAACCAGAGGAGCAGATAATACCGCAGATCCTTCTCGCTGCAGGATTTGATGAATTTGCTCATCAGCGGCACCGTCATATAGATGGCAATAATGGCGTACAGGAACCACAGATGCACATAATTCCGGTCGGTCAGCAGCCGATACCCGAAGTCAACAACGAACTCGTAGGCATTCAGCTTGCTTCGCATCAGATAGTATTGATTGTACAAGCCATAGATAAGCGACCAGGTCAGAAGGGGAATGAGCAGCGGTACGACGCGCTTGGTATAGAACTCCCGGTAGGATGTAATCTTCGTGCGCAGGATCATCGCTCCGCTGATCATGAAGAAGACCGGTACGGCGAAGCGGGATATGGAGTTGAACCCGTTGCTGATCCACCAGGAGGAGGAATTGAAATCATTCGTGCTGGTCAGCACCTCCGCTGTGTAGTGCAGAATAATGACGGCAACAATGGATAGAATTCTTAGGATATCGACATAGATAATTCTTTTATTGGGACCCATGCTGTTTCAGGCAGCCTCCTTCACCATAAGTTAATTCGATCCTGCGGCAATGTTCTGGCTGATGGCGGCCACGCCTTTACGCTCCACGAAGCCCCAGCCCTCATCATTGTCAAAATATTTGAATGTCCCCGCAATGTTAATGTACAGCAGCAAATTCCGATAGGTTAACAGCTCCGCTTGGCTGAACAAGAACATCTTCACATAATCGGAGAACGTATACGTACTGCCATATTTGCGGCATAAGTACAGGGCGATGATGATCTGTGCGGCATTCAGCAGCACGCTCATCAGCAGGAAGATGATCGCATGCAGGATGTTCCCGCCAACGATCAGTGTTTGCCCCAGATAGAATATCGTCGTAAACGCCGAGAGCGTCCCCAGCATAAACCCATCTATCGCAAAGAACAGGCTCACGCTGACACTGAATTTCCGGGACAGTCTGGACCAATAGATGAGGATGCAGTCAATAAACGCCTTCTGCCAGCGAATGCGCTGCTTATAGAAGTTGGGGAGATTCTCCGGGCATTCGGTGTAGCATACCGCTTCAGGGGCGTAGACGAGTTTTTTCTTCAATTGATTGGCTTTGATGTACTCGTGGATTTTCAGCGTAATGTCGATATCCTCCCCCACCGTGCTGCGGAATCCGTTAACATGAACGAGAACGTCTTTATAGAAGGCACCAAAAGCGCCTGAAATCACTACGATCGAATTAAAATACGATTGCGTGAGTTTGCGGACGTAGAAGCCGTGCGTATAATTGATGATCTGGCTCTTGATGAGCCCTTTTCCGCGAAACTTCTCAATGATGGCACCGTTCTTATCCCGCACGGCACCCTGTACAATTTTGACGGTACCGCCCAGCGCAATGATCTCGTCATCGTGAAAGTATTGATTCACGTACTTGAGCGAGTCGGCTTCCAGCATGCTGTCCGCATCCAGGGTGATCACGATATCGGAAGCGGCATAATCGATGCCTGCATTCAGCGAGTCCGCTTTTCCGCCATTCACCTTATCGATAACGTAAATATGGCGGTATCGATGCGAGCGATAGAATCCTTTTATTGGCTTATAAGTCAGTTTACTGTCTGCCATCCTGGCATCCGGCTCCAAATCCAGGAGCTCGTCAAGCGCGGATAACGTCCCATCCTTGGAGCCATCGTTGATGATCATGATTTCATAGTTGCTGTAATGCAAGCCGGCCATGGCATCGATGCAATTCCGAATCGTCAGCTCCTCATTGTAAGCGGGGACGAGTACAGAGATTGATATTTCGGCGAGACCAGGATTCAGCTTCTTCACCTTGCTGCATAGCAGCGGGATGAACGTATACAGGGTTTGAAACACAAGGAATACGCTGGCTAATCCATAAAAAAAGTACTGCAAACTCCTCACTCCTCTCTTCTCTGTCTCTCTTTTTGAAGACCAGTATGGTGCGCCTACTCTATGGGACTCGGATTAGGTATGCGCTTTTTCTATAGCAAGCAATGTCAAGGGACAAAATCCAGGTATAAAGGGATAATATCATCTCCATTTAAAACCTTTCATTCCATATAAACCCATATGACACCCTATGTAATAAACTATCGTAATTGGCTCCTAAATGTAAAACCGCTCTATGGAGCAAGAAAACGAATACATAGATGCTTTTCAAGAGCAGTCTCTGTTTTGGTTCAACTTTCTATATTTTAGGAGGCTAAAGCGATTTGGCACGGAAATCTATATCTGACAAAAGCCATAACCAAGTTGAGCCTAAGCTCGCATGGTTATGGCTTGTATACCTGTGGTTATCTGAGGTACTACATAAAGTCATAGAAGTAACGGATGAAATGAAAAAAGATCGGTGAGGTATAAGTCAGGCTGTCGACCCGGCTCAGATAGCTTTTCTTCAAGGCATCGAACCGTCCGTCATCTCCGATTAACAAATCGCGCTTCAGCACCGAAACCGTCAAGCTGCCGAAGAAGCCGCCGAGGCTGATGAGCATGCCGGACAGAAGGCCAAACGTCGGGCTGAGCGGCGTCAGATACGGATAGATAAGATATGAGCTTACGGTGGTAATGATAAACGCGCAGGCAAAGCCTTCCCAAGTCAGATTTGGGTTGGAGGTAGGCACAATTCTTCGTCTGCCAAAATAGAGGGAGGCGATCGTGTGCACCACATCGTTCAGCTGCGTTAAGACGACCAGAAACAGCACCAGACCTGCTCCATACTGGGGCGTGGCAAACTGGAAATAGGCCAGGTGGCTGAGACCGAACACCATGAGCATCAGGCCCCATTGGGTTGAGCTGACGCTGCGCATAAATCCGACAGTGCCTTTATTGATCAGCCGCGGAAGCGGCAGCACCAGGAATACATATATCGGAATAAACACGATAAACATCCCGTACCACTCGATATAGATCCAATAGAATTGAACGGGTATGGTTAAATACGCCCACAGAAATAAACGACGATCGGCTTTTCGTGTCTTGATCATCGAGAAATATTCTTTGAGTGTAAAGAAGGTTAGCACCATGAGGGATAGCAGGGAAACCACGGGATTCAGAAGTGTCGCCAAGCAGAAGATGACCAGCATGCCCCACCAGGTTTTGATGCGAAATCCGACTTCGGTATAGTCGATATTCGGCTGCGTCTTGCTCATCACGTAATAGAGGAGCTGGATGACCGATAAGACGGAGAATATCAGGATTAAGGTTAAAAGCGAGCTGTCCATATGCCTATCATCACCAACTTGTCACGGGTATCATTCTTGTTCTACTAAAGGAATCATATGTTATTATGAAGGAATAATTCAATACGGATAAGGGGAAATTTCGTAAATGGTAGATGATCGCTCGGTCTTTATACTGCTTACCAATACCGGCACGCTCTTTACGAAAGTCATTCAGGGCTACACGAGAGCACCTTACAACCACGCTTCGATATCCTTTAACCGGGAGTTGTCGGAGTTATATAGCTTCGGGAGGAAGAATCCGAACAATCCTCTGAACGGCGGATTCGTGAAGGAGGATTTGAAGACGGGAACGTTCAGCAAATATCCCAACACGACGTGTGTCATTTATGAGCTTCAGGTGTCGGAACGCGACATCGCGAAAATGAAGCGGGTCCTGCAGGCTTTTATCCGAAAGGACAAAAAGTATTTTTATAATATATTGGGCGTCCTTGGCATCGCGCTAAAGGAACCGATCGAATTCAGCAATTCCTACTTTTGTTCGCAATTCGTGGCGGAGATTCTGCAGCGGTCCGGAGTCAGGCTATGGGATAAGCTGCCCGCCTTGGTGACGCCGGACGATTTTCGCCAAAGCGAGCGCCTGCAGCTGATCTATGAGGGGAAGCTGAGCGAGTATGAGCCCTAGATACAACTTCGCGTCAGGTTTCGGCAGCCTGTTTGCTGTAACATATTTTGCAGGTGGCGGCGACGACAATCACGACTCAGCTCGACAGGCAGTCCGTTCTAATTGAATCCCAAATAACCCCGGTTCACCTGTCCAGGCGAATGGGGGTTTTCTGTATTGTAAGTGCTCAAAATGAGGCACCCGCCGATCTGGTTAGGTGTTAGGCAATAAATGCTGGCTAATTAGCGATTGTTGCTATAAAATGGAGTTGAAAAATGAAATTAAGTTTCATCTAATGAAACTGCAATCGTCGTTGTCTGGATTTCGCTTATATCTTGATGGGAGCGTGGTTAGGATGAACAGCAAGGAACGGTTTTCGAATCGCGTCGATTCGTACACGAAGTATCGCCCGAGTTATCCGCAAGAGGTCATGGATTATTTATATGATACGGTAGGATTGGACGGCGAGATTGCCGACATTGGGGCCGGGACGGGGATCTTCACGAAGCTGCTGCTGAAGCGGGGGAGCCGAGTGACTGCCGTGGAACCCAATCAGGCGATGCGGGAAGCTGCCGAGTCGGACCTTGGAGGCGAGCCCGGCTTTCGGATGGTTACGGGTTCAGCCGAAGTGACGGGACTGCCTGATCAATCCGTGGATCATATCGTGAGCGCCCAGGCTTTTCATTGGTTTGACCGTGATGCCGCCCAATCGGAATTCCGGCGGATCCTGAGACCGGGCGGGGAGGTTGCCCTGATCTGGAATTCCAGGCTCACGCAGGGAACGCCGTTTCTGGAAGCATATGAGCAGCTGCTCCTTACCTATGGCACCGATTATAAAGTAGTGGATCAGAAGAATATTGCGCACGAAACGCTGGCTGCTTTTTTCCGGGGAGGGGACATGAAGGAGGCGAAATTCTTCAATCGGCAGACGTTTGATTATGAGGGATTATGTGGCCGTTTGCACTCGTCCTCTTACGCTCCGCTGTCAGGGCATCCGAACTACGAGCCGATGATGAACGAACTGCGGACGATATATGAACGGAATGAGCAGGCTGGCTGCGTGTTTTTTGATTATGAGACGAAGGTGTACTGGGGAGAGGTTTAGGCCGGACCTTCTTGATCGGTTTCGCTGTTTGCAGAATAATAGAGCACCGGCTTTAATAATGGAACGGGAGGTACAGCAGCATGAACAAGACAGATCGGATGCTGGCTATCGTGCTTGAGCTGCAGCAGCGAAAGGTTGTTCGGGCCGAAGACTTGGCATCCATATTCGAGACGAGCGTACGGACCATCTACCGGGATATTCAGGCCCTTAGCGAGGCAGGCGTACCCGTGATGGGAGCTCCCGGGCAAGGGTATTCGTTAATGGCGGGGTATTTTCTGCCACCGGTCATGTTCACGGCGGAGGAAGCCGTGGCGCTGCTCATTGGAACGGATTTCATCGAGCAACGCTTTGACGAAGGATATGGTTTGAAGGCTCAGGCTTCCCGCAAAAAGATAGAGTCTATTCTGCCGGAGGCTGTACGCGCCGATGCTTCGCGTGTTCGGAAGACCATGCGGCTGATTACTCCCGGTAACAAGACAACTTCAGAAGAAGAGAAGGACTATGTTGAAGTGGTTCGCCGAGCCATACTGGAAGGGCGTAAGATAGAATTCCATTATATGAAGAAGATGCCCGACTCCCAAGGCGACAGAAAGAGCTTTCGCTCTGCAGCTCCTTACGGACTGGCATTTCTTCAAGGTTCATGGACATTAGTTGCCCGGTGTGACCTCCGGCAAGGTATTCGTCATTTTCGGCTGTCCCGCATGAAGGATCTGACGGTCCTTGACGAGCGTTTTGAGATGCCGCCGGATTTTAACTTGGAAGACTATCGACCTCCGGATGACCGTAACCTGCGGGTGCGGGTTCTGGCAAGTCCCGATATTGCGGATCGAGTTAAGGAATCAGGTAATTATTACATGGAGACATTGGAAGAATGCGAGGACGGGTTGCTTATGAGCTTCCGCGTTCGCCGGCCGGAGGAGATTATGCAGTGGGTGCTCGGCTGGGGATCGAACGTCGTTGTCCTTGAGCCGGAATCCCTCCGTGACCGGATCCGCGACGAGGTGGAAAAGATGTTAAAACGCTACTGACATGACGTTGTCAGTAGCGTTTTTGTATATTCGGTACAAAGACGATTCATGGGAGTGATAGATATGAATACAACGGAAGCATTGCAGCGGTTTGAAGAGACGGTGCAGGTGTATCTACAGGAGCTGCATGGTTTCAGCATGGAGGAATTAAAGTACAGACAAGCAGAGGACGAGTGGTCGATCGGGCAAATGTATCAGCACTTGATTCAATCTGCGTTATCCATGCATCTGCGAAATATTGAGTTATGTTTAAACCCGATTGAGGATGCAGCAGTCTCTTCAGCGGGAAAAACGGAAGTAGGTATGGCAATATTCGGACAGGGCAGTTTCCCTCCCATCCGTATTCAGGTTCCGCCGTCTCCCCAATATACCCCGGAGCAGCCTGCAACGAAAGAGCAGTTGATTCAAGGTTTGGATACTGTCGTCCAACGAATGAGACAAACCGAGCCGATGCTTGGAGAGGCATCCCTGCAGCATACCGTCCCCCATCCGAGTTTCGGAGGATTGCATGCCCAAGAGTGGCTTTTGCTCATCGAGATGCATTATCGGCATCATGTCCGGCAGCTAGACCGGCTGAAACAAGCCTTGGAGCAGCAGCGTGTATGATGGAACGTCAGGTCGTGGACTATCAGGATGTGTTGGAGCAATTAGAAGAGCGGACCCGTTATTGGATTGGAGTGGTATCCGAATCGCATGTGAAATTGGGGATGGAAGGGGGATTCGCCCAACTATGTCACGGTAAATCGGCTCCACTGCGGCGTATGCGCGAAGGAGATTGGCTGATCTATTATTCCCCGCGCACCGAATTGAGGTCTGGGGAGGCACTCCAAGCTTTTACAGCCATGGGGCAGGTTGTGAATGATCGAGTTTACGAGTATCAAATGACGGCATCATTCGTCCCCTTGCGCCGGGATATCCGGTATATTCCCGGTCAGGAAGTCAAAATAGCCTGCCTATTGGACCAGCTTAGCTTTACGCGAGGGAAGCGAAATTGGGGCTATGCCTTTCGTTATGGGCATTTGGAGATCAAACGAGAGGATTTCCTGATGATTGCGGAGGCCATGCTGGGCGGCTCGGACATGATACCACAAAGAACGGTTAACTCGCTTTGACCGTTCTCCATAACATTTATTTTTGGACAACTCGGTTTGAAAACGGCTCGTCCCGGGTACTGGTACTACGAGTGCATCAATGAGTTGAAAGGAGCGGATGATCGTGGAAGTACATGTCCGATCATTTTTCGTGAAGGATGATGGAGAGGTTCCGAATAATCCCGATCTGCCGGTCATTGTATACAATGGAGTATTCGCAGATGACCCGAGCGGCTTGGAGGCTGCCTTCAACCGGCATCACTGGAGCGGAAGCTGGGCAGGCGGCGTATACGATTACCATCATTATCACAGCAACACACATGAGGTCCTGGGTGTACGGTCTGGAAGCGCGACCGTTCTTGTGGGCGGCGATGCAGGAGAACGGCTAGAGCTTGCCACCGGTGATGTGATTGTTTTGCCGGCGGGCACTGCACATATGAAGCTCACCAGCACCCCTGATTTTGAAGTGATTGGTGCCTATCCCGAAGGGAATACGCCAAATATGAGGGAGCGGAACCCGACGGATCGGGCGCAGGCGATCAACGAAATCCGAAGCGTGCCCGTCCCGGATATGGACCCTGATTTTGGAGAGGAAGGACCACTTCTGCATAAATGGGTGAAATAACATAAAGATAGCCACTAGAAGCAATTCAAGAGGCTCCCCGTCTGCTACAACAGATGGTGGAGCCTCTTGAATTGCAAATAACAAATATGAGATAAATTGGTAGATGGTTGATTACAGCGGCAAATCTCGTTTTCGAAATAACACGACGGCCAGACCAAATGCGATCAGACCGATGGCGGCCAGCACTAGGGAGGTTGTCATGAATTCCCCAGTCCCATTAACAATTTCACCGGGCCGATAGAGAGAGAAGAGGGTAAGGTTGCGCAGCCATTCGATTTTCTCGCTGAATTTACTTATCAAATCCAGACTGAAGAACCCAAACGTAATCAACCCGGAAATGCTTCGTGCCTTCTTCTCATCATTACACAGCGAGGACACGAGAAAACAGACGCTGGAGATGGCAAAAAAGAGCAGGAAAGCCGCTACGTTCATCTGGATGAATCGGGCGGTATCGAATTCGTAGGAATCCCCCAGCAGCCAAGCGCTTCCGGCGAATCCGGCCAACGTCGTAACAGCTAAGATAAGGAAGAGCCCGCTTGTCGTAACCATCGCTTGCGTGAGCGCCACTTTCCCTCTTGTTGTCGGGGCGGATAGCAGATAGGCCATCGAGCCCTGATCGACCAATTTGGCCATAAGCTGGGTCGTCAGCTGCACGCAGACGATAGCCAGGATGAGAACCAGAATTAATCCGTAATATTCCCCGGAGATGAAAGCTTCTGCTGTACCGAAACCATTAAGCCCGAAGGCTTTTCCGACGCCCTCCGGCATCGATGCAACTAAATCATCAATGGCTTTTGTGTTCTTGGCGATGCTGGGATATAACCAGAACATCAGGAGGATATAGAAAGCGGAACCGAACGCGTAGTTCATCAAGCTTTTCATATTTACTTTCATCATCTGTTTGTATAAGGTGACATTCATTTCGATATCCCCTTCCGATCATAATAATTCATGAAGATATCCTCGAGGTTCTGGGTGAAGACATCGATACTCCGCACAGGGTATTTCCCCGTCTCTTGGATAAACTGATCGTAATTGCCCTGGACGGCTACTCTCACCCGATTGCCTTCATAAGATTCGATAAGCAGCCCCGAGCTCCGGAAGGCCTCGGCATCGCTTGGATGCACGAAGTTAACCTCGAACAGCTTCCGCTGCATGGATTGCAGTTCGTGGATGTCCTTGACGGCAATGATGATCCCGTCCTTGATAATGGCGGCTCGGTCACAGGTTCTCTCGATTTCCTGAAAGCTGTGGGATGACATCAAGAATGTCGTACCGCGGGCTTTCTCCTCCAGAACGATCTCAATAAACACCTTCTGCATCAGTGGATCGAGTCCCGAAGTGGGCTCATCCAGAATAATGACTTTGGGATCATGCATGAAGGCAGCGACGATCCCAACCTTTTGTTTCATTCCTTTGGACATTTTACGAATCGGGGTCTGAACATCGAATTGTAGACGATCGATTAATCGATTCCGCTTGGACAAGTCACGAATTCCCTGCATGTCGGCCATGAAATCCAGAAAGGTCTTTCCGGTCATCCCTTCGATAAAGGAAATTTCTCCTGGCAGATACCCTACATCCGATTGAAACTTCCCTTGTTCCCTCCAGGTATCCAGCCCATTTACCTTTACGTGTCCCTGATCCGGCTTCATAAAACCCATGATGTGCCGGATCGTCGTTGATTTTCCGGCGCCATTCGGCCCTAAAAATCCAAAAACCTCACCCGGATCCACCGAAAAAGATACATCGAAGATGCCCCTCCCGTTGGAAAATGTCTTCGTCAAATGTTGAACGGTTAACATACCGCCACCTCCGGAAAATTGAAGAAATGAAATATTATAGATCGGATATTTCATATGTTATAATATACCTGGCTTGTGGTATCGTCAATGATTTTATGAAATTAATTTATTCTTAAATTTCACCAATTACATAACTAATCTTAGGAGTAAGGATGAAGGGATATGAACGGTTTTGAGAAAAGAGCGAATCTGATCAAAGAGAAGATTATGAGAACGACCTTGGAACTGGTGCGAACCTCGGAGCTGAAGCGGATTCGGATTGCTGATATATCCAAGGCAGCCAAGGTATCGCAGGTGACGATTTATAATTACTTTGGCAGCAAGGAGGAGCTGCTGCGTGAGGTTTTTCGCAACTATTTTGATAAGGCGATCCGGGATTTCGAGGAATATATGAGCGAAGGTCATTCCTTGAAGGAGAAGATCGAACACATTATTTTTCTGGAGAAGGAGTCCTACAATGATTTCCCGCCCGGTTTGATCAAAGAGTTGTTAATCGATGACGAAGAATTGGCCCGTTATATGGACGAACAGTACAGGAACAAAGCTATTCCGCTTACGATTCAGATTATTGAGGAGGGTAAGGACAACGGCGAAATTTCACCGGAGGTATCGACGGAACACGTCCTGGCTTTTATCCAGCTATTCATGAATCAATATGAATCGATTCTGGCGATGGCCCAGCAAAGTGATGATATGGACGGCTTCCTGGAGGGAATCGTTCATATGTTCTTCTACGGTGTCTGCGGAAAGGCTTAATCCTCAGTAACAAAAGTATTGGTATTGGCCAGCATAGGTTTCTAATATAGGGTATAGTTAATATAAAACGAATGGAGAATACGAAACGATGTCTTCTTTGCCAAATTGCCCGAAATGTAATTCTGAATATACATATGAGGATGGGAACCTCTTGATTTGTCCGGAATGCGCTCATGAATGGACCCTGGAGTCCGAAGCGGAGCATGATGAAGATACAAAGATCATTAAAGACGCGAACGGCAATGTTTTGGCCGACGGCGATTCCGTAACGGTAATCAAAGATCTTAAAGTAAAAGGCAGCTCCTCTGTATTGAAAATAGGCACGAAAGTGAAAAATATACGCTTGGTCGATGGCGATCATGATATCGATTGCAAAATCGACGGATTCGGCGCAATGAAATTGAAATCGGAATTTGTTAAAAAGATATAAGATGTGTTATCCCATTTCATCGTGGATACACGGTAACAAAACCCTCCATTAGTGGAGGGTTTTTCTCATTTAACCATGGCACGCCGTATAGCATCTGGTGCGCAACATGCACAAATTAATGGCGCCAACTGACCCTTCTCCATGATTCCAATATGTTACAATGGTAGGATGGAGTTGCTTCGAATAGGAGCTTCCCGCAATACGTGATGAAAGCAGGTGCAGCGTGGATATTATACTGTTTGTCGTCATTATTTTTGTAGCGTCCATCCTACAGACCAGCACCGGATTTGGGTTCTCTATCCTGGCTACGCCGTTTCTGCTGCTCTTATTCCAGCCTAACGAGGCCATTCAGATTAATTTGATTCTATCGCTTGTCATCTCGGTTGCTCTGATTGTGAGGATACGCAAGGATATCGACTATGGCATCCTCAAGCGATTGGTGATCGGAAGTGCGGCAGGTCTCCCTGTCGGCATCGTTATTTTTTCGCTGATCGATATTCGTTATCTTAAGTTAGGTGTTAGTCTGATCATATTGGCACTAACTGTCATGCTGATGCTAAAATTCAGAATCCGCCAGAGCCAGGGCAGGGATCTTACGGTAGGGGGGCTAGCAGGCTCTCTAACGACCAGCATTGGAATGCCGGGTCCGCCCCTGTTGTTATATTTCTCGGGGACCGACACGCAGAAGGCAAAGCTCAGAGGGACGACCCTCGCCTTCTATTTGTTCATCTATTCCCTGAGTTTGATCATTCAGGTCATCGTGGCGGGAACGAGCAAGACGGTCTGGATGTCGAGTGGAATTGCACTTCCCTTGGTATTTGTCGGGCTGTTGATCGGACAGCGTCTATTCAACGTCATTAACCAGCGCGTATTCCAGATATTCACCTATATCATTTTGATCTTTACGGGCGTGTATATGCTCATCGAGAGCCTGTAAAGACGCTAGAGGTCCCAGCGACGAGGATTACTTCCCAGTTGATTCTAACAGCGTCTCCGCGAGCAGAGGAAACAGATTATCAAAAGCATGCGTATTCCCATCAAACACATACCCTCCCGGATAAGCAGGATCTTGGCCTCGGAATTGGATCATTCGATCATGCAGCTGCCGGGCCCAAGGGAGGTCATTCGTTTTTAGCGCCAGGATAATAGCCAGGCCGTAGACACCAGGCGACTCATATGTCGCGTCGGGCTTTCGTGTCTTCCGGTTGTAGCGGCCCACCAGCTGCTGATTCTGCTGGAATTCTCCCTTGAGGAATTGTATGAGCTCCTTCGGCCGCTGATCCATCTCCGCCAGATGAATGCCAACGATCAGCTGGTCAATCAGATTGACCGATGCATCGTACTTATATTGACCGGAACTGATCTGATACGTTTTGGGATAGAAGACGCCGTCTGAAGGCATTTGGGAGAGCAGATCCTGATACTGTTCATACTCCTGGCGGGACAGGATTCCGTTATTCTGCATTTCGCGCAGTGCCGAAATGTCCGCGTAGACCAGACTTAACACGGCTGCCGATTCATTACGTTCAAAATCATGATAATCCACGAAATATCCTTGGGTTTGAGCCGAGGCTTGCAATGTGGAGCCGATCTCCTTCGCCAATTGAAGGTATTCTTCGTCGCCCCAGCGCTTGAACGCCTTCAGCAGGGCATCGAGAATTCGAAAATCATCGCCCAGTGCATTGGTCGTTACCTCGGATTCACCGTCCGGCCTGAGCTTCCACCGGATATAGGGCTCCTGCTCCTGATGGAGAAAATAGGTGGTGAGAAGCTGGGCGCTATCGTCGAACCGCGATCGATCATCAGATAAAACGGCGTACTGCATCCAAAGCCCAAGTGACTCGGATAACGCCTCTCTTCCGGCAACGATGTCCGGGTGCTCGGAGGAGGCGGGCTTGAGATAGGTAGCGATGGTACCATTGTCGTTGATCATATGCTCTTCAATGAAAGCTGCTGTCAAGTCGGGGTTCTCCTTGCTTTGGATGATAGCGTAGGCTATGAAGACAATGCCGGTTAGAGCAAGAGCGACGATGATAGCAAGAATGGTTTTCTTGCGAGTGGAAATCCAGGTTGTCATAGGTTCACCTCGAACATACTATTCTACGCTTGCGTTCCTAAAGCCTTTAAGAAGTCCCGGAGACGAATAAAGATAGCTTCTCGGATCCATCGTTCATTTATCCATAAAAAAGGCCGCACCCCGATGTCTGAAGTTACAGAACAACGGGGACGGCCTTTTCTTAAACTTCAGAGACTCACCATCTTTATCTCACCAGAAAAACTTCCGCTAAATGCGGTCTGTCTACTGAGAAAGCACGTCGATAGACGTCGTCTTTCTTAAAGCCATAGTCTGGCTAGTTCAAACTGACGATAGTGAGCCCCTGATCCTGCAGGTGCTTAATAATCTTCGGCAAGGCGTCCACTACTGCTTGAGATTCATGCAGGAGTATAATGGAGCCGGAAGCTTCGATATGCTGGACATAATCGAGGATTTTATCCTCGTCGCGGGTCAGCCAATCCTCGGGATCCCGGTTCCAGAGCACCATTTTACTACCTTGCTGTTGGCTTAACACCTCGGTCCGATCGTCAAAGGCACCGTAGGGCGGACGGAAGAGTACCAGCTTCTCGTCTGTAATAGGCTCGATAAGGTCGGCCACGCGGGTCAGCTCTGCCTGCTGCTGTTCATAGGTAAGGCTTGTCAGCTGGCTATGGGTCATGGAATGACTGCCGACGGAGTATCCGTTTGCATGGATGGCCCTGACATAGTCGGGATGTTTTTTCACATTGGTGCCAACAAAGAAGAACGTTCCGCCAACCTCGTGTTTTTTCAAGACGTTCATAATATCGATGGAGTGCTTGGATGGCCCATCATCGAATGTAAGGGCTACATAGCCTTTGGGCAGGCCGAACGAGATGAACTCTTCCAGCTCCAGCTGTGGAACGGAGGCAGAGAGTTTGATATCCTTCGGTTTGCTCTCCGCTGCTTCCTCCGCTGAGACTGCCACGGTTTTCCCAATGAGTGCGCTCCGGTTCTCGGCAAACAATTGGATGACGGTCTCTGCTTCCGCCGTGGCCGTTGCTGCAGGGTGTGGCCGAATATAACCGGGATACGAGTAATTAAATGAACTTAATAATACAACAAAAACCAAGCTCATCATGATTGCGCTTACCAGCTTAAGCGGAAGATGGCGCCGTTTCCTCGCGAAATGATAGGTCTTGATGTCCTGTTCGGCTTGCATCTCCTCGGACTGATCCGTTTCGGATCGATGTGTGGACAAGAAGGGCAGCGTATGCAAGTCATCTACAAGTCGGATCTTCTTTATGGACTCTAATTCGTTCCTGAAAGGAACGGAGCAGGCAAATGAAAAGCGCTCACTATGATCACGATATGTACGCGTAATGGAACCTATGTATTGCTGTTTGTTAGCATCCCATGCGGTATGTAAGGATAGTCGGTATTTATGAACCCCGTCGAACTCTGCCACGGTTGCTATATTCGCTATGGTCTCGTTATCGGTTAACCATATTAGCTCCGCAGACTCTATAAGGGATAGCTTGATTCGTAGACCGAATGCTTCGGTATCCCTCTCGATCGCCAGCAGTTCTATGATTTTCCCATAGGATTGTGACATGATGGCCCCCCTTTCTCTAGCTGTTTATGTGGGTATGATTATTCCGATGGTGTATTGGAAGCCGTGGTTTTCGGTGAGAAGGAGAAGGACATCTTCTCGGTAAAATCATTGATGGTCTGCATCAGCTTGGCTTTATCATCCAGGATATTTTGGTATTGCTCTGCGTACTTCTGATTGGCAATCTCCAGCTCACGAACCTTCTCTTCAAGCGAGTTGATCTTGAGCATGCTCTGATATTGCGTATTGTTAGACTCCTCATAGAGCTTGTTGTACTTGGCGGTTTCGGTTTCCAACTGGTTGGAGAGCTTCTCGTACGCCAGGTTCGATGTTAGCTGGTATTCCTTGTAATCCTCGAGCAGCTGGTCGTAGGTCATCTGTTTATTGGTCAGCACGTTCTCGAGTTCGCGGATTTCCTTGTTCTTCTCCTGAACCAGCTGATCTCTCTTAATCTGCTCATGCTTATACCGGTTAATCGTTTCGTTGGCGGTAAAGAGCTGATCTTCCAGGCCCCTATTCTTATAGGTCAGCAGCTGCCGTTCCTTCAGCATGTTCTCGATCGAAACAATGACATCGAGGCCGATCTTGTCCTGGTTATCCTTGGAGAATAGCTGTTTGTTTCCTTCTGCAGCGGGCAGTTCAGGCTCCGCGGAGTAAGCTGCCACTTCTTCTGCCGTTACGTCAAGATCCTCTTGTTCGGCAATGTTCTTCTCGGGCTGGATTTGATTTGAGCGGGCACTCTTAAACCACGCCATTCCTTTTTTCTCTGTTTCCCTGGCCAAAATATCAACTCCTATATATTTCAATGATTCTAGTTATGAAATTAGGCTAAAAGACCCCTATTAATAGTAATCGGTAAAATCGTCCCAAAAACTTTGCCCTACACCCCGTGAAAATAAAAAAAAGCCCCCGCGATGGGGCAGGGGCTTTTTAGTGGGCTAATTTTCCGGTTTATGCGGGTTTGCAACTCGCGCATATTCATGAATTGAACGAACATGATGCTTCAACTCATTCATTTTTCTTCAAGGTCAGCTCCGGGGCGATCACGTCGACCCGATTCGTCCAAATCCCGCCGCTGTAGTCCTCTGGCAGTCGTTCCAAATCTGCTACGGAGTCAAAGCCCTCCGACCATCCGCCGTCCCCGGCGACGAGGATGACGCGCGTATTTATGCTGTCCATTCGGTTCAGGAATTTATCCGGCCATCCCCACAAGTAACGAGCGTATTTTTCCGGTATATGAAGCTGGGTGTTGCGGCAAACCGATGGAAGGTAGCCGCTCCAGCCGGCTCCGGCGTAGGATACGAGACAGCTCTTCAGCGTACCCCTTGACATGACGCGCAGGGATGGGAGCTGCGATTTTAATGCCCGGATCGGCTCATCGTCACCGTAAACGGTCAGTTGGCTGAGACGCTTCACCGGGAGTCCGGACAAGTACTCTGCCAGGAGTTTCCCCTCTTCAGTGTCGGTGCTTTTGATATGGATCAGGAATGAGCCGTCAGGGAATGCCTCTAGTACCTCGGCTAACGACGGAATCAGCCCGACGCCCTTTCCCCGAAAAGGATAAGTCGCTCCCTGATCGGCCGTATAGCCATACCCGATGTCTATGTTTTTTAGCTGCTCCATGGTATAATCCTTGACCGAGCCCTCCACGTTAGTACGGCATTCCAGGGTCCAATCATGGAACACGGCGAACTGGCCATCCTTGGTTGGTTTGATATCCAGTTCCACGATATCGGCGCCTGCTTCGAATGCGGCTTTCATGGACGGAATGGTGTTCTCAAGGTAAGCATGCTCCGGCACATAGATGCGGGAGGCGGTGCAAGTATCGGCTTGAATGCCTTCCATCGAGAAGGTCTGGCCAAGCCCCCGATGCGCCAGCAGCAGCGGCTCTACGTCACGGTCTTTGGTGAACAGGGATGTATTATTTACAAACAGAAACACAAACAACACGAGAACAAACAGTATGATGTTCTTCCATCTTTTTAGTTTTCGCATGATCCAATCCCCCAAAATCGTATACAATATGCAGTAGTAGATTTATATTTATCTCTATTTCTATCTCTATCTCTATCTCTATCTAAGTTCTCTATTTATTAATCCTTCTTTCATACATCTTAGTGATTTTGGGCGCATACTCAATAGCTGGACCATAACAATTGCATAATAGCGAACTGATAAACACAATGAGCAGCATAATAAGAACGGGAGGGAGCATGATGGATAAATCCTCCTTTTTGATGGTGGAGCGGGGGAACCCTTATGAGCGTGGAGACGTTATAGCTTTGACAAAACCCATAACGGTGCTTGGCCGCAAGGGCCAGCATTTTGATCCGGATATCGCGTTTGATAACATTTTTGTGTCCCGGCAGCATGCAGCGCTGCTGTATCGAAACGGGAAATTCAGCATTAAGGATTTGAACAGCAAACATGGAACTTTCGTCAATCAGGAACGGCTGGCTCCCCATGATGAAATTTCCCTTCAGCACGGAGATACCATAGTACTCGCTGGAGATCTGATCGTGTTGTCCTTCTCCATCCTCAGCATGGATGAGACGATGGACATTACACCGCTTATCAAACAGCTGGCAGCGGTCGAGGCTTCAGGCGGACTTAGGCTGAATCCTTTCAAGCAGGAGCTGGTATATGGCGAGGATGTGTGTGCTTTTTCGGAAAAAGAGTACAAATGCATGGAGCTGCTAGTCAACCACCAAGGCCAGTTCGTGTCCAAAGATCAGCTCAAGGTTTACATTTGGCCCGAGCGGAGCTATGGAACGGATGAAGTGCCCGATGTGAGCTCCGAGGAGCTGAATGCGCTGATCTACCGGGTGCGCAAGAAGACGCGAGGCATTCTGGACATTGAAAGCATCCGGGGAAAAGGTTATATTTTGCAGACACAGGAAGAATAAGAATGAATGAACAAGCACTTCCGGACCCGGGAGGGCTTGTTTTGTTAAGATAGCGAATCGACAATCAGAAAGGGATGAGCATAGAATAGCGGATGCTGTATACGATGATACACACCGCGCTTTTTTGAAAGCGCTTTATTTCTTCCCTGCGGGCAGGCTTGCTCTACGAAAGAAACCACGTCAGGACTGCATTTTCAAAATTATGACATGATCCATTTAAAAGTTGTCAACAATATTCTTGACGAAACCCGCTTTTCCTTTCATTGAGCCTTTTGCCGGGCTGACTTAACATAGAGATGTCAGATGAAAGCGACACAACAAATTTCAGATTTATGTTCAAATATGACTAGGAGGTTCTATACGATGTCCAACGAGACAAATACAAACGCTTCCAAAGGCATTCGCGTAATGGTTCAGAAGCTTGGCCGTCTCCTTAGCGGCATGGTGATGCCGAATATCGGCGCGTTTATTGCCTGGGGTCTGATTACGGCTCTGTTCATCCCGACCGGCTGGTTCCCGAACGAGAATCTGGGAGCGCTGGTTGGCCCGATGATCACGTACCTGCTCCCGCTCTTAATCGGTTATACGGGCGGACAGATGATCCACGGCAAGCGTGGTGCGGTTATCGGTGCGGTTGCTACGGTCGGCGTCATTGTCGGGGCAGATATTCCAATGTTCCTCGGCGCCATGATTATCGGTCCTATTGCAGCTTGGGTACTGAAGCAGTTCGACAAGCTGGTTGACGGCAAAATCAAATCCGGGTTTGAAATGCTGGTGAACAATTTCTCGCTCGGCATCATCGGCGGCGCGCTGACATTGGTGGCATACACTGGGATTGGGCCGCTTGTACAGGGCATTACCAAAGCGCTGTCAGCAGGTGTTGACGTACTGGTCAATGCCAACCTGCTGCCGCTCGTCAACATTATCATTGAGCCGGCGAAGGTGTTGTTCCTCAACAATGCGATCAACCATGGAATATTCAGTCCGATCGCCACAGAGGAAGCGGCACGTATCGGTCAATCCGTTCTGTATATGCTGGAATCGAATCCCGGTCCCGGGCTGGGTATACTTCTCGCCTATTGGTTCTTCGGTCGCGGTTCTGCCAAATCCTCCGCACCGGGCGCGGTCGTGATTCATTTCCTGGGCGGTATTCATGAGATCTATTTCCCATATATTCTGATGAAGCCGGTTCTGATCCTGGCTGCTATTGCAGGTGGTGTTGCCGGCACCTTCACCTTCCAGATTCTTGGAGCCGGATTGGTGGGCCCTGCGTCGCCGGGCAGCATCATTGCTTACTTCGCCATGGCGCCTAAAGGTGGTCTGATTGCGGTCCTAGCCGGTGTTATTGTTGCAACGGTGGTCTCCTTTGCTGTAGCGGCATTACTGCTCAAAACAGGCAAACAGACTGAAGAAGAGCCGAATCTTGAAGAAGCATCGGCCAAGATGAAGGAAATGAAAACCGGCGGCATGAATGACCAAGTCGCCCCAGCTTCAGCGGCTGTAGCTAATCTAGACAAAGAGAATGTGAACAAAATCGTGTTTGCTTGCGATGCCGGTATGGGCTCCAGCGCAATGGGCGCCTCGGTATTAAGAAAGAAACTGCAGCAAGCAGGCGTCGACATTACGGTTGTGAACTCGGCGGTAAGTGAAATACCGGATGACGCGGATATCGTCATTACCCAGAAGACACTCACCGAGCGGGCCATCGCGAAGAATCCGAATGCGGAGCATATCTCCATCGACAACTTCCTGAAGAGTCCGAGATATGATGAGCTGGTGGAACGACTCAAAGACTAACATAAGCCTAAAACCATATGACACGCTGGCGTAGTAATGCCGGCGTTGTCTTTCATTTCATGAAAAAGGGGGCCATGCGTCTGGGACACATCACTGCCCGCCAGCGACAAATCCTTCTGCTCCTGATGAGCAGGAACGAGGGCATGACGGCTGCAGAAATAGCCGCTGAGGTCGGGGTCAGCGTCAGGACGGTTCACCGGGAAATGGAGGAGATTGAGAAGGAATTGCAGGGTACGGGCGTTCTCCTTCATAAAAAGTCGGGAACGGGTATCCGGCTGGAAGAGGAGACGCCTGGGGAGATGGCTCAGCTGCGGAAGCGCCTGCTTGCAGGGAAGCCGGCTGATTACTCCGTGGAAGAGCGCAAAATCCTCATGCTATGCGCCTTGCTTGAGGCGAATGAGCCCATCAAACTGTTTGCTTTGGCCCATAGTTTAAAGGTAACCGTACCGACCATCAGTAATGACCTGGATGAGCTGGAGCCATTAATGAAGCGGTTTAACCTTAACCTAATTCGCCGCAGAGGCTATGGTATCGAGATTGAAGGCTCGGAAGTCGTAAGGCGATCGGCGATTTGTCGGCTTGTCGAGGAATATCTGGATTATTCGGATCTTGTCGGGGATGGATATCGTGATCAGAGCGAGCCGGTGACTGCCCGTTTGCTGTCCATGATTGATAAACCGGTGCTGCTGGATGTAGAGAAATGTTTATGGGATATGAACTGGGATTGGACGGAGAGTCTTAACGAAGGTGCATATACTTCGATGGTCATAGCGTTATCGGTTTCCGTAAACAGAATCAAGCAGGGGCGGAGCATAGAGACAGCGGATATGACGGGATATGGTAAATCCTTAGCGTCAGTGGAGGAGGCAAAGGATTTCGCAAGTCGCCTAGGCCAAACCTTGAAGATTGATTTCCACGATCCTGAAATGAAATATATAGCTCACTTATTCGAATCAGCGAAGGACATGTCCGAGGTCAGCGAACTGGCTCACACGGATGTGGAGATGGTGGAGATCGCCCAGCGTCTGATCGAACGGGTTCAGGGGCGCACCGGCATTCCGTTCCAGGAAGACCGCACGCTGCGGGCAGGTCTGGTGGAGCATATCGGGGCTGCCATGAAACGGATTCGGGAAGGGACCCGGATCCGGAATCCCTTGCTGAGCCCGATTCGGAAGGATTATGAGGAGCTGTTCGGAATCGTCCGTCGTTCGGTTGATGAAATGAAGCTGGACATGACCGTCCCGGATGAAGAAATCGGGTTTCTGGTTATGCATTTCGGTGCATCCAGCGAACGGCTGAACCAGCTGGGGCATCATCTGAAAGCCATTCTGGTATGTTCCAGCGGCCTTAGCTCCTCGAGGCTTCTCGGGACGCGACTGAATAAGGAGATGCCGCAGATTGAGGTGCTCGGCAACGCTTCGTGGTATGAAGCGGCTCGGATACCGAAGGAGCAATATGATCTCATCATATCGACCATTGATCTTCCGCTGTCGAAGGATCGGTATGTGAGATTAAGTCCACTGCTCACGGCGGATGATAAAGAGGCATTGCTGCAATTCATCCAGAGCACATCCTTGAAACCGGCCGCAGGCATGGCTGCCGATAAGCGAATCGAGGAAGAGCGTAAGGTCGCATCATTCGAGCGTCTGCGCATGCAGGCTGCCCTGATGAACGAGATTGTATCGCTTTTGGATGGCTTTCATGTGTACCACCTGGATAATCGGCAGGATGATTTGCAGGGGACATTGAGAGAGGCTTTGGCTAAGGTGGTCGAGCGCGGGGCTGTCCGTGATGCGGAGAAGGTGAAGGAGCGTTTGCTTGAGCGCGAACGGATGGGCACCCAGCTCATTCCTGATACGACACTGGCCTTGTTCCATACGCGCAGCCGCTATATTACCTGGCCGTCTCTAACCTTGTTCCGGCTGGCGCATTCAGCGCCGCTGGAGGACGGGGCGGAGGCGGGTGTCATACTGCTGATGCTGGCGCCGAAGCAGCTTCCGAAGGAGAGCTTGGAGGTGCTCAGTGAAATCAGCGCCATGCTGCTTCACTCCGAGCTGATCGAGCTGATGGAGCGGGGCAGCGAGGAAGAAATCCGCTCCTATTTGGCGGAAGAGCTTCAGCATTTTTTCAATCACAGACCATAGAAAGAGGGAGACCAACATGAGTAACATACTGTCCAAAGATAAAGTCGTACTGAACGCAAAGGCTGATAGCAAGAGCGAAGCCATCCGCATGGCGGGGAATCTGCTTGTGCAGGCAGGCCATGTATCCGAGGATTACGTGGATAAAATGCTGGAACGCGAAGAGATTGCGTCCACTTATATGGGCGGAGGACTCGCGATTCCCCACGGCACCAAAGAGGCTAAAGGCATGGTGATTTCCACGGGATTGTCCATCGTCCGCTTCCCGGAAGGCGTAGATTTCGGAGGAGATGAGCCAGCGTTTATAGTCATTGGTATCGCGGCTGCCGGTGGTGACCACATGGAGATTCTGACGAATGTGGCCATGATCTTTACGGATGACGAGAGCATTGAGAAGGTAATGAACGCTTCCAGCGAAGAGGAGATTCTGGCGATCTTCGAAGGAGGAATGGGGGCATGAAAGCAGTCCATTTCGGAGCAGGCAACATCGGGCGTGGATTTATAGGTCTCTTGCTGTCACAAGCCGGTTATGAGGTTTGCTTTATCGACGTGAACGAAGAGTTAGTATCGGAGCTGAAAGCACGCGGGGAGTATCCCGTAACCTTGGCCAGCGAAGGACAGGAGACCACGATCGTTAAAGGCATCACGGCACTCAACAGCGCCTCGGAGCCTGAAGCTGCCGCACGTGCAGTAGCGGAAGCGGATCTCGTGACAACAGCGGTAGGCGTGAACATTCTGAAGTTCATCGCCGGCACCATTGCCGAGGGGCTGAAGCTTCGGCTGCAAGCGGAGTCTGCTGCACCGCTTCATATTATTGCATGCGAGAATGCCATCGGTGGCAGCACGCAGCTGAAAGAGCATGTCTACGGGAAGCTTGATGACGAGACGAAGCAGAAGGCCGACCAGCGGGTTGCTTTCCCGGATGCGGCCGTAGACCGGATTGTGCCGCTGCAGCAGCATGAGGACCGTCTGAAGGTTGTGGTGGAGCCGTTCTATGAGTGGGCGGTGGACCGCTCGCAGATGTTTAAGGACTATGTCCCTGTGGAAGGCATTCACTATGTGGATCGCCTGGAGCCGTATATTGAACGCAAGTTGTTCACGGTGAATACCGGACACTGCTCGGCAGCATATGTAGGCTTTCTGAAAGGCTACGAGACCATCCAGGACGCCATGAAGGATGAAGAGGTAGCGAGTCATGTCCGCGCTGTGCTCGAGGAGACGGGATCTGCACTTGTGCATAAACACGGCTTCAATCCTACCGAGCATGGAGCCTATATCGATACCATCCTGGAGCGGTTCCGCAATCCGGCGCTGACCGATGAGGTGTCCCGCGTAGGCCGCTCCCCGATTCGGAAGCTGTCCCCGGGCGACCGCCTGGTGTCGCCAGCCATGCTGGCATTCGAAAGCGGGCTTGCGTATAAGAGCTTGGCGAAATCCATGGCAGCGGCACTGTTGTTCGATGTTCCGGAAGATCCGGAAAGCGTGGAGCTGCAAGCATCGGTCCGGGATATCGGTGCAAGCGACGCGGCCTCCCAATATACCGGCATTGCCGGTGAGCATCCGATTATGGGTGAGCTGATGGAGCAGTATGAAGCATTGAAGGCTGATGTCGAAGCGAGTTCGTAAGGTATTGGAAGTGAATCACATAGCAGGTGGATACACGTGCCGATAGGCCATGGCATCCCATCATCTTATATAGCCCCTGGTTCTCCTTGCGGAGAAATCAGGGGCTATATGCATAAGCAGGAGACCGTGCTCTCTTATCTCGCGTTCTTCAGAACATTGTTCGCTTCCTCTAGGGTGGTTGCCGGGGCTGCGATGTACATTCTCTTCTCGGCGTGTTCTATCTCGGGGAGTACAACGATCCTGATTTGTTCAAAATAATCGTTCATGTATAGCTGTCCAAGTGGTTCAATCTGGGTAGCGGCAACGCCATCATTGTCATTAAATCCCAAATATTCCATCCATCGATTTTCAGAAAGTTTTCGCTTATTTTCGAAATAAAGAGTACACTAGAAGTAAGAAATTAAAAAGTGGATGTGATGAACATGGCAGAAGAACTGATCTTGACCCAGGAGGGCTATGATAAACTCCAGGAAGAACTTGATGACCTCAAGTATGTAAAACGCAAAGAGTTAGCGGAACGGATCAAGCTCGCGATCAGCTATGGTGACTTGAAGGAGAACAGCGAGTACCACTCAGCCAAGAACGACCAAGCGTTTATGGAAACGCGCATCATCATCCTGGAAAAAACACTCAACAACGCCCGGATTGTCGACGCCAAGCATGTAAGCTCGAAAACGGTGAATGTTGGTTCGAATGTCGTCCTGAACGACATCGAGTTTGCAGAGAAGCTTGAATATCAGGTCGTAGGACCGGCAGAAGCCGACGTATTGAACAATAAAGTCTCCTATGAGAGTCCGCTTGGCAAAGCACTGATGGGCAAAGCGGTTGGCGATCAAGTCAACGTGGAAGCGCCGATGGGTATCGTCAAGTATGAGCTGCTGGAGATCAAAGCTCTGTAATCGCTGATGGATCAACGAATATATAAATAGAAGGCGTAACCGGAAGCACGATGTCCGGTTACGCCTTTTCTAATGATTCAACCCCGTATGGCAGGCTAGAGTTACATACCTAATGGAGCAGATTAAGCATTAGCCGTTACGGCCTTGCGCTCATACATATAGCAGGCTGCGCCCAGAATGAAGGCAAGTCCCACCAGTCCAGCGCCCACCCAAGGCAGGGCTGTTAAGCTTAGATGCGTAATGACCACCCCTCCGATAAAGGCTCCCGCTGCGTTTCCGAGATTGCCCGCAGAATGGGTTGCCGTAGAGGCTAGCGCTGGAGCGGACTGGGCCAGACTCATCACGCGCACCTGCATGCCCGGCATAACGGCGAAAGAGGCAGCTCCCCACAGCACGATGGTCAGCACGGCTGTGACCGGGTTATGGATGGTCACGGTGAGGATGGTAAGAATGACGGCCGTCGCAAAGTAAACGCCCAGAATGGAGGGCAGCAGCTTCCAGTCGGCCAGCCTTCCGCCCACGATATTACCGGCGGTTACGCCGATACCGAACAGGATCAGAATCCAGGTGACGCTTGGTTCGGCAAAGCCGGTGATCTCAATCAGCAGCGGCGCAATATAAGTGAAGACGGCGAACAGGCCAGCGTTGCCAAGCGCCCCGATCAGCAGGAAGAGAAGGAGTTGTGGTCTAATGAGTGCTGTGATTTGCTGAACGATGCTTGAAGCTTGTTCCTGCCGTAGCTTCGGAATGAAGATCAGGATGCCGATCAATGCCAACACCCCCATAACGGCAATCGCGGCGAATGAAGCACGCCAGCCCATCGTCTGGCCGATGAAGGTGCCAATCGGAACCCCGATGATATTGGCTATCGTTAATCCGGCCATCATGATGGACACCGCCCCAGCACGCTTGTCCGGTCGCACCAGGTTCGAAGCGATGACGGCTCCCACACCGAAGAAAGTACCGTGCGTCAGCGCGGTCAGCATGCGGGCACCCATCAAAACGGCATAGCTCGGAGCGAAGACCGAAATGCCGTTACCCAGAATAAACAGGCCCATGAGCAGCAAAAGCAGCTTTTTTTGTGGAATTTGGTGGGTTAGAACGGTTAGAATAGGTGCCCCTACGGCTACCCCGAGGGCGTACATCGTAATCAGCTGCCCGGCCGATGCAATGCTGACATTCAGATCATCCGCGACATTAGGGAGTATTCCCATGATGACGAACTCCGTCATGCCAATAGCAAAAGCACCAACGGTGAGAGACAGTATAGAGATGGGAAATGGCTCTTTGGCGCCTTTTTTCCCAGTGGCGTGTTGCGATATATCCATGGTGTTCAAGTCAACCTTTCTACTGTGTTTGTTAAAGATATAATCCCAATCATCATTATCGGTTTTAAAGAGGGACTGTTACATATTATTTAATGTTGTCGGAGGATAATCAAGAACTTTATTTTTTGGGGAAAATGGATACCCTGAATAGGGAAGCCCCTACTAAGGAAAGCTTGTCCAGTATGCAAGAACTCGAGAGTACCGCAGGGGCACTCTCTTGATGAGCGGGCGGATCATCGAGGCCATTTATCGAGCCTGCTGATCCATACTTTGAATATAAGGGTTTTAGAAACAAGTGAACGACTCGATACTTCTTAAGTCGAGCCCCGAATATACCCACATCCATCCCGTCCAGCGGAAGCCAGCAACCGAGGTGCGGCCAACAAAAGTCGGGTAAAACCAGAAGCCGGGTCCACGTGTCGGCCAAATATAGGTATTTCTGAACAAACAGCCCCTAATCGCTCCAGGATCAACTGCGAAGGTACTGGCCATAGGCTGTTGGGGGACAGATGTTGGAGGAGGGGAAGTGGGCCCTTGCATCGGTCCCTGGGGTCCTTGCGGCGGCATAAATGCCATAATGGATTCACTCCTTAATCGGGTTATTAGGTTGGGAAGTACGCGGGAGGCTGCCGAATAACAATGTAAGCCCTTCTTCTAGATGTAAAGCAAGGTGATGACAAGCAATTCGAAGAGGACAAGTGGCAGAATTACATTGTTATAATAACTGGGGCCGAAGCCGCGCTGGTTTCCGTATCCGGGCATGCTCAAGTACAGAATCCCTTTTTCGCAATGCATGATGGTCCCTTCAAAAACATCACCGTCGAGCGTTTCGACGCGAACCAGCTGATTCGCATGCTGCTTACATAGATGGTGAATATGATCGCGAACCGATTTGATGTTGTGCCTCATGTTGGGTTCAGCTTGATACAAGGTTTGTTCCTGGTGTCCGGGATATTGAATGCTCATATTGTAAAAGACCCCCATCGTTATTAGTCATACCTAGTTTCCATCCTATGCGGATGCCTAGAGAGGGGTGCTTTTGAATTTCCCGCATGGGCAAATAAGCAGATTAGTGATACGATTTAGATCAATATATGAGTTGAGGAAGTGAGCGTTAGTCGTGATCAATATAACCATTCCCAAGGTGGACGTTACCATTACCAAGCAGGCAGTTCCGGAATTGAGCCACATTTACGGATTTACAGATTTTCACCTGATTCCAAGAGATCGGGGCGGGATTTTCATGTTCTACAACAGCAAGGAGGAACTCCTGTTTGTTGGCAAAGCAAGAAAGTTAAGACCGCGGATCAAGAAGCATTTTGAAGATAGCGTCTCTCCAATCAAGGAGCATCGGGATGAGGTTACACGAATCGAGGTCTGTATCATTGAAGACGCCGTTCATAGAGAGATCTATGAAACCTATATCATTAATGAATTCAAGGCCAAATATAATGTAGACAAGGTGTTCTTTAAGTAAGGAATACGAAGGATAAAGTGACAAGAAGCAATAGACGTGGCCCGAGTAAAGCCCCGCGTTTATTGCTTTTTTTGTGTTGTGATAAAAAAATCAAAAAATCATTTAAATATTCCTTTACAGGAATATTCCTATAATGGTATATTATTATCAGGAAGTACGGCACACCATTTAATCAGTAAAAAAAAGAGGTGATGATGGTGACGTGGACAGAGAGAACAGACAATCACCGTAAACGCTACAGCAGCGGGTCTGTACCAGTCATCACAACAAGATGGAACTAACCACATTTAACGCTTTAGCCGAACCGAGCCGTTTTCGTATTGTGGATCTCCTGCTGAAAGGGCCTTTAACGGTAGGGGAAATCGCTGAACGTCTTGACATTCGGCAGCCACAAGCGTCTAAGCATCTGAAGGTGCTGCTGGATGCCGGGCTGGTGGAAGTAAGGGCGGAGGCGAACCGTCGGAACTACATGCTGCGGTCGGAACCGTTTGTAGAACTGGACCATTGGCTCCATAATTACCGAAGCATATGGAACGAGCGCTTCGACAACTTGGATAACTACTTAGAGAAACTGCAATCGGAAGGAACAGGTAAGAAACAGGATTAACACCTAATATGAGGAGGAATTGATAATGACAAACCAAATGATTACGCGGGTTGAAGGGCAAGTACTTGTATTGGAACGTGTGTTTAATGCACCTAGGGAGCTGGTATTCAAGGTATTTACGGATGGAGAGCATCTGAAGCAGTGGTGGGGACCTCGCGGATGGGAGGTTACCGTATCCAAGATGGATTTCCGTCCGGGCGGCTCATGGCATTACTGCATGAAGTGTTTGGATAAGAAACAGGGGGATTTCTACGGCATGGAATCCTGGGGCGAATCGGTCTACCAAGAAATTGAGGAGCCTGAGAAAATTGTCTACATCGACTATTTCTCGGATGCAGAAGGCAATATTGCGGAGGGAATGCCCGCAACAACGGTTACAATGTCATTCGAAGAGCAGGATGGAAAGACCAAGCTGATCAGCCGGGCAGTGTACGAATCTCCGGAGGCTCTCAAAACCGTGCTGGACATGGGAATGGAAGAAGGCATTACCCAAACCTGGGATCGCCTGGAGGAATACTTGGCAACAAAGCAATAAGCCAAGCTCAAATACAGGGTTAAAAGGTAAAATGAAATGGCCGGAATCCGCATGGATGCCGGCCATTTTTGAATTCCTCATGTCCATTGACCCGCAGGATTCACGTTATCAGTTAACTTGTAACTTGAAAAATCCCTACTAAAAGTTCAATATAAAGATAATTGAATGATAGATAACGATGTTGAATGCTCTTAGGCGGGAAGCAACGATAATCTTTGCCTACGGTTCTGCCCCACGGCAAAGCATAATAGGAGGAAATCATGATGGAGATTGGAGTTAGCTCGTTCGTAGAGACTTGGCCAGATGTGAAGACAGGCGAAGTGATGAGCCATGCGCAGCGGCTGCGTGAGGTTGTTGAGGAAATCGTACTGGCTGATCAGGTGGGATTGGATGTGTATGGGGTAGGCGAGCATCACCGTAAGGATTATGCGGCATCTTCGCCTGCGGTTGTGCTCGCTGCGGCTGCGTCGCAGACGAAGTGGATTCGGCTGACCAGTGCGGTGACGGTGCTGTCCTCCGCTGATCCGGTGCGGGTGTTTCAGGATTTCGCCACCTTGGATGCCATCTCGAACGGCCGTGCCGAGATTATGGCAGGCAGAGGTTCGTTCATCGAATCGTTCCCGTTATTCGGCTATGATCTGAGCCATTATGATGAGCTGTTCGACGAGAAGCTGGAGCTGCTGCTCAAAATCCGCGAGTCGGAAAAAGTAACCTGGCAGGGCGGGCATCGCCCGGCGATTCATAACTTAGGCGTCTACCCGCGCCCGGTTCAGAATCCGCTGCCGGTATGGATTGGCAGCGGAGGCAATTCGGAATCGGTCGTGCGGGCAGGCCTGCTCGGTTTGCCGCTGGTACTGGCGATTATCGGTGGGAGTCCCCTGCAGTTCGCACCGCTGGTTAAGCTGTATAAAGAAGCGGCCGCGCATGCGGGTCATGATGTATCGAAGCTGCCGATCGGCTCGCATTCCCATGGATTTATTGCGGAAGATACGGAGATGGCAGCGGACAAATTCTTCCCATCCACCCAAGCCAGCATGAATGTATTGGGACGGGAGCGGGGCTGGGGAAACTACGACCGCGCAAGATTCGATGCGGCTCGGAGCTTCGAAGGAGCGCTCTATGTGGGGGACCCGGAGACGGTCGCCCAAAAAATCATTCACCTGCGCAAGCATGTGGGCATTACCCGCTTCATGCTGCACGTGCCGGTGGGAACGATGCCTCATGATGAAGTCATGCGAGCCATTGAACTGCTGGGAACCGAAGTCGCCCCTCGGGTGCGCAAGGAAATCGACCGCTGGGAAGCGGCTGGTGAACCTGCGGAGTAAGCTGGCAGCACTTTTATTGAGATGAAACGGAATTAAACGTAACCTTTTTTCGGACCATACCGTTTATGACATAAACGTACAAGGTGGTGTACATCTTGCGGGTTGCCAGATATTTTCTGCTGTGGTTCGTATTTATATGGATGTTTACCGGTGCGATCGTAGGCTTGGAGTATATCGAAGGATATAAGATTGCAACGACGGAACATTATGGCCTTCGTAATATGGGTCTGGTGTTGGTGATCATCCCGATCTTCTTATCCTCGATCCTATATACGGTGATCGTGCTCCCGTTATCGTGGCTAATCGGCATGATTCGATGGGTTAGAGCTTCCCTCATCCTGTATGCTCTGCTGTATGCCGTGATGTGGGCCGGGGCTGGGGCTTTCCTGTTCTATGAATCCTATGAGGTTCGATTCATACAGGAATATGAGCTCTATGTCAGCACCGCGATTATTCTGTTCGGGGTGGTCGGCTTGGTCTACGCTTGGATCGAGTGGAGATTATTGTTTAGACCCGTTACGACAGTTTGAGGTTCAACAAGAGACCGCTCGGGGCCTAGTGGGCTACCCTGGCGGTCTCTTGTTTTCAATCTCCTTGCTTCTGAACTGCATCTCAACGGACTCGCTTGCCACAGGCCCATGGCCGATTCGTTACAAGAACTTGAGAAAAAAGTTTCAGTCGGGCGATTTACTCATAGCGAATCCCATTCGATGCCACCTCTATGGCGTTCCAGTCCAGAATACGGATGGTCTGTCCGTTCCGCTCCAGGACCCCCTTTTGGGCGAAGGCAAACATCACCCGGTTCAAATGTCGGTGCGTGGTGCCAAGCAAGCTGGCAATCTCCCCGATATGGTCGGTCTTCAGCTCCATCCCAAAGGAAGGATTGGCCCCCGGCGACAGGGTGGACATGAGATAGCTGGCAAACCGGTTCTCCACCGATGCCAACAGATTGACGCGGGAGGCGGTCGTGCAGGTCTGAAGTTTATAGCTCAGGTGATCCAGCAAGGTGGATGTAAAGCGAGCGTTCGTCATTTCATGTTGCTTAATATAGTCAAAGGACAGCCCGATGAACAGGCATTCGTTAACGGCTTCAATCTGGGATTGGACCGGGACGCTTCGAATCAATTCAATATCCCCGATGATGGAAAAAGGATGGCCAAAGCGCAGAAGAAGCGATTTACCGGTTTCGATGCTGGAGGTCACCTTGATCTTTCCTTGTACGAGGAACAAAAGGGAATTCATGGTGAAGCCTTCATGCAGAATGATCTCGCCAGGCTCGTATTGCTGCAATGTAAAAGGCACAGGCTTGCTCAGATCCAGCATGCTCTCGAATTGAAATTGCTCCAGCTTGGCTCTCAGCAAGGGTGCATCATGAAGTAGTTTCATGGGTCTTTGGGTTGCTCCTTTCTCTCCTGGACAAATGTCCTTCTCATTATACGATCAACTGCTATGATAAGAGTAATGAGAAGATACAGGAGGACATGGGCATGAAATTTGTATTCGATCTGGACGGAACGATCTGTTTTAAAGGGCAGCCGGTTTCGAACGAGTTGTTGAAGGCATTGGAGGAGCTGGTGGCGCAAGGGCATGAGGTTATTTTTGCTTCCGCCCGGCCGATTCGCGACTTGCTTCCCGTCCTTCATGAGCGTGTTCATCACTACCCGATGATCGGAGGCAACGGTTCGATGGTGGCGGCAGGGGGAAAGCGGGTCTCCACGGCGGGCTTTGACAGCGAGGTGCTCCCGAGCCTTCTTCAGCTGTTAATAACGTATAACGTTGGCTATTTGATCGATGGAGAATGGGATTATGCCTATACGGGTCCTGCAGATCATCCGATTCTGCTAAATTTGGATCCGCACAAGCTGGCTAAGAACGTGGCGCTCCAGGAGCTGACTTCGGTTGTGAAAATATTGATGCTGACCTTGGACGATATGGCGGAAGTGGAGGAGAGGCTGAGACAGCTGGATGTCGTTGTTCACGTGCATGGTGGGGAAAATGTGCTGGATATCAGCCCTAAGGGGATACATAAATGGAGCGGGCTTCAGCAGTTGGGCGTGAAGGAGGGCGAGTATGTTGCCTTTGGCAACGATGCCAATGATATCACGATGTTTCAGCATGCGCTGCACGCGGTAATGATCGGTGATCATCCGCTGTTGGCACCCTACGCCTCGGAACAACTGCCGCTGGATCGCGATATCGAGCATGCGATTGCGGAACGGCTGCAGGCGCTTGGGCGTCAATATGCTGCGACAAGTGTGTAGGCCCGATAGGTTCCTTCGGGATATATAGAGTTTCAACATACTTCACGGTTCAAGAAACATAAGACGCACTATATTTCCTATACGATAAATTTGTTCAGCCAACCACCGGCTGGGCTTTTTTTATTGTGTGGATGGGTGTGTGCAGAAGGATAATCCGCAGGCTTCGAGAATATCATGTGGCATAGGCGTGAGGGGAAACGGGAAGGTGTTGATAGAGGGATGTCGACATACGAGTACTATAAAGAGATATTCGCGGAAGTCCCGAGGCCGTTCGCCTTGGTGGATCTGGACATGCTGGATGACAATGCACGAGCGATTGCGCGGGCTGCAGGAGGCAAGAAGGTACGGCTGGCCAGCAAGTCGATCCGCTCCGTGGATGTGCTGCATCGTATCCTGGATTCGGATCGCATGTTTCAAGGGATCATGTGTTATACCGCTGCGGAAGCCGTATTTCTAGCAGAAAAAGGCTTCGATGATTTGCTGCTTGGCTATCCTCAGTGGCAGTCGGAAGCGGTTCGGTCCATCGTGAATCTGGTTAGCGAAGGCCGCTCGATTACCTTAATGGTGGACAGTGTGGAGCATGTCGAGCACATCGAACAGTTCGCCAAACAACAGAGTACCGTGATGCCGCTATGCATTGATCTGGATATGTCGGTACATTATCCCGGCCTCCACTTTGGTGTGTGGCGATCGCCCGTCCATTCGTGGGAGGGCATGTACCCGATAGTGGAGCAGATCATTGGCTCCCCTTGGCTTCGACTGGACGGCATCATGGGATACGAGGCGCAGGTGGCAGGCGTCGGGGATAACACAGCCGGAAAATATGTAAAGAATACGATGGTCCGGTGGCTGAAGAGCCGCTCCATCGTCGAGGCCGCCAAGCGAAGGCAGGAAGTCGTGGAGCGGCTTAATGCCATGGATATCCAGCTCCGCTTCGTCAACGCAGGAGGAACCGGAAGTTTGGACAGCTCCCGGAAGGAAGCGTGGGTAACCGAGATTACGGCCGGATCGGGCTTCTATGCGCCGGGGCTGTTCGACCATTATGCGTCATTCCGTTATAAGCCGGCAGCAGCTTATGCCATAGAGGTGGTGCGGATACCGAAGGCAGGGATCGTGACCTGTATGGGCGGGGGATACTCGGCATCGGGAACAGCGGATAAGGATAAGCTGGCGAAGCCCTATTTGCCTGAAGGACTGGAGCTGTTCTCGCTGGAGGGTGCCGGTGAGGTTCAAACGCCGCTGCGCTTGCCTGCCCATGTGAAGCTAGGCCTGGGAGATCCGGTGTTCTTCCGTCATGCGAAGGCCGGGGAGCTGTGCGAACGATTCAAGGTGCTGTATGCGGTCTCGCAAGGCCGTATCGTGGGCGAATATGCCACCTACCGTGGAATGGGGGAGTGTTTTCTATGAAGCAGGTCCAATGGTCCAATTGGTCGGGGGCGGTGCGAGCCAATCCAAGAACGGTGCTGTATCCTGCATCCATTCCGGAAGTGGTGAAGATGGTGCAGATGTGCCGGCAGGAGGGCAGGCGGCTGCGGGTGGTCGGCTCAGGACATTCTTTTACTCCCATTGCTGCATCCGAGGACTGCCTGGTCTCCCTGGACGCCATGCAGGGACTGGTCCATGTCGACGCTGAAGCCAGAACAGCCACCGTGTGGGCGGGGACGAAGTTGAAGCTGCTCGGCGACCTGCTGTTCCAGCATGGGCTGGCACAGGAGAATCTCGGCGATATTGATGTGCAATCCATTGCGGGGGCCATTAGTACGGGGACGCACGGTACGGGCCGGGCATTCGGGAATATATCAACGCAGGTTGTCGGACTTATGGTGGTCACTGGCACAGGCGAGGTGCTGGAGTGCAGTAGGGAGTCGAACCCCGATGGGTTCCAGGCGCTGCAGGTTTCCTTGGGTACACTCGGCATTATCGTGCAAGTGACGTTGAGGCTTGAGCCGGCTTACAAAATAGAATATGAAAGCCGGAGAGTAACCCTCGACGAATGCTTGAAGCAGCAGGCTCGATTAGCGGAAGAGAACCGCCATTTCGAATTTTATTGGTTCCCTTATGCGGAACCGTGCCAGATCAAGCTGATGAATAAGACGGATCAAGAAGTGAAGAAACATCGGCTCAGGGATTATATCAGTGAAGTGTTGGTGGAGAATACCCTTTTCGGTCTAATCTCGGAGCTGTGCCGGAAGGTGCCGAAGGCAAGTCCGTATGTCAGCCGTTTCTCGGCGTCACAGGTTCCTCTGGGTCGTAAAGTGAATTACAGCCATCGTCTGTTTGCGACCCAGCGGCTCGTACGTTTCAACGAAATGGAGTATAACATTCCGGTAGAGTCGATGAATGCGGTTATTGAAGACATGCGGGCAGAGCTGTCCCGTAGTAAGTATCATGTGCATTTCCCTGTGGAATGCCGCTATGCCAAGGGCGATGATATATGGTTAAGCCCTGCTTATGGCCGGGATTCCGCTTATATTGCGATTCATATGTATAAAGGCATGCCGTATGAAGATTACTTCCATGCGATGGAGCGCATTTTCCTCCGGTATGGCGGCCGGCCGCATTGGGGAAAAATGCATAATCTTGAGGCTGCTCAATTGAAGGAGCTCTATCCGATGTGGGAAGCATTCCGTGCGGTTCGGGAAGAGCTGGACCCGGATGGCATCCTGCTGAGTGATTATATGGGCAGGCTGTTCGATGTATCTGGGCCCATCTCCGATTCGATCAGTGATATTGGCTAGACCACGATCAAACATCTCAAATAAAATCGCCCTTAGATGGCTGTCTTATCTTCCATCGCCCAAGGGCGGTTTTTTTGTTGCCCGATGTTCGCTCACGGAAGGGGCAAGAAGCGAATAGATCATTTCAGAAACAGGGAGAATAAGCGTCGTTATGCTGATTGGAAAGCGGCTAGCGTTTGTAATTGGAAATCAATTGGGATGGACAATGCAAAGGATCTTCTTTATAATCAATAAATAGTTACCCAAGGTAACCATTTTGGATGGAGGTATCAAATGGACGCCCACAGACATTTTTTCCATAAATACTTTACGCTGCATCGCCCTTTCGTCAATGAGCTGAACCGTAAGCTTGAAGACTATAACCTGTATTATGCCCAGTGGTCCATTATGTACTATCTGGATGTTTACGAGTCGATGACCTTGGTGGAGCTATCCAAAATGCTGTACGTGGAGAAGCCAACGGTAACCCGAACCGTGAACGCGCTGATTAAGCTCGACTACGTGGAGCAAATTCCGGTGTGTGATAAACGGGAGAAGCGCATTCAGCTATCCAAGACGGGAGTTGGCGTTGTCCAGCAAGTCCGTAAGGTGTTCGACCAATATGAACAGGAGATTATGGAAGGTGTCTCTGCTGAGGAACAGGCCACGGTTATTCGTGTGATGGAGACGGTCAGAGACAACATTATTAGAAAAGGTGATTAACTTGGAGCAAGCAGACTCGCGAGATCGATTGTGGAGCAAGGATTTTTTGATTGTGTTTGGCGTCAATTTCCTGCTCTTTTTATGTTTTTATTCATTAGTGGTCATTATGTCCTCGTATGCAAAGAATGAATTTCATGCATCAACAGGAATGGCTGGCTTGGCTTCCAGCATTTTTGTCGTGGGCGCATTGATTGGACGGTTGATCGGAGGCAGCATCATTGAGAGGGTCGGGCGCAAAAAACTTCTTTTTACCGGTCTGATCGCCTTCAGCGTTCTTATCGGGTTATATTTCATTGTGAACAGCCTGAGCTTGCTGCTCATTGTTCGGTTCTTCCACGGCATAGCCTTCGCACTCGCTTCAACGGCAACAGGCACGATTGCAGCCAGCCTGATTCCGAATTCCAGAAGGGGTGAAGGTACGGGTTATTATGGCGTGAGTATCATTATCGCATCGGCTATTGGCCCTTTTATTGGTCTGATGATTAACGAACATGCTTCGATGATGGCCAACTTCACGCTGTGCGCGGTACTAGGTGTTCTCTCTTTGCTGTCCGCATTCTTTATGAACATACCGAAGCTGGTGCTGACCGCTGAGCAAGAGAAGGATCTGCAAGGATTGAAACTATCCAATTTTATTGAACCGAAAGCATTACCGATTTCACTGGTTAGCTTCGTCATGGGTTTCGGATATTCCAGCGTTTTAACGTACCTCATGATCTTTGCCGGACAGATCAGTTTGACCGAAATAGCCAGTTATTTCTTTATTGTCTACGCTATTGTGGTCATTCTGTCGAGACCGTTCACGGGTCGGTGGTTTGACCAAAGAGGGGCCAACGTGGTGATGTATCCTGCGATACTTTCATTTGCAATCGGCATGGTGCTGCTCAGTCAAGCCCACCACGGTCTGACCTTGCTGCTCTCGGCCGTATTTGTCGGTCTGGGCTACGGTACGACGCAGTCCAGCTCCCAGGCCCTTGCCATCAAGCGTTCTCCGGCTCACCGGATTGGACTTGCGACGTCGACCTTTTATATATTTGTGGACGTGGGCATCGGGTTCGGGCCCTTTATACTTGGTTTCCTGACACCGCTTGTCGGCTTCCGGGGCATGTACATTGCGATGGCAGTCCTGCTCGCTGCGGGTATTGTGCTGTATCACTTCTTAGTTGGGAAAAAGGAAAAAGAAGGGAACGACGGACATGCTGTCGTGCAATCATCAACCATATAAACGGAGGAAAGACTGCCTTTGCGGCAGTCTTTTTTGTGTAGTCATGAACAAATATTTGGACTTGTTCCATGTAAGGTAGACTCCTTCTGCTGACATGACTAGCCCAGAAAGAATGATTTTAATCATTTTCTGCGAATCACAGGACTTCATCCTATAGTAAAATTAGTCATGATTTGTGATGCTGCTCATTACCGGGCGCATGAAGGAGTGAATGACCCATGGCGCATGCAAATAATGTTCTAATGAATCAAATGTTAGCGAATGTGAATGATCCCAGCTGGCATATCCCGTTCCAGCAATCTGTGGAACATTTGACCGAGGATGAAGCGTTCTGGACACCTGCCAACGATAGTCACAGCATTGTTGAGATCATACAGCATCTGCTGTATTGGAATGAAACGTGGCAGTCCAGGTACCGTGAATCGCGGATAGATGCCGTGCCCTCTATTGGAGATAATCATTTAAGCTTCATCATTCCGGATCACGCGACCTTTGCAGAGTTGAGAGACCGATTGATAGCGGTCTTATTACAGTGGCAGGAACTGCTGTCCGAGACCAAGCTTGAGCAGGAAGTGAATGGATTTCCGGGGTCGGCCAAGTGGTGGGAGATCATAAGCAATGCCACCCTGCACAATGCCTATCATATCGGCCAGATTGTGTATATTCGGAAGCTGCAGAAGAGCTGCAGAGCGTTGGAATGGTAATCCACGGTTTTTCACACCTTAAGGTATCCACGATTGGAATGTTTCGAAGTTGCTTTCTCCCGGGTCTCTAGAGATCTCCCTACTAAAAAAAGAAAAAATGCATGGATGGAACCCGAATCATTCCTGGGCCCAACCATGCACCTCGTTTACAACGCTTCTTTAATTACCCGTTTATAGAACATAACCGATAACAACCCGAATATGGAATACAGCGCCGTATACAGCAGCATAACCATGACCATAGGCAGCCACAGCTCGGTTCCGAAGAAGAACCAGCCGGATTTAACTGCAAAGTAACTGTGGGACAACCCGACGACCAGCGGAATGCCGAAGTTGAACAACTGCTTGATCTGAATCCCCTTCAGCAGGTTTCCTTGAGTAAAGCCCAGTTTCCGGAGAATCGTATAATTCGGCTTCTCCTCTTCACCTTCATCCATCTGCTTAAAGTACAGGATGCATCCTGAAGTAATCAGGAAGGTAAGTCCCAGGAATCCCACGATGAACATCATCAAGCCCATATTGCTCTTCTGGTTGAAGACCAGTTCCGTCTGAGAGAGGTTCCCTGTTCGCTCGCTAATGCCGAGGCTCTTAAAGATTTGATTGGCTTGATCAATAGCGATCGGATCCACAATATCGATGCCGTGATAGACATTGGTCTTCTTCTGGATCTTCGGATCCAGGTCCTGAACCAGCTTATCAAATACGGTCTGGTCCACAATCGCCGTCGGCAGTCCGCCGCTTGCATAATAATAGGATACGTAGGCTTCCTTGTCCAAGCCGATCAGCTTCTGCTTAAAGCTTTGATTAGGGCTTATTAGTTCAATTTCCCCTGTGGTCTGTATCGCCATAAATTGCTGGATTGCGTCACTGTATCCCGTGAACAGCGTCTCCCCGGGGGAAACATCCTTGCCCTTCACGCTGGCATCACTGATTACCGGGATGATCATGGAACTGGAATCCACTTGCCCAGAGACCTCCAGGCTGGCCCCGATAATGTCGGATAGGTCCGCATTCACCTGGATGACATCGCGGTTGGTCTGCTTAAACTCGATATTCTCATCCGATAGTGCCTGAATAAAAGCCGTGTGATCCTTCTCGTCTGCCACCGCAAAATGGTTTGGCACGCTCTGCTCGGCCGATTTCTCCGCAGAATAGTATGAGATATAGCTAAGTGACAATAGTCCGATCGCGAGTGCGGATACGGTCGTAATGATGGTCAGCAGCAGCGCATTCGATTTCATGCGGAACATGATGGAGGAGAGGGACAGTACTTCATTCAGGGACAAGTAGCCACCCTTGCTCTTCCGGATCGCGTTGAATAGAAAGCTGACCGATCCTTTATAGAATAGATAGGTCCCGATGATAACCGATCCCAAGATCAGGATCATGGCCATGAACAGTTCGTTCATGGTGGTGAAATCCCCGCTGAACAGCTTGGTGGATACATAGTAACCGAGCACGATGAGCCCGATTCCAAACAGACCGAACAGCATTTCCAAGAAGGACATCTTCTTCACCCGGTTTTCGGTTGTGGATACCGCGTGGAAGAGGGACAGAATGCTCTGTCTTTTGATGAACGTATAATTCATGATCATGATCAACACGTATATGACGGCAAACACAATCACGGTCTGGATCATGGCTTCGGTGGAGAAGGTTAGAGCCGCCTTGGTATCAACGCCGGTGATCTTGAACAGAATCATTAAGATCAAGCGCGAACCCGCAAATCCGGCAAAAATGCCGATGACCATCGAGCCGAAATACAGAATCAGATTCTCCGCGCTGAGGATTCGGAATATCTTACCCTTGGTCAGTCCGATGAGTTGAAACAGCCCGATCTCTTTGCTGCGCCGTTTAATAAAGATCGTGTTGGCATACAGCAGAAATATCGCCACGATGGCTACTAACAGCACGGAAGCCGCGCCAAGCGCAGCCGCCCCCTTAACGGAGCCTTTCGCTTCATCCATTGCCGGATCATATTGCAGCGTAACAAACGCGAAGTACAGGCCCACGCTGAAGATCAGCGCAAACACATACAGATAATAATTCTTGATATTCTTCTTCAAATTCCGGTAGATCAGATAATTAATGTTCATTCTGAACACCGCCTAGCACGCCTTGAGTCTTGATGATGTCGTTGAAGAAGGCCTGCCGGGATTGCTCACCCTTGTTCAGCTGGGTATAGATCTGTCCATCCTTAATGAAGACGACCCGGGTGCAATAGCTGGCGGCCACAGGATCATGGGTAACCATGATGATCGTGGAGTCGATCTTCTGATTTAATTCGCTTAGCTTGTTCAACAGATCGGAAGCGGACTTCGAGTCCAGCGCTCCCGTTGGCTCATCCGCAAAAATAATGCTCGGATCATGGATGAATGCGCGAGCCGCGGAGGTCCGCTGCTTCTGTCCCCCGGAGATTTGGTTCGGATATTTATCCTTGAGTTCGTAGATTCCAAGCTCGGTCGCGATTCTTTGGAACTTCTGCTCGGCTTCCTTTTTGGATACCTTCTTAATGGAAAGCGGCAGCAGCACGTTTTCCTTGACGGTCAAGGTATCCAGCAGGTTGTACTCCTGAAAAATAAAACCCAAATGGTGCTTTCGGAATTCCGCCAATTCCTTCTCCTTGAGACCCGTAAACTCTTTGCCCTCGATTTTTATGCTGCCGAGGCTTACTTTATCGATCGAGGAGAGCACGTTCAGCAGCGTGGTTTTTCCTGAGCCTGATGCGCCCATGATGCTGACGAACTCGCCTTTATCCACGCGGATATCGATGCCCTTCAGCACTTCCTGTTTATTGAATTTGTTGCCGTAGCTTTTATGAATTTGGTTTGCTTCAAGAATTGCCAATTTCACTCACTCCTTCGTTATCTGTCCTTATCATAAAGGAGTCGGAGCATCTTTTCCTTCGATTCGCCGAACAAAGCGCAAAAGCATGTGACATTGTTGTCACATGCCGGTCATGCTCACAAAATCATTCCGTTTCGGAAAGATTAAGGTGAAGGTGGTGCCGATGCCCGGCTTCGATTCCACCTGAATGCGGATCAACAGGGCATCGGTTACTTTTTGCGTCAGATAGAGCCCCATGCCGGTTGCCGCACTGTCCTGATGCGAGGTGGTTGAGGTGAAGCCTTTGTCGAAAATCCGGGGCATGTCCTTCGGATCAATACCGCGTCCGGAATCCTGGATGGTAAGTCTGACATGATCATCCGTAAGATTGCTCTCGATGATGATGTCCGAAGCGCTGCTGTATTTGACCGCGTTGGTCAGCAACTGGCGGATGATAAAGCCCAGCCATTTCGCATCACTGAGCACTTCCGTTACCTCAAGGGAAACGTCAAATCCGATGCCTTTCTGCATGCACCAGGACTTGAGCGCACGTATTTCTTGGAAGATGATCGGCTCAAGCGCGGATACCTCGATCAGCAGATCATTCCGGATAAAGGGGATGCGCTTCTGGTGCAGCTGCTGGTCAAGCAGCAGGTGGATGCGGAGCCACTCATACTGAAGCTGAGCTTTTAACGTCTCGTCTTCCATGCGCTCGATCATCAGCTGCATGGTGGTGAGCGGCGTTTTCACTTCGTGAATCCAGGATAACAGCTCGTCCTTCTCCCCTTGTATCTCCATTAGACGCATGGAGGATTCCTTCTTGAAGCGCTCGGTTTGGAGGGAGAGGATGTCCATGGCAATCGCTTCAAAGGGGTGCTCCGGCTCGCTGATGGCGGCTAAATCGTAGGTGTCATCCCACGCCTGGAGGCTTTTGTAGAACTTGGTTTCCCGATTGTACCTCACAAACAGGAACACCAGGAAGAACAGCGTCGACAGAAACACGATATAAAGGATGGGCAAGAACGGGATCTGGGAGTCCACGGCGGCTATGAACAGAAACAGCAGCTGCAGAAACAGGAAGAACAGAATCCAGCTTAGTCGTTCCCGGATATAGGCCATCATCATGCATGGGCCTCTTCCGTGGCGATATAACCTTGTCCCACCTTGGTTTCGATGTAAGGGTCAAGACCGAGGGGCTCCAGCTTCTTGCGCAGCCGATTGACGTTGACCGTTAAGGTATTATCGCTGACAAAATGCTCGTTGTCCCATAAGCTCTTGATTAGGTCTTCCCGGCTGACGATCTGATTCTTCCGCTCCATGAGGATTTTCAGAATGAACATTTCATTCTTTGTCAGTTCCGCGGTGCCCTGGGGGCTGCTAATCGTATTTTTACCGAATTCGACGGTGGCTCCGCGCCATGTTCTCAGCTCAGTCCGTTCGGTGTTGTAATTGTATACCCGGCGCAGAGTGGCCTGGATTTTGGCAATCAGGACATCAAAGTGGAACGGCTTCTGAATGAAATCGTCCGCTCCAAGCTGCATGGACATCACCATATCGGTCGGGTGATCGCGGGAAGACAAGAAGATAATCGGCACGTTCGAGTGGGACCGAATCATTCGGCACCAATGGAACCCGTCAAACTTCGGCAGCTGAATGTCGATAATGACCAGATCGGGCTGAACGGCTGTAAATTCCTGAAGTACGGCGCTGAAATCGTGGACGCCATAAACGTCATACGACCATTGCGAAAGGCGCTCCTGCACTTCATGGAATAGGGTCACGTCGTCTTCGATTAACATAATTTTAAACAAGAGATTCACCACGCTTTATAGGGTTGTTCAAAAGCCCCTTTGCAAACCTTCCCGGTGCTAAAAAAGTTGACTTTTGAACTTGCACTTTACTATCCATATTTCATTCCCAGTGTATAGCAAATTGTCGATATGTGCCATCTTGTGGGCAGCCATTCTGCGTGTGCACATGTGACGAGGCTTAAATACCTATTTACAAACATTTCCTCACTTCCCATAATAGAAATGAGCCTATGACTTGGGAGGGGAAAACTATCGTTATGTATAAGAAGTTCAAATGGTTGACTGTACTCGTTGCAGCTGTGCTGGTCGTTATAACAGGATGTCAGGCTGTCGGGGGACTGGATATCAACAAGGCGTTGCTTACCAGTCTCGATGTTAAATCCAGCGAATCCAAGGCAAGTATTCGATTCGAGGTGGTGCCATCAGACAAGGCCCTATCGACTGAAGATAAACAAGCGATTGATCTCATTAATTCGTTATCCTTGAATATGGACCATGCTATCGTCCAGGATAGCAAAACCGTGTCCATTCAGGGCAGTGTCCAATATTCGGACAAGAAAATTCCGCTTCATATATCCATGGATTCCAAAGGAATGGCGATTCAATTGGAAGGCGCCAAGCAGCCGTTCTATCTATCGATGGATACGACCATTCCCGGATTACCGGATACCAGTCAGTATGAGCAGGCGATTCAAGATGTCGTGAAGAAGGCGGCAGGGCTTGTGCTGAAGCATTTCCCGAATCCATCGACAATCGCGGTGAAGTCCGCTCAGGAGAAGGTGAACGGGGAAAGCTTGAACCTGACGCATCTCCATATGGAGTTGACGGGTGAGGAAATTCTGAATATGTTCAAACCCTTCGCAGAGAGTTTACTTAAAGACGAAGCCGGTTTGAAGCAGTTGATAGGCGATGCTTACGATGCTATCTATCCGATGATGACCAGCATCGGCGAGACCTACGGCGAAGATGTGGAGCTTCTGCCGCAAGAGTCCAAGGAAGAAGCCGTCGCTTCGCTTTACGAAATGGTTCATGGCGGTTTGAGCGAGCTGATGGTAAATTACGATCGACAGAAGAAACAGTTATTAGAGGAGCTTCCGGGATCCGAAACCGTCTTCGGCAAGGATACGGTCCTCAAGCTGGATTATTTCTTCGATGAGCAGCTGAATACACGCAAGAGTGCGTTGGAACTAAACATCGCACTTCCGGCTTCTGAGGAACTGCCGCTGAAGTCCTTTAAGGTTTATTCCGAGAGTGAAGTATGGAACATCGGTGGCGCGGTCAAAGCCAATCAGGTAGACACGACCAAAGGCGTTCTCGACGTCCTGAACGGGACCGTGACGCCAGGCCAAGTGCTGCGGAACTTCGAGAAGGATTCCCTCATCTATACTGTGTTGAAGGATGATCTGAAGATTACGCACAAAACGATGTTTCTTAGTCCCGTAATCGATGATTATGGATATGGTGTCATCAAGAAAAACAACCAAAGCTTCGTTCCGCTTCGTTACTTGACAGACCAGTTGGATGCCGAAGTGAAGTGGACCAAAGGCTCGAAGAAAATTAAAGTCATCAATGATCTGACAGGGGAAGAAATCGTATTGACCGTAGGCTCCAAAACAGCCAGCGTCGGCGGTGAAAACGTGGCGCTGCAGGAAGCTCCATTCGTGCATAGCAATGGTTCAACCTATGTTCCGCTTCGGTTTATGGCCGAAGCGCTCGGCGCAACGTTACATCAGGAGGGCGACGGCTGGATTTCGGTTAAACGTGATTAACGAGTATTGTTATTGATAACGGGGCAGGCCTATACCTGTTATGAAACGTATAGGATTTAAAGTATAGCGTGGCTGTTTCCTATCATCTTGGGATGATGGGAAACAGTCTTTTTGTCATTACTTTCTTCATCGCGCCAACTGTACCGGTACAGTTGGCGTTATTTCAAATCGTCAGGAAGTCCTTCCTACCGTAAGATAAGTAGCAAATGTACCAACCTCCTCTGGTTGGACTCAAATAGAGAAGATGAAGGAGGATACTTATTATGAATACACCGAATACAAGCCGTGCTTATGCCGCCGCGTTGGGATATACAGTCATCATTGGTTTTTCCTTTATGTTTGTGAAGCTGGCGCTGATCGTCTCTAACCCGCTGGACACATTGGCCCACCGGTTCACTATTTCGTTCATTGCCGCATCGCTTGCACTCCTCATCGCCCGCAGAAAGGTCAAGCTGGATCTGAAACGGCTGCTAACCATCGTGCCGCTGGCCATATTCTATCCATTCCTGTTCTTTACGCTGCAAACCTTCGGTTTGGTCTACACCTCTTCAGCCGAGGCCGGGATCATCCACGCTACCGTACCGATCTTTACGTTGCTCTTGGCGTCACTGTTTTTGAAGGAACGCTCCAGCTGGGCACAAAAGCTATTTACCGTGTTGTCAGTGTCAGGGATCATCTCTATATTCGTGCTGAAGGGTGTTTCCTTCGAGACATCAAGTACGCTCGGGATTGTACTAATTCTGCTGTCGGCGCTTTCCAACGCGATATACAGCGTGATGGCACGCAAGTTGACGCAGAAGCAGTCGGTACTGGATATAACGTTCATCATGTCGATGATCGGATTCGTGCTGTTTAACCTGATGTCGGCCGCTCAACATGCTGCGCAGGGGACGCTCGTACATTATTTTGACCCGTTTCTGCATCCGTCCTTCGTATGGGCCGTTCTGTATCTTGGCGTTTTGTCCTCCCTTGGAACATCGCTACTGTCAAATTATGCATTGTCCCAGATGGAGGCATCCCGGATGGGCATCTTCAACAATCTGGCCACCGTGGTCACGATCTTTGGAGGTGTCGCCTTCTTGAATGAAGAGCTGGCTTATTATCATATCATTGGAGCAGCGCTTGTCCTTATTGGTGTGATTGGGACTAGCCTTGCAGGGAGATCCAAGAGCGCTAGTCGTAAACCGCTTGTGCGGAACAAGTCGAAACCAGCTTAATATGTTTGTTGTAGAGAAATTGTCGAGTTCCACCATGTATGATTACAGGCTGTAGCATCTGTACACACGACCACTTGTCATAATATTCTACTAAAAACAGATGAAATCATACTTAGAGGTGGAGTTAAACTATGAAAAAGAAAGGAGGCATGCTGGCTCTCATTGTTATTTTGATGTTCCAAGGTATATTTGGTACGGGCCTTGGTACGTTTAATGGCCAGAGGGTCAGTGCGGCTGGAGCGGGTAATCCGAATCCGGGTCGGGTAGAGCTCGGCTCAGACGCCATCTTGCTCTACGATTGGGAACTTGATGACAACCACAACTATGTGGATGGCTCAACGATTGAGTTCGACCTGCCCAAGGCATTCAAACTGTACAACAGCATAAACGGGGTTCTTGAGACGGACATTGGGGATGTTGGAACCTTCACGGTGTCAGTGGATGGTCATGTTGTGATGACGTTCAACTCTCTGGTGGATAATGCCGAAGTCCGGGGAACTCTGAAATTCCAGACGAAGCTTAGCCAAGAGGGGATCGGCGGCGGTACTCCGGACGTTGAAATTCCGATTGAGCTTCGGGATAGCACTAAGCAGATCATGATCCCGGCGAAGCCGGCAAAAGGCAATCTTCTGAGCAAGAGCGGCAAGGTTGTCAATGATACCAGGGGCAAACCGTCCACGATTGTATGGACGCTTCAAGTCAATTCGGTCTTGGAACGGATTGACCAGCCCTGGAAGTCTTGAAGGTGGACAAGGCCGACCCGTCGCTTGTATTGGAAGGAGCAACGTTTATTCTTCAAGACACGCAAGGTAAGCGTCCTGAAGTGACGCTGACAACCGATGCAGCTGGAAAGGCTTTTTCACGAAGCTGCTTTACGGCGATTACATTCTGAAGGAGACTTCGGCTCCTCAAGGATACGTAATCGATCAAGCAACTACAACGATTAAGATCGATTCAAGCATTAAACAGACTGGCAATATCAAGCGAATAACCATAACGAACAGCAAGGATAGCGTTCCGCCAGGACCGGATCCAAACCCGGGTAACCCCGATCCAAACCTAGGTAATCCAGGGACATCACCGGGTGGAACAGCACCACCGGGCGGTAATACCGATGAAGGAACGCCAACCGTTCCCGGGGAAGTTGTACAACCCGGAGAAACCGATCCCGTCGTACCGGGCGAAGTTGATCCAGAACCAATCCCTGTAGAGGAACCGGAAGAAGATGACACCCTGGTTGGGGACGAGACGGCGAAGCCGGAAGATCCTTCTACCCCATCCGCCGGGAACAATACGAATCGTAATCCGGTGAATGAAACCAAGCCGGAAGGCGGCCCGATTGCCACGCTCCCGAAAACAGGAGAGAGCAATCCAGCACCGTTCCAACTCGGAGGACTGGCACTTATACTTGCAGGCTTCTTCTTAAGCCGCCGCCTGCGTAACAAACGTCAATAAATGATGATATCCCCTTCTCCCTGCTAATATCTGGAGAGGGGGATTTGAATTTCAATCGTAGTAAGGAAGGACGGCTGTTCATGCGGAAACTTTCGGTTGCCTTGATTCTTGTTGGATTTCTCATATTCTTATATCCGATCCTCCGCGACTGGAATGCGGACCGCCAGCAGGATGGCTTGCTGAAGGAAGCAGCGCGAATCGAGGCTGAAGCTCAACAGAGAACCGCGCAAGATAACGTGGCTGTTCACTACAAGGAGCTCTCCCGTATCCTGGATGAGGGAGAGGCACCAGCTTCAACACAAGAGGAACAGGCCAGTTATGAAGAAGGTTCACCTATCGGCATTATCACCATTAGCAAGTTGAAGTTAGAACTTCCCATTCTGGAGGGAGCAACCCAATCGAATATGAAGAATGCGGCTGCTCGCGTAACGGGGACGGCAAAACTCGGAGAAGCCGGAAATGCCGCCATTGCCGCCCATCGCGCCCATAAGACCGGGCGTCTGTTCAATCGATTGAATGAGCTCACATACGGCGATGAGGTCATCATAAAAACGGAAGGCCGTGAACTGATTTACCGAGTCGACCAAATTTCCGTCGTGGAGCCGACCGATGTATCTGTTCTGGAAGGAGACCCGGATGAGCAGATCATTACACTGATCACTTGCGATCCTATCTACGAGGCTACACATCGTTTGATTGTCCAGGCTGAACTCGTTTCCGATTAAGTGTCTCCTAAGGATCCTCAAGATCTGTAGAGAACTCCTTCGGTTAGGGTTAGATCCCTAAAAAAGGCTTGAGATATTAGGTAGCACCTAATAAAATAAGGTGTGAGCTAATATTTAAATGGAACGGGAGGGGGACCCTGTGCTCGAATGGATGCTACGTAATGTGATGGCGGAGAGAGGGATATGGTCGGGAGCGGCTTTGGCGCGGCTGATGAAAGAGAAGGCGAATTACAGCCTGTCAGCTGCTTCCATTAGTGCCTTGCTGACGAACCAGCCCAGGCAGATGAAGGCAGAGACGTTAGATGCCCTTTGCACAACCTTAGAGTGTACTCCAGGTGACTTATGGGTGCATACACCTCCTTCTAGAACTAAGGGGGCTTAAGTGAATGACGGTTAAAGCTATTGTGCCATTCGGTGATCCGATCTTGCGAAAGATTGCCCGGCCAGTCGATACCGTAAATGCCAGAGCATTGAAGATTCTGGATGATATGGTTGAGACGCTGTATGACAGCGAAGGGCGCGCTGGTCTTGCCGCACCACAAATCGGTATATTACGAAGGCTTATTGTCATGGACTGCGGAGAAGGATTGATCGAGCTGATTAATCCAGAAATCGTAGAGATGGACGGGGAACAGCTGGGCCCCGAAGCGTGTCTCTCTTATCCAGGGTATTACGGATATGTGAAGAGAGCCAATAAAGTTAAGGTAAAGACATTGAATCGCCAAGGCGAGACGGTAATTCTGGATGGCGAAGATTATCTGGCCAGATGTATGCAGCATGAGATTGATCACCTGAACGGCATATTGTTTGTGGACCATGTTCGGGATGGATGGTTGTATCACGAGGAGACCCATCAACGCATCGAGCTGTTTCCTGTCATTGGGTTATCCAATACAGGCGCATAACGGACATGGAGAGTCTCTCTCTTATGAGGAAAGAAATAGAACGGCTGGATGTTCTTATGTCCGGCCGTTTTTTGTATATCATGCACGGGCTAAAATAAGATTTTGAATGTAGAAGGTTGACGGAACAGAATTCTCGTGATATTATTATCTTAAATTAAAGATGTTTTAAATCAAAGTAATAATTTATGAAGGTTGCGCCAACACTTTCTAAATATAAGAGATGGAGGAATTAATCATGAACGGATTAAAAGGAATTCACCACGTAACAGCCATTACGAGCAGTGCCGAGAAGAACTACGAGTTCTTCACCTATGTGCTCGGCATGCGGCTTGTGAAGAAGACGGTTAATCAGGACGATATTCAGACATACCACCTGTTCTTTGCCGATGACAAGGGCAGTGCCGGCACAGATATGACCTTCTTCGATTTTCCGGGGATCCCGCAGGGCAGACATGGTACAGACGAGATTTACAAAACCTCGTTCCGTGTCCCTAACGATGCAGCGCTCGAATATTGGGTCAAGCGATTTGACCGAATGGATGTGAAGCATCAAGGCATTCAAGAGTTATTTGGCAAAAAGACACTCGCCTTTGTTGATTTTGACGATCAGCAGTATCAGCTCATCTCCGATGAGAGCAACGAAGGTGTGGCTTCAGGAACTCCTTGGCAGAAAGGACCGATTCCGCTGGAGCATGCAATAACAGGACTCGGCCCGGTGTTTGTACGGGTATCCAACTTCGATAATTTCAAGGAAATGATGGAGAAAGTGCTCGAATTCAAGGAAATCGACAAGGAAGGTTCACTTCATCTGTTTGAGGTTGGTGAAGGCGGTAATGGCGCACAGGTGGTTGTTGAGTACAACGCCGTGCTTCCAAGAGCTCAGCAAGGCTTCGGCACCGTACACCACGCGGCCTTCCGGGTCGAGGACCGCTCAGTGCTGGAACATTGGATCAAGCGTCTGGACGACTTCCAGTTCCATACATCGGGCTTTGTTGACCGCTATTTCTTCCAATCCCTGTATGCGCGTGTTGCACCGCAAATTCTGTTTGAGTTCGCAACCGACGGTCCAGGCTTCATGGGCGATGAGCCATATGAAACGCTGGGCGAGAAGTTGTCCCTGCCTCCATTCCTGGAGCCAAAGCGCGAGCAGATCGAGGGTATTGTTCGTCCAATCGATACGATGCGAAGCACGAAGGAATTCGTAAAGGAATAATGTAATGAATCTTAAGAAGCAATCCGCTTATTTACGACAAGGGCGGATTGCTTTTTTTGTATCGCTGAAATAATGGATCTTACTATTCATTCCACTTCATCCGAACCAAATGGATGGTCCACGATGTACAGCCAGCTTCCGTCAGGTTGCTGTCTCACGATTTCGGAGGTATAACCTTGAAGCAGAAGAGGTTGGCCATCCCTGTCCGAGGTACGCAAGGTAAAATGGGCACGCAGCATAGCGATATTTTCAAATGGGATGGAGTATAGATTGGTGGAGACCATCTTGCCTTGAAGCAGCAGCAGCTCCTCCAGCGTATGGTGGAAAGAATGAGTTCCGATCTCTAAGCTTCCATTGCGGTGGACATGAATACTGTTCGGTTCATACAATGCCAGCACCTGATCGATATCCCCTGAGTTATACGCGTCAGCAAATGCAGCATTCATATCCTCGGGCTTCCAGACTCGGCTTGCGGGAGTGGATGGTTTCATTGAATCTCCTCTTTCTGTATGATGATAGCAATAGCCTATCTGAAAATGGAAGTTATGATAAGTACGCACAATTTTATGACATAGTCATCTATTTATGACCAATGACCAAGGGGGTTCAGTAATACATATGCCATATCAGGATGAGGAATATGGGTGCCCGGCTGAAATGGGCTTGCACATGATTAGTGGGAAGTGGAAGCCCCGAATCCTGTATGAGCTGTTTCAGGAAACCCTGCGTTTTGGTGAGCTGCATCGGAGAATACCTGAAGTATCAAGGCATGTGCTTACCGTGCAATTGCGGGAGTTAGAGGAGAGCGGCATCGTGAAACGAACGGTGTATCAAGAGGTGCCTCCCAAGGTGGAGTACTCGGTAACGGAATTTGGCCGGAAATTTGAAGCGTTGCTTGAGCAGATGGTTATTTTGGGTCAATTGTATATCGATTCTCAAGAGGTCCCCAACGAATAGCACTTCAAGATAGCCTCGATCAGAAGAATTATCCTTTGCTGCACACATTCACCGATTAAGTACATCAATTCTGGTTTAAATACAAATACTGTATAGGAATGGATGACTTAATAGCCTGAGGTGGAACATATGAAAGGGAGTTTATTCAAGAACATCGTGTTTACGGTTTCGGCCGTCATCATTGCCATTCTTGCTATTCTCGGGGCTGCTATGCCCGGAGCTTTCGGGGAAGTGGCAGGGTATTTGTACAGATTTACGACGAATATGTTCGGCTGGTTCTATCTGCTCTCGATCTTTGTAATTATTATATTTCTGATCTGGGTGGCAACCAGTAAATACGGCACGATTCGTCTTGGTGGAGATAAGGAGAAGCCCGAGTATCCGTTCTTCACCTGGATCGGAATGCTGTTCTCTGCGGGATTTGGTGTAGGGCTGGTGTTTTGGGGTGTGGCTGAACCCATGAGCCATTTTTTTAAGACACCCTTCGGCGGTGTTGAAGCACAAGGTGTAGACGCGGCACGTGTGGCTATGGGCTATTCTTTTTTTCATTGGGGGGTTAGCTAATGGTCCGTGTTTGCTCTTGTCGGACTTGTGATCGCGTTTCTTCAATACCGTAAGCAGAAGGATGGGCTGGTATCTACAGCGCTGGAGCCTGTCACAGGCTCAAAGCGTGGTGTGAAGAATACGATTGATATCCTCGCGGTGATTGCAACGGTCATGGGCATCGCGACTTCCATTGGACTTGGCGTTCTGCAGATGAGCGGTGGTTTGAACACGATTATGGGAGTGAACAATGGTGTCGGGTTGCAGCTAATGATGTTGGGGCTTATTTTTGTCGCTTATATGATCTCGTCCACAACGGGATTGGATAAAGGGATTAAATACCTAAGCAACCTGAACCTCGCGTTGGCGCTCATTTTTTTATTGTTTGTGTTTGTTAGTGGTCCCACGGTGTTCATCTTGGAGACCTTTACCTTGGCACTGGGCGATTATATTACGAATTTCGTATCGTACAGCCTGCGGCTTCAACCCTACGCAGAGGGCACGTGGGTACGGGAATGGACGATTTTTTACTGGGCTTGGGCGATTGCTTGGTCCCCGTATGTCGGAGCTTTCGTGGCGAGGGTGTCCAAGGGAAGAACGATTCGTGAATTCATTGTGGGCGTGATGGTCGTGCCGCCGGTCATTGCCTGTCTGTGGATCGCGGTATTCGGCGGGACGGCGATCTGGTTTGATCTGCACGAGAGCACCGGGATTGCCGCAGCCGTTAATGCGGATGTGACATCGGCCCTGTTTCAGCTCTTTAACCAATTGCCTCTCTCCATGGTCATGAATGTGCTGGCGATTTTACTCATTCTGACGTTCCTGGTGACATCAGCCGACTCAGCAACCTATATATTGGCCAGTATGACCACCTATGGCAGCCTAAACCCTCCTCAAATGGCAAAAATCGTGTGGGGCACGCTCATGGCAGCCATTGCCGGCGTCCTGCTGTATGCGGGCGGACTGGAAGCCTTACAGACAGCGTCGTTGATTGCGGCCTTGCCGTTCACAGTACTGCTGTTGATGATGATCATTGCCGTGGTGAAGCTGCTGCGGCGCGAGCCGATTCCGATTCGGAAGGCTGATCTGAAACGGTTCCGCCGTCTGGAGGAGGCAGCCAACCGGGGGAAGAAGTGAAGGCAAACGCTTGACGGAACGAGGTTTTATATTACCTGCGCGATAAAGAGGGCATCCATGCGGGGCCCCTCTTTATTTTGTGAGGAGATAAGCTCGGAAATGACGGCTACCATAGCCAAGCCAATACAAGCATAGTAATGACATGTGTAAGTAGTAGGCATACCAGGAAGACAGCCCAAGGGATCGAAATAATCCATGAATCCAATTAAAACATAGGATGTTTAGGATCACAAAGAGGTATATGGGGAACTGAAGGAGGATTCGTTTCTTGAAGGATCCGGACTTTATGTCGTCACCGGGGGTGTGGGATTGCTCTCTCTCTACATATGTTCGATCCAGATAGACATTCAGCTCGCCGGCAAGGTAGCCTGTTAGGTACGTTCCCACGATGGCGATGTTGATCCAGCCTACATCCTGTCGAGGCAGCCCGAGGTTGATCAAGAGGTCAAATATCCAGAACATGCATAGTGAACTGATCGTCACGATGATCCATAGAGGAAATGTTGACATCCATCGCTTTGCAGCTGAATCGATCGCTTCCTTTGATTTTTCCATAGTACCTCCCTTTTATTTACTGGGATAATTATCCTTATATTACCTTATTTATGAACGCAATGTATGAAGAGAAGCGATTCGCAGTATACAAAATAGCCCTTATTACACCTGAAAAAGTGCAATAGGGGCTATTAGGCGTTCCGTTCTAAAGAGAATAACAGTTATTTTTTCTTCAGCAGCAAATATACAAAATACGGCGCGCCGATGATAGCAACCATAATGCCAGCGGCGATGCCATCAGGATCCACGATATTCCGTCCGATCGTGTCTGCGAGCAGCAGCAGCCAGCCCCCGATCAATATGGCAATCGGAATGTACATCTGATTCCGCGGGCCAACCAACGCTTTGGCAATGTGTGGGCCCATGAGTCCGATGAACGTGATGCCGCCTGTGACCGACACCGCGGATGCTGCAAGCGCTACGGCGGCCAGAAGCAGCACGATGCGCTCCTTCTCAATGGATACGCCGACGCCGATGCCCACGGGATCGCTTAACCCCAGCAGATTCATGCGCTGCGCTTTGTACAGGGTGAACGGAATCAGGATAATCAGCCAGGGCAGCAGCGCCACAATGAAGGGCCAATCCGTTCCCCATATCCCTCCAGCCAGCCACTTGGCGATAAAATCGACCTTAGTCCGCTCGGCAGATGATGTGAGCACAATCATGACGCCCGAGAGTGCCATGGAGAACCCGACACCGGTAAGCACCAATTTAACGGGCTGCAGGCCTTCGCCTTTTCGGAAAGAGAAGAGGTAGATGCCCACGGCCGTTAGCACAGCTCCGATAAATGCCGCCAAAGGCAGCATGTAAATAAAGGAGCCGGCTTCGATCGGGAAGAACAGGAAGAATACGGCTACGCCGACACCGGCCCCGGAGTTAATGCCGATAATTCCGGGATCCGCGAGATCATTTCGGGTGATGCTCTGCAGAATGGCACCCGATAAGGCGAGCGCCATTCCGGCCAGCAAAGTAATGAGCATGCGCGGCAGGCGTACATCGAATATAATGAATTTCTCTTTGAAGCTGCCTTGGCCCAGCAGGGTTGGAATAATCCGGTCATAGCTAACGGACGAATAACCGAGACCCAAACCAATGAGGACAGTAACCACTGTAAGGCCCAACAAGACCAGAAACGTAATGCGTTGTTTTCTTAATAACGATGGATGAATCATGACAGTCCCCTACCTCCTTTGCGTACGATAAACAGGAAGAAGGGCAATCCCATGATGGCGATCAGAGCGGCTACGGGCGTTTCGTAAGGAGCATGCAGCGTTCGTCCGACCGTGTCGGCAAACAGCATAAATATAGCTCCTACCAAAGCGGACATCGGGATGACATGACGGTAGTCGGTTCCGACGATCCCGCGGACGATATGGGGAATCATCAGGCCGAGGAAGGCCAAATTCCCCACCAAAGCCACAGAGGTTCCGGCCAGAAGGACAATCACGACAAACAGGATGCCTTTGATAGCAGCAATGTTCTGTCCCAAACCGACGGCGACTTCTTCACTTAGGCTTAGGATGGTCAGCTGCCTTGATAACGCGATGGCGATGATAATTCCGACAAGTATGAATGGAAATATCGTCTGCAGCTGCCCCCATGATGTGCCGATCACACCGCCAGCCGTCCACATGGACACATCCTTGGATAATTTAAAATAAATGCCGATTCCTTCGGCGATGGCATACAGGAATGCGGATACGGCTGAGCCAGCCAACACCATCTGCAAGGGAGAGAAGCCGCCTTTTCGCATGGCTCCGATGCCGAAGACCATCACGGCACCGATCGCTGCCCCGATGAAGCAGGCCACCATAATGCCAAAATAATTGGCGCCTGGCAGGAAAGCCAGCGTGAAGGCAAGCGCCGCATTCGCCCCGCTGGTGAGGCCGAGCAGGCCGGGATCCGCCAGCGGATTGCGGGTAATGCCCTGCATGATGGCACCGGAGACCGCCAGCGCGGCTCCGACCAGAATGGCGGCAACCTCACGGGGCAGCCGAATTTCGCGAAGGAGGGATAATTTCTCGCCCTCCATCGAGGTGGTGAGAGCAAACCATACATCCTTGATGCTGGTTTCAGCTGCGCCGAACACCATCGCAACGACAAACGTGCCGATAAATACGATGATGCCCGCAATCAATTGGATTGAAAAAGGAATGGACCGTTTCGTAGGCTTTGTCATGGAATCATCTTTTCATCATAAAGTTGGAATATTCAATCTAAATAAGTCTGTGCAAGGGCAGCCTATATCCTATTTGCCCAGAAAATGTTCCGTAATGAACTCCAGCTGGTACTCCAGCGTGGTTGGATCATTAAAATAAATCCGGTTTCCGTCTGCTTCGAATACGCGGCCATTCTTCACCGCCGGGATTTGCTTATACGTCTCGGTTTGTTGGAAGGACGTATCGGCATCGGCAAATTTGCTCAGAATGACATAATCGCCGGCATACTCCGGCAGCACTTCTGTTGAAAGGGCATAATAGCCGTCCTTCAATGCCATTTCCTTCACTTTTTCCGGCATTTTCAGCTTCATTTCCTGATACAGGATTTCAGTACCGCGGCCCCAGTTATCGCCGTATACATAAAGCTGCTTATTAAAGCTCTCGATAACGGATACGGTGGCGTCTTCACCAATCTTGGCACGGATGTCCTCGCCGGCTTTTTGCGCCCGTTGTTTGAAATCGTCTATCCAGGCCTGGGCTTCTTTTTCTTTGTTCACAAGCTTGCCGATTTCAAGATGCTGCGTCAAATAATCGACTTTTCCGTAGGTAAAGGTCACGGTTGGGGCAATCTCTTTCAGCTTATCGACGTTCTTGATATTGGACAGGCCGATGATGAGATCGGGATCCAGCTCGATGATTTTCTCCAGGCTTTCATCCGTAACTTCTTCGGCATCCTTGATTTTGTCCGCAAATGCGGGATTGGCTTTGGACCAGGAATCAACGCCCACCATGTTGACGTCGAGCGCAAGCAGGTCGCCTACGTAGGAGGACAGCACAACCACGCGCTGCGGATTGGCAGGCACCTCAACGGGTCCGTTCTCGGACTCATATGTAATGGTTCCGGAGTTGGTTTCGGTTTGTTCGGTTTTCGGTGTTTCGGTCGTTTCTGTATTGCTGCCGCTCGTTTCTGCCGGCTTGGTGCCGCAAGCGCTAAGAATGAACAGCAGTGCGATAAACGGGACGAGTAGTTTCTTCGAAGTTGTCGTTTTGCTGCGTTTTGAGTACATCCTCTTTTTCCCCTTTTAATAGATTGTATGTGATACAGATCGGTTTTGCCGTGCGCGGATCGCGGCCGATCTCTGCGTCGATATGGAATACTTTCTTTAATACGTCGTGCGAAATGACGGCTTCCGGATCTCCGGCCTGAATGATATCCCCATCCTTCATCGCGATAATGTAATCAGCGAATCTGGCGGCTTGGTTTAAATCATGCAGAACCATAACAATGGTACGTTCCTGCTCGATATTAAGCTTCTCCAGCAATTCCAGGATCTCAAGCTGATGCGCCATGTCCAGGTACGTGGTTGGTTCGTCGAGGAAGATCATTTCGGTCTCCTGAGCAAGTGCCATCGCAATCCACACCCGCTGCCTTTGTCCGCCGGACAGAGCATCCACCGAGCGATATTTGTAATCCTGGGTTCCGGTAACCTCCAGCGCCCAGTCAATCACTTCCATATCCTGCTTGGTCAAGCGGCCAAAACCGCGTTGATGAGGATAGCGGCCATAGGAGACAAGCTCGCCAACCGTCAAACCGCCGGGTCCTTCCGGAGTTTGGGGCAGAATGGCCAGCTTTTTCGCCAGCAGCTTGGTGTTCATCTTGGCGATTTCTTCTCCATCCAGAATGGCAGCGCCGGACTGGTAAGGAATAATGCGGGTAACAGCCTTCAATAGAGTGGATTTGCCGCAGCCGTTAGGTCCAATAATGGTCGTGATTCTTTTATCGGGAATATCTACGTTAAGACGATTCAATATCAGATTCTCGCCGTAACCGACGCTTATTCGATCTGTACTTAGGCGAATCATCATTTCACCTCCAGAGTAATTAGCTATCAAACGATAATGATTCTCAATTTCATCCATAAATATAATGTGGGGCCGCGTCGTTGTCAATAAATATCTTAATGGAAATTTTAAATAATATTCATGTTTCATCCGAATAATGTCCATATATAGATTGGCAGGGTGTTACATACCTATATATAGGCGAAATTGTGACAATATGAATTTTTTCTAAATGATTGATTGTAAAACGGTGAAAGGCAACGTATACTAATTGATAATGATAATCATTTACGTTACAAGGTGATCACAAACATCCTTTTAATCTATAGACCGGGAGTGAAATGCATGAGTGGGAAAGAGATATTTGATGTAACGGTTATTGGTGGAGGACCAGCAGGATTATATTCTGCTTTTTATAGTGGACTGCGCGGCATGAAGACCAAGATTATAGAATATCAACCCATGCTTGGCGGAAAGGTTCACGTCTATCCGGAGAAAATGATATGGGACGTCGGCGGACTGACGCCTGTTCCGGGCGCGAAGCTGATCGAACAGATGGTTCAGCAAGGTCTGACGTTTAATCCCGAAGTGCTGTTAAACGAGAAGGTTGAATCGATCGCCCGCAATGAGGATGGGCTGTTCGAATTACATACGGCGAATTCCGGCGTGCATTTGTCCAAAACGGTCATCGTAGCGGTTGGCGGAGGCATCCTGAATCCGCAGAAGCTGGAGATTGAAGGAGCCGAGCGGTTTGAGGTGTCGAACCTGAACTACACGGTGAAGTCCCTGCAGCACTTCAAGGGCAAAACGGTGATTGTGTCCGGTGGAGGGAATTCGGCCGTGGATTGGGCGAATGAGCTGGAGCCTGTAGCGAAGAAGGTATATCTGGCCTACCGCAAAGGCGAATTGTCAGGCCATGAAGCCCAGGTCGAGCAGCTGATGAACAGCAAGGCGACTTGCCATCTCAATACATCGATTACGAAGCTCATTGCTTCAGATAATCATGAGGTGATTGAACGGGTAGAGTTGACCAACAATGCGACGGGGGAAGTTTCCTATCTGGCCGTGGACGAAGTGATTATTAACCATGGCTATGAACGGGATATGTCGCTGCTGGAGAACAGCAAGCTCGATATTCATCGGGTGGATGATTACTATATCGCGGGCAACGCAAGCTGCAATTCTTCCATACCGGGACTGTATGCTGCTGGCGACATCCTGCATTTTGACGGGAAGCTGCACCTGATTGCAGGCGCCTTCCAGGATGCCGCGAACGCGGTGAACAGCGCGAAGCAGTTCATTGAGCCGGATGCCAGAAAGTACGCGATGGTCTCTTCGCACAACGAGGTGTTTAAGGAGCGCAATCGCGAATTAGTGAAGCAATTGATCAATTAGAACAAGGGCATGCGTGTACATGCATGTAACGTTAGAAGAGAAGCGAGGGGATCCCCGCTTCTCTTTTTTTGCGTTTCTTTACGGTTTTGGGATAATCCCTGAAGTAATCAACGGGCCGTAGTTGAGCAGCTGCGTCATCATGATCGCCATTTCTCTTGCGGATTTATTCATGCCGGACTCGATCCAGTGGATAACTAAGCCGATATTGGCCGAGGTCATATAAGCAATCAGGTAATCGCTCGGAATGATTTGATTCTCGCCTGCGGGCATTCTGAACGCATGCTTAGCAAACATATGCTTCTTCATGAACTCCCTGAACTGCCGAACGAACGAGATGTCGCCATTCGGTCCGACAATGGCCCGGAAGAAGGCGGCATGCCGAATGAGTTCCTCGAATATTTGTTCTGACGCCGGGTAAGGCTCTCCCTTTTCCGCATAGTCCCTGGAATCCCTGGGATCAATATGGATCACGATGTTCTCAATCTTCTGAAGCACCTCTTCTTTGAGCTTATCCAGCATATCCGGCACATCCCGATAATGCAGATAGAAGGTACCTCGGTTGATATTGGCGCGATTGGCGATATCGGTGACAGTAATCGAACTTATGTTTTTTTCGTCCATGAGCTCAAATAGGGTTTGACGCAACAGCTGGTTGGTCCTGATTTGCCGGCGATCCGCTTTTTTAGTCAAGGAATCCCCTCCAAGTACAATGTGAAGACTTAATCAACAGAGGGCTCGTACACTGATGAGTAATGAACACTCCGCTGAAAGCTGATGATTGAACAAATCTCTCTCTTCATTATAATTAACGCTGTGATTATTAATCAACAGTCTGTTCATTAATAACGAGGAGTGGTTGATATGGGGTTTATAAGACAAAACATGCTGTGGATCGGCGCATTGGTTGTCCTTCTGGTACTGGCAATCTTCGGTATAGCCATGATGGGTTCGATCGCGGGAGCGAAGCCGAAGTCGCTGCCCGTTGCATTGGTCGTCTTGGATCAGCCGGCGGAGTTACCGAACGGCGAACCCCTCGCTGTTGGCGACATGATGAAGGGGATGCTGCAGGGAAACTCACAGCTGCCCATTCATTGGGAGATCGTGAACTCGGAAGCGGAAGCGCGGGAAGGGCTCGACAGTCAGAAGTATTATGGAGCTCTCGTGCTGCCTGAGGACTTAAGCGCGGGCATCTTGTCGCTGCAATCGCCTGCACCGAAGCCGGCTGTGGTGCAGGTGTTGGTGAACGAGGGGATGAGCACGCAGGCATCCACTGCGGTGAAACAGATGCTCGGGCAAGTGGTGAAGATGGCGGGAGCGCAGCTCTCCAACCAGGCACTGACCATGATCGGCACGCAGACGGAAATGCTGCCGGTCACAACCGCGCAGGCTCTGCTCACCCCGTTCGAGGTTCATGAGGAAGTCGTTCATCCTGTAGGTGCGAACCACGCAAGCGGCAATGCGCCGGGCATGCTGATACAGATTCTATGGATCGGCTGTCTGATCCTTAGCGTGTTCTTGTTCCAGGCGCTGCAGAAAGCCGTAGCTGATGGCAACAGCAGGGGGATCGCGATTGTGCTGCAAGGCGCTGTCGGTTTGCTGCTGGCAGGTCTGGCTTCTGGTTTCCTGATGTGGATGGCATCCTCCTGGTATGGCATGGAGTTTACCAACGGGGGCCGTGTTTGGCTGATGCTGTGGCTGGCAGGTTCTGCTTTTTTCCTCCTTCAGTCCACCCTGCTCAACTGGATGGGAATCCCGGCTATGGGGATTTTGGTGCTCCTGATGTTCTTCTCGATGCCGCTTCTCAATATGGCGCCGGAGTTTCTGCCGCAGGCAACGCAGGATTGGCTGTACTCGTGGACGCCGCTCCGCTTTGCTGCTTCAGCTCTAAGAGATGTGATGTATTTTGACGGAGTTTCTGCATCTTCCGCGAATGCTGCCGTACTGTGGTCTGTCGCCGGAGGTTTCCTTGTCCTGCTGCTTGCCGCGGTGCTGAAGAAGGGGAGCCTTTCCGACAAAAGAAAGTCGATGACCGCTTCTTAATAGAGGTTGTTCAAAATCTAACCTAAAGCGTTTTGAAAAACGCACTTCGGAAGCATAAACCTCGGTGCTGAAAATCCGACTTTATGAACACGCACTAATAGAATAGGCTGGCGAATGGGCAGTGTGGGGTGTGTACCCGCACTGCTTTTTTACTTTGCTTAAGCAGGTTGGTCTATATCGGTCGGGTGATCATGGCAAAAGTGTTTAGCATCGTGACGATCAACCTTTATTCAGGTGAATAAAATACTATCGTTCTTCAAGATGGCAGCCTGTATAATCCTGAATAAGGGAGTGTGAGCGTAAGTTGAAGATTAAAGTGATCATAGCGGACGATAACTCTTTTATCAGGGAAGGCATGAAAATCATTCTGGCTACGTTTGATGAGTTCGACGTGGTAGCGACGGTTGAAGACGGCCAGGAAGCGGTCGCCTATTGCGAAGCGCATGAAGTGGATGTGGCACTGATGGACGTCCGGATGCCGAATCTGAACGGGGTTGAGGCCACGAAACAGCTTACGGAGCGCACCAAAACCAGGACGCTGATCTTGACGACCTTCGACGACGATGAATATATTACCGACGCGATCCTGAACGGCGCCAAGGGTTATCTGCTTAAGAATAACGACCCGGAAAGGATTCGCGATGCGATCAAAACCGTGTACCACGGCCATCATGTGCTGCAGGACGTCGTACTGGATAAAATCAAATCCGGGCTGAAGCCGGACAAGGAAGACACCGGTGCCAAGTTCGACCGGAGTCTATTCACCGAACGGGAACTGGATATTATGGCGCTCATCGCCAAAGGGCTGGCCAACAAGGAAATCTCGAAGAAGCTGTTTATTTCCGAAGGCACGATTGCCAATCACATCACTTCGGTTCTCAGCAAGACAGGTCTTGAGCATCGAACCCAGATCGCGATTTTTTATTTGACGGGGGAAGTGAATAAGTGAGCGAACGTCGAAATTATGCCGAATTGTGGGTCATCGGCTTTCAAACGATTCTGTTCCTATATGTGATCGGCCAGTCTTATGTCTCTGATCTTGCGATAACGCCGTGGTATATCCTTGTCATTCTTCTCTACCTGTCCGTGAACGTATCCGTCTATATTTTCAAGAGCCGGAATGCACAGCCGTGCCTCATGGTATTGGCTATTCTTATTGTCGGGGCTTCCTCATTCTACATACATCCGCTGTTGTTCCTGCTGCTTCCCGCGAATCTGTATGAACTGCTGTTTTTATACCTTCGCAGGAGCTGGATGATCCTGATCCTCCTATTGCTTCCAGCGCTTATGGTGCCTCACGAGCTTGTCATTACGTATGTTTTTATATCCGTTCTATCCTATATCTATCTTACGATGCTAAGAACTTTTGTAAGCCGAGTCGCATCCTACCAGGAGCAGAGTGAGCATATGCACCTTGAACTGGATCGGTTGACCCAGCGGTTGAGCGAGAATAATGAGTACATCCGGCAGTTTGAATACATGTTCAAGCTGGAAGAGCGAAATCGGCTGTCGCAGGAGATTCATGATAAGATCGGGCATTCCATGACAGGGGCATTGATTCAGATGGAAGCGGCCAAGCGCTTGATGACAGCGAATCCGGACAAGTCCGCCGAGCTGCTGCAGAATGCCATATCGATCTCCAAAGAAGGCATTGAGAGTATCAGGCTCGTCCTGAAGAATGTGAAGCCGCCTACGGAACAGCTCGGCATCAACCGGATGCGTTTATTTCTGGAGGAGTTCTCGGCTCAGCATCCAATCAAGACCGTATTGACGCATGAGGGCAACGTGGACCGGATCACGCCGCTGCAGTGGAAAATCATTCAGGATAACACCCAGGAAGCGTTAACCAACACGATGAAGTATGCCAACGCAACCTCAGTCTCGTTACATATTGAGGTTCTGGGCACCATGATCAAGGCCAAGGTCAGCGACAATGGCAAGGGCATGCAGAAGGTCATCAAGGGTCTTGGGATCGTAGGCATGGAGGAGCGTGCCGCGGTCGTAAATGGAACCGTGATCGTGGATGGCTCCACCGGCTTCTCGGTGACCACTTTGATTCCTTATAGCTAACACCCGGTAAGTTTGATTTGGTGAATTAAGGAGATCGGTCATAGGGGACTTCCTTTCCCCCTAAGGGTGAAGATTTGGGTCCTCAACAACATGAAGATTCTCATGGGTAAGGATGAACTTGTGCACTATCGCAAGGGCATCCTTTTTTCGTACGATACATACAGATCAAGTCCACCGGTTGATGCGTGGATGGAATATGGAGGCGGAAAACGTATGAACGTGCTGGAGATCAAAGGGCTCACGAAAAAGTTTGGGGATTTCATAGCGGTAGATCAGTTGTCGTTGAACATACGGGAAGGCGAGATTTTCGGCTTCCTGGGCGCGAACGGAGCTGGCAAGAGCACAACCATCAACATCATATCGTCGCTCATGCCCATGACCAAGGGAGAGGTTCATATCCTGGGCAAGAATCTGGTGAAGCATCGAAAGTTCGCGAAGCAGCAGATCGGCATGGTTCCGCAAGAGGTTGCGATTTATGAGGATCTGACCGCCTATGAGAATGTTCATTTTTTTGCCGGATTGTATGGATTGAGAGGATCGGAGTTGAAGAGCAGGGCAGAGGAGGCCCTCGCCTTCGTCGGACTTAGCGACAAACATAAGATATACCCGAAGAGTTTCTCCGGGGGCATGAAGAGACGACTGAATATCGCCTGCGCAATTGCTCACAGACCGAAGCTGATCATCATGGATGAGCCGACCGTCGGCATCGATCCTCAATCGAGGAATTATATCCTGAATTCGGTCAGGAAGCTGAACGAGATGGGCAGCACGATCCTGTACACGAGCCATTATATGGAGGAAGTGGAGGAGCTCTGCACCCGGATTGCCATTATCGACCACGGCAAGATCATAGCGGAGGGCACGAAGGCACAGCTGAAGGCCATCATCACGGACCAGAAGGATATCGGAATTGAAGTACAATCGGCCATCCATCTTGAAGTGAGCAAGTTGGAGGACATTGCAGGCGTCAAAGCGGTTGAAGTGAAGGAAAATATTGTGCACATCAGCTCCGATGCAGAGGTCAATAACTTGAATAAAATCATTCAACAATTCACGGCGCAGGGCATCGAGATTCGTTCTGTTCAAGCCTCCGAGCCGAATTTGGAAACGGTGTTCCTGACGTTGACCGGCAGGAGCCTCCGGGATTAACAGACAAGGGTAGAGGGGGTGGAAGAATATGAACGTACTGAGAATCGCACTGAAGGAGATGAAGATCGTCCGGGAGGTACGGATGCTGGTATTCATGCTGGCAACGCCCGTGCTGCTCATTCTGATCCTAGGGACGGCGCTGTCGAGCGCTTTTAACGGCAGTACTGCGATTGGAGACATCCGGGTGTTATACCATGACAGCGGAACGGAACCCGCGCTTACGGAACAATGGCAGGCATTCACGCAGGAGGCACAGCGTTCATCGGGCATGCTCTTTGAGCAGGCCAAGGAAGGCATGAATGGACAGCAGGAAGTGAGAAACAACCGGTACACCGGTTACGTGGAAATAGACGGCCAAGGGATCCGATATGATGGAAACAGCCGCAACAGTATGGAGAACGGGATTGTGGAGGGGATGCTGTCCGCATTTACCGACCGGTACCGGCTGTCAGCCGAAGCCTCGAAGATCGATCCGGAATATGAGAGCAAGCCGCTTGTTGATGATGGAGGGAGCTATGTGCTGGAGTCTTCTATTCAGGGAGCGAGGCAGCCGGGTTCACTTGATTATTTTGCGATTGCGGTGACTACGATGATCATTCTGTATAGCGCCTTGACGGCAGGCGGATTAATCGATAGTGAGCGAAAGCGAAATACCGCGCAGCGCCTATTGGCCTCACCGGTGACGAAAGCCGAAATTTTTGCCGGTAAAATATTGGGCACACTCGCGATCAATGCCGTATTTGTCATCATCGTTGTGCTGATCAGCAAGTATATGTTCAATGCGTATTGGGGTGAGAACCCGATCATGGTGTTTCTGGTGTTGTTTACCGAGATCCTGTTTGCGCTCAGCCTCGGGCTCGGCATCAGTTATGTGCTGAAGGGAAATGCAGCCGGGACTGTCATCATGGTCATTATTCAACTGGCTGCGTTCTTTGGGGGAGGATATACGCCGGTTGCAAGCACAACGGGATTCATGAGAGAGGCCGCAACATACTCTCCCCTGCATTGGTCCAATGAAGCGCTGCTGCAACTCATCTATTCAAGCAATGGGTCGGCCGCCATGCAGGCGATGATGCTGAATGTCGGTTTTTCCGTCCTGCTGTTGGCCATAGCCATGATTTCGATGCGAAGAAGGGAGGGGCTGTAATGATGAAGGATATGCTCTGGCTCATTCGTAAGACCATATTGACCTCGTTGAAGGATTATAAAAACCTGCTGCTCGTTATTGCGCTTCCCATGGTCGGCATTCTGCTGTCCACCTTAATCTACAAGGGCTCCGGAGATGCCTCCGTTACCATTGGCATCGTGAACCACGATATCGAACAGAAAGTCACGCAAGATACGATCGATTTTGTTGCTCAATTGGAGCATACCGAGGCATCGGTCATTAGGGAATCGGAAGCGGATGACTTGGTTGTGTCGGGTGAGTTGGACGCGGTGCTGATCTTCCCCGAGGGGTTTGCGAAAGGCGTAATTCAGGGGACACCCGAGCCGGTCCGGATCGAATCGATTAAGGGAGCTCAGGTTACCGGTTATGTCAAATCGTATCTGAACGCGTACGTCCAGAATATTTCATCCATGGGGGTTATAGCGGATGGCGATGCCGCTGCGTTTAACGAATTATACAGCGGTTATCGGAGTTCAACGTTTCAATTGTCCACGACTACGGTTGCGGATCAATCGGCCAATCATGATATGACCAACCGGACGATCGGTTACTTGGTTGTGTTCATGTTATTCTCTGCCGTGAATCTATCGGCATTGACAATCCGGGATCGTGAGAACCGTACGTACTATAGACTCTTATCGTCGCCTATTACGGCCCGCAGTTACGTCTTCTCGAATGCTATGGTGAACATCGTTCTGATGATGATCCAGATTGCCGCCACCTTGTTTGTTATGACCCGATTCTTTCACATCGAGCCAGGCATTCCGTTATGGCAGATGTTCCTGATTCTGTCGCTGTTCGCTCTGGTCGCGGTCAGTTTATCGCAGGTCATTGTCGCGTTCTCTGACAGCACCATGATGGCTAACGGAATCCAGACGATGGTGATCATGCCGACTTCGCTGCTGGCAGGGTGCGTATTCCCGCTCTCCGTGATGCCGGAAGCGATTCAGCGAATCGCCGATTTCCTGCCGCAGTATTGGCTGCTCGATACGTTTGGCAAGCTTCAGCAAGGAAGCAAGCTGAATGACATCATGCTAAATGTGGCGATTCTGCTGGCTTTTGCCTTGGCCTTATCGCTGATTGCTACCTACAAGTTTGGGAGAAATAGAGATACACAGAGCTATATTTAAATTTAATGGTGGGATCACCTTGTACTGCACATAGGATGGCCGACTATAAGCGATCAGGGGCTTGCTTAACCAGCACAGCTCCTTTTTTCATTAGTCTAAAACCCGTTCTTCCGGCGAAAAATCTATTGGAAAAAAATGAACAAAGCTATTTCATCTGGAGTTACTCCATGGTTTACAATGAGTTCAGGATACAGGGTCTGGTTGAAACGTTGAACGATCGGGGGATGGAAAATGTTAGGGAAAGCACGAAGTGCCTTGCGGCAAGCCTTTCGCTTCACTGCTACCGGACTGACTCTAGGGGAGAAGTGGCGTCTGGCTCTTCCTGGTCCGATCCTGTCAGTCGGAGGAGTGCTCATCCACAATGTGTTCTTGAAGTATTACACGGATATCATCGGTCTCAGTCCGAAGTATGTCGCTTGGGTGTACATTATCTATAACATCTGGAACGCGATTAACGACCCGGTGCTTGGCGTATGGATCGACAGAATGAGGCATCGCGTGCAGCGTGGGAAATACGTCTATATCATGAGAGTGACGGTGCCGTTCATGATCGTTTCCTCCTTCCTCATGATGCTGTCTAATCCGGCATGGGATCAGTGGTTGATCTTTCTGCTGTATACCGGGTTGTTATTTATTTACGACACGGCTGCAACCGCTTACAGTATAGCCTATCAATCGTTTATGCTGATCGCAGCTCCAACCAAGGAGGAACGCATCGATGTTGGTGTGATCCAGAACTACTTATCCCAAGCGATGTCATTTCTGATCACCTTGATTCCGACGCTGCTGCTCGTTGGGGACGGAAAACAGGAGGTTATCATCCCGATCTTCTCTGCCGTAATCGTGGCAGAAGCGATATTCTTCACTTTGGCCCTGAGGGGACTGAGAGAAGATGCGCAAATGTACGAATCACTGGATAAGCAGCATATCGATACAAAAGAGGTTTACAAAGAAGCCTGGCAGATCATCAAATCAAGGCCTTTCCTCACCTTTATTATATTTACCATCGTCACCGGCCCCGTGTTCTTCTACTTTACGCCGTTTCTCTACTACATGGACAGCGTCGTGCAGTCAACGGGTATCGAAGCTACCGTCATCGATGTGAGTACGCATGTGATCGCGCTCCTATTCTTGCCGGTCATGGGATCTATCGTCAAGAAAAACGGAACGAAGAAGAGTGTATACCTGGGGACAATCTTTGTGGTGCTCGGATACGGGGGGATCTTTCTTGCTGACGGCATATGGACCGCGGCGGCATCCTACGTTCTGATCGTCTTTGCTGTGAACTATCTTCGAACGGCAATATCTCCGGCCCCGGCGCTGCTCATCGACGAGAATGAGCGCACGACCGGCGTGAGGAAAACCGGGCTGTTTAACGGATTGTTCTCGTTATTCACGGTCGCCTTCTCTAGCCTGCAAACGGTTATCTTCATTAATGTCATCGGGGCATACGGATATGACGGTCTTGCGGCGGAACAGTCCGAGTCCGCCATGCTCGGCATTCGGGTAGCAACCGGCTTGATTCCGCTAGAAGAGGGGGGGTGAAGATGTGAAGGAATCGGCGTTAAATTTGAATTTTACGATTGGCGAAGTGTCCAAAATTCTGGATATCCCGATCGATACCTTGCGTTATTACGATAAGATCGGACTGCTACATTCCCGCAGTCGGGACGCGAACAAGTACCGCTATTATGATCTTGAGCAGTTCGATTCACTCATCACGATTCGAATGCTGCGGGCAATGGATGTGTCGATCGAGCGAATCCAAGAGATGCTTCGGGACAACAGCCTAAACGCTATTCGCAGGCTGCTCTCCGACAAGCGGCAAGACATCGATCGCCAGCGGACTTATTTGAAACATTTGTCTCACAAGCTGGAAGTGTTGGATGTTCAGCTTCAACGGTTCGATAACACGGAGGTCATTGAGCTTGTACTAAGCCACCCGTGCTGGGTGCTCCTTACCGATTCCATCATGGAGAGCGGAGATCATGGACTCGGGAGCAAAGTGCAGCAACAGGTACGAAGAATCCATGCCAGGGAATGGCTTGCATTCTGTCATGCCATATCGATTGTGTCGCAAGATAACCTTAACGCAGGCCGTTTTCACAATTACCTGTACAATGGCATTCTGTCCACCTTCCCGATGGAGGGTGACTCTTCCGTCTTTCAGAAACTTGAGCCTCGCTACTGTGCCAGAAAATGCGTGGTTATCGGCAGGGACGACTATGCCAAGATGGACGATCACTAAGATCAGATGAAAGCCTTCATTCGCAATCGCGGACTAAAGATCGCGGGTCATTCTCTCGAAGTCAATCTCTATAACCAGTACGACAATCATTACATTGAAATTTACATTCCGGTAGAAGAACGATAGGGGGAAGCGGACATGAAAAAATTAGTGATCGACGGACAACGATTCTTGAATGAAGACGGCGCTCAAGTGATCCTGAACGGCATCAATCTCGTAAGCAAGGACAAGGCAAAAGGATATGTTGAGCCCTGTGATGCAGCTCTGTTCGCCTGGTTCCGCGAACAAGGATTTAACGTTGTCCGTCTAGGTTTAATATGGGATGGCGTCGAGCCGGAGCCTGGGGTCTACGACGATGCGTATCTGAGCAGAATCAAGCAGCAAGTTGTATGGGCTGAGCAGAATGATCTCTATGTTTTTTTGGATATGCACCAGGATTTGTACAGCTTGCTCTACGGCGACGGGGCTCCCGCATGGGCGACCCTCTCCGACGATCTTCCTCATATTACCGGACAAATTTGGAGTGACGCCTACCTGGAAAGTCCGGCTGTGAACCGCGCTCTGGATCACTTCTGGCGGAATACGTCCGCTTCCGACGGGATCGGCCTGCAGGATCACTATGCAGCGATGTGGAAGCATGCCGCACAGTTTATGGCTGATTGTCCGAATATCATAGGCTATGACATGATGAACGAGCCGTACCCCGGAACAAGCGGACAGGAGGTGCTTGGCACAATCATTGCCGCATATGCGGGGCATGTGATGGGAATAGCCGACCCGAACATGGAACAGCTTGCCGGACTCTGGTTTGACGAGGAAAAGAGGCTAGAGGTTCTTGCCGGGATGGCGGAGATGGATACGTACCGCATACTCGTCGACAGCGCCAGAGAAGTCTCGCAAATCTTCGAACGGGTAGTTCTCGCGCCCTTTTTCAACAAGACAGCGGCAGCCATTCGCTCCGTTTCCCCGGACGGATTTTTGATGCTGGAAACGAGCTATTTCTCGAACATGGGGATCGAGTCCGGCTTGCAGCTAGTGCAGGATCCAGCTGGTCAAACCTTACACCATCAGGTGTTTGCACCGCACGGCTATGATCTGGTGGTCGATACGGAGCATTATGACATTTACAATCAGGATCGCGTCCATCTGATTTTTGCTACCCATCGCAAGGTGCAGGAACGATTGAACGTGCCGGTCCTGGTCGGGGAATGGGGGGCCTTCTCCCAACATCCGGCAACCTTTCAGCTTTCCAAGCAGATCATTGCGATATTTGAGCGGTATCTTTGGAGCAATACATACTGGTGTTGGTGTGACGGCTTCAAGGAAGCCCCATATGTCAAAGCGTTGAATCGCGCGTATCCGCAAGCGACAGCCGGCGTGCTCTCAGCATACCGTTATGATCATGATAACGGCAGTTTAAGTATAGATTTCGTTTCATCCGTTGGAGAGACGTTGATTTACCATCCCCATCTGGAATCGATATCCAGGAGCGACGTGGCGGTTGCCGGTACGGACGCCTATCAACTCGAGCTGCGCCCTTTCCTGGATTCGAAGAGTGGCATCTTGGCGATCACTGTTCCTGATCAAGGGAACAAGATTACGGTTACGATAGGGAGATGATGTCAAGGGGGCTGGAACGACATAGCAGGCATTTCAATAAATAAGGCGAGAATAAGAAGAACCATGGGGTTAAAGCGAGGCGGGACAGACTAAAGCGGCGTAGATACTTGTGTACAATGTAAAAAAGCATGCCAACAAAATAAGCAGGGCGTCCCTTGTTCTGATTCCCGATAAGGAAACAGTCATCAAGGGGACGCCCTCTCGGTTCTTTCAGAACGTGACCAATCCCATCGCTTTCTTGGCGGCAAGCAGTGTTGGGACTGCGGTTTCGGAAGCCCGCTTCGCTCCGTCCATCAAAATGCGATCAAGCTCGGAGGAATTCACGATTTGATGGAACTTCTCCTGGATCGGCTGAAGTTTTTCGATGACCACCTCGGCCAATTCCTTCTTGAACGTGCCGTATCCTTGGCCCTCATACCGATTCTCGATGACGGAGATGGCTTCCTCGGAGAATACGGAGTAAATCTCGATCAAATTGCTGACCGCCGGTTTTTGCTCCCAGTCATGCCGGACCTGGCCATCGGAGTCGGTAACGGCTTTGGAGAATTTCTTGCGGATATCCTCCGGCGTATCCATCATGTGGACGCAGCTATTTTTATTCGGATTGCTCTTGCTCATCTTTTTGGACGGATCGTCAAGGCCCATTATGCGGGAGCCAATATCCTGAATGATCGGCTCGGGAAGCGTAAATGTGTGTTTATACCGGTTATTGAAGCGCTCGGCTACATCACGGGTCAGCTCCAGATGCTGCTTCTGATCGTCACCGACAGGCACATGCGTTGCCTGGTAGAGCAGCACATCGGCAGCCATCAAGACCGGATACGTGAACAACGCGGAGCTCACGGTATCTTTTCCGTCCGATTTCTCCTTGAATTGGGTCATCCGCTTTAATTCCCCGAAATGAGCCTGCGTCTCCAGCAACCACCCGAGCTCCACATGCGCAGGGACCTGGGATTGCAGAAAGATCGTCGCTTTATCGGGGACAATGCCTGACGCAATGTACAGAGCGGCTATGTCTCGTGTGCGCTGGTGCAGCTCCTTGGGATCCTGATAGACCGTGACTGCGTGCAGATCCGGCACGAAGAAATAGGACTCATACTCATGCTGCAGCTTCACATACTGACGGAGAGCACCCCCGTATCCGCCAATATTCAAATCTCCACTCGGCTTAATTCCTGACAATAATCGTTTCATAACACACCTCCTGATTGTTTGCGAACAACACAAAAACACCTCATCCCTCTATGGGACGAAGTGTAACTTTCGCGGTACCACCCAAATTCGACTGTACGGTCGCTCTTAAGCATGACGTGGAAATGGGGAAAATGCACCATTATTCCTGTCATATCTCCCAAAATAACGGTGGAGAGCCGTCAAGGCCTACTGCTCCGGCACAGATCGGAGGTTCGGGTTGAAGCGAGAAGATCCATTCACTTATTCCGGGGTACCGGGCCTCGCACCATTCGCCGGTTCGCTTGGACCTCGAGAGATAAGCTACTATTTCTTCTCATAGCCGTGTGGTATGTTGTTCTTAAATTCATCAGCGCTGCTCTTTCGGATAAGAAGAGAGAGCAAGATGAATATGATGAGAATCATTACACAGGTGTTAGGTGAATGTCAAGAGGGTATGGGGAGGATTCATGATGAGGGATAATGATACGGCGATTCTCGGAGACGGATTATCCATACTGTCGCAGAGTAGAAGGCAAACGGGGGATATTTGGCAAGCCCATTACGGAGCGGCCGCGATCGCGGGTTATTTTTTTATAAAAGCAAACCATTTGACCGGGAAGGTCGAAGAGGCTGTGGCAGCGGAGAACCGGAGGATGCTCGGCAAGTATTTGCAGCCGGGAACGGTGACAGAGGAAAGCGTGAGCGTGGAAAGCGCAGAATCACTGATTCTTGCGGCCCTTGACGATACGATTGATGGTTTGCACTGGGTCGGGCACAATGTGATCTATGCCGCAATAAGTCTGGCTGCACTCCACGAGCTTGGAGGCGGTCTCTGCCATGAAGCAACCGATATTGCGGAATTAGTCTCCTCTTTCGTGAAGACGATTCCGGGAAGGTCCTGGATCGGATATTCTGCAGCCGAGGTCAAACGGTTGACCCTGGATGAACTTGACGGGATACCTGAAATAACGGACGGCGATCAGCTCTCGGCCTTTATTTTGAACGAACTGGCCTCTTATTCGGTGATCTACAGAGCGGAAGCCCATCATGATTTGATGGGGCATATGCTGACCTTCTCACATGCCTTAAACATATTGTACGATCTTGGCCACCACGCTTATTTCCATAGAGGCTTGCCGGGTTTACTCAAAATCGTGAAGGTGCTCCGTACCAGCAACCAGCTGGACCCTGCAGAGCCGATCCGAATCGTATCTCCGGTGGATCGGCTGCCACTTGTGGAGGCTGCAAGATCGTCTTGTTTGCCGCATCAATCGGAGTACTGGGCGGGTATCGACGGGGCTGCGACCGACTGGGACTTCGGCCATCTCTTTAAATTCCCATTTAGTTTCTATCATCATTGGAACCGTGTTTCGGAAGCGCCGGCGAAGGCAATGGAGAATTTCCGATATATCATCCATCCGGTGTAGACGATAATTTCCTGAAGAGGGGTAACCTTTTTTATACGAATCGGCACTTAAGTGTTAGAGACACCGGGAAGGGAGGTTTTAGTGAACGTGTTCCAGTGGATTGAGGAAGCCCGGCGGGGCAGTGCGGTGGCTCAGGAAAACTTGGTCCGGCATTTTACTGGCATGGCGCTGGCCGTGGCCTACGATAAATTGCAGGATCCCCATTTAGCGGAAGATGCCGTGCAGGAGGCATTTACGGAGGCCTTTGCGAATCTGCATAAGCTGCAGGATCCCTGGCGTTTTCCCGGATGGTTCAAAGTGATCGTTGAGCGGCAGTGTTACAGGGACTTGCGCCGCAAGCAATTTCAGACGTTACCGCTGCATGATATGGAATTGCCGGTAGGAGATCAGCGAAGCTTGGAGTCGGTTGTGGAAAAGAGAGAGCTGATCGGTCAGCTGCATGCCACGATCGCAGATTTGCCACCCGGCATGCGGATTTCGGTCCAGCTCTATTATTTTCAAGGCTACAGCCTGCGGGAGATCTCGCAATATTTGGATATATCCCTGCCGGCTTTGAAGAAGCGACTCTTTGATGCCCGGCGGAAGCTGAAGAACACGCTTCATGTAGCCGACTTTGTATCGGTGTTCACCGATCTGTATGAGGGAGGAAAACGTATGCTGCATATCGTTAACGGGGATTCGGTAGGAGATAAGCTGAAGCAAGGGAACATTCAAGGGGACATTCTGGTGTGGCGAGAGCTTTATTCTTTTGGTCCGGTCTTCACGAAGATGGACGTGCCGGATCATCGGAGAACAAGAGCTCAGTATCTGGAGCAAACGCTGGGGATTCCGCAGAAGGAATATATCGGGACCTGCGAGGCGCAGGAGAGGAAGCTTCAGGATTTTCAGCAATATGATGAAATCGTGCTCTGGTTTGAGCATGATCTGTTTGACCAGACGATGCTGTCTTATTTGCTGCATTGGTTTAAGGAACAGTCACTGGGAAATACGAAGCTGAGTCTGCTGTGCATCGGCGCATACCCGGGCATCGAGCTTTTTCGTGGGTTGGGGCAGCTCAGCACGGAGCAGCTCGAGACTTTATCGGGCACATGGCACACGATTGGAGAACAAGAGCTCATGCTGGGCAGTATGTTGTGGGAAGCCTATACTTCGGATCTGCCGGAGAACCATCAGCGCATGCTGGAGGTTGATTCCTCGGCACTGCCTTTTGCTAGGGCTGCATTTGCAGCCCATCTGGCACGGCTGCCCTCCGTGAACAATGGACTTGGGATCATTGAGCAGACCACGTTAGAGGCTGTAGCGGGCGGAATCCATAAGCCTCACGAGTTATTCCGAAAGGTAGGTGACCAGCTCCATACACTGGGAATGGGAGATCTGGAGTTCTGGTATTACCTGGCGAAGCTGACAGAGGGACCGGATTCCTTGCTCGTTATCGATGGTACAGCACCTTTTCCCGACTTCAAACTAGCTGTACCCCATTTCCAAGATCGGGTGTTGCAAGTGACGAGTCTAGGGCGGGAGGTATTAGCCGGGAATTCCGACTATGCCCCCTACACCGGAACGACCGATAAATGGGTAGGAGGTCTGCTTGTGCGGGGTAAGGCTCCGTCATGGCGCTGGAACCCGGAGCGGAAGTCGATTGTGCGGATGGGCGAATCTGATTAACAACAGGTACAGGAAAAAGCGATCTTGAGTAGATTGGCGGATCCGATTACCAGCAGAATATAGCATAAGAGCTATCCTTGCTTGGCGTTAATGCCAAGCAAGGATAGCTCTTTTTAAGATATCAGGAAGTATAAGCTTCGGAGGGTCTGCTGCCTGATATCGCAAGAAAAACTACCGCTAAACGCGGTCTGTCTTCTTTGAGAGTGCGTCGATAGACGTTGTTATTATACTTACAGATGAGAACCACCGGTTGCGTCAACCATTTGTCCTGTTACCCAGCGTCCGTCGCTGGATGCGAGAAACGCGACGACATCTGCAATATCGGACGGCTGGCCGATTCGGCCAAGCGCGGACATCTCCGCGGCATGCAACTGCCCTTCCGGTGTATACAGCCATGTAGCATTCACATCCGTATCCACGATGCCTGGTAGAACCGCATTCACCGTGATCCCGCGTGGACCCAGTAGCTTGGCGAGATGCAAGGTGAACGTGTTGATGGCTCCCTTGGTTATGTTGTAAGCCATAATATGCGGATAGGCGATACGCGTAACACCGGAGGAGATGTTGACGATGCGTCCGCCGTCACGCAGGAGCGGCAGCGCCTGTTGGACCAGGAAGAACGGTGCTTTTACATTGACGGCAAGCAGCTCATCGAAGCTTTCCTCGGTCGTCTCTTCAAAGGTGTTGGAGGTTCCGATGCCTGCGTTATTCACCAGAATATCGAAACGGTTGTCCCCCGTTACGCGAAGAAGTTCCTCCTCCAGCGAATGAATGAGTCCTTTTGCTCCGTCTACCGATTCCAGTTTGGCGCCTAGGGCGATAGCTCGCCCACCCTGATCTTGTATGGTCTGGACAACCTGATCCGCAGCATCCCGGCGGGTTCCGTAATGCACAACGACCAGAGCCCCTTCTTCTGCCAGCCGAAGCGCAATTCCTTTGCCGATTCCCCGGCTTCCGCCTGTAACTAATGCAATTTTGCCTTCCAATCGTTTCATAAACCCCCACTCCTCTTGTTCGATTTAACGTTACTGTACACTCTCCTGTTAAGGGGAGAGTCAAGAGGGTGGTTTAGAATTTTTCTAGAGTTTTTTCATGAACATAAAAGTCATGCCAGATTACTGCTGCTGTAAGTACGGATGGAGGCTGGGTCGAGGTTCGTTTTCGGTAGCCTATCACGGCAAGGAAGGGTTACTCCGCGTTACCTTGTAAGGGGATAAGCAATTCCGCAGGGCGCTTCTTGCCGTAGATATCTTTATCCGAGGTGAGATAAATTTCGCGGATCGGCTCCCGGTCCGATTGAACGAGGCCTTGGGACGAAATCCATGCCTTGAGCTCGGGTACGGCGGGACAGCTATAGCCGTACGGATCACAACGATGGACAAGAGATGCTGCAGATTGCAGCTCTGGTAGGAAGTCTACACGCACCCGACCATTAGCAGGTATATCTCCAGTTATGGGGATTGCGATTTCAATGTCCGCAACGTCGGCATTCCCGCTGCCGTCATCATGCCAAAGGATGATGAGTTGACTGACCTCGGGTTCTCCATAAGAGGTCGCGTATTTCGTAATCTCATCAAGCAAGAGACATAGCTGGCTGCGGGGGACTTGGTCGCGAATTGAAACGGCGCGCTGGGATGGGACTTCCCGGATACGGATGGGGCCTGTCGGATCCCCGGCTTCGGATGGTTCCAGGCGCGACATCCTGCTGTTCACCTCATCCAGCTGCAGCTGGAGGGTCTGCATCGCATGCTGAAGCTCCGTCATTTTATCCACAAGTTTGTTCTTTACGACATCGGTTCCTATATCCTCTTCAAAAAAAGGCTTGAGCTGTTCCAAGGTAAACCCCTGTTCCTTGTAAGCGGCAATCCGCTTTACGGTCAGAAGCTGCTCCTCGGAATAGTAACGGTATCCGCTTTGTTCATCAACATGGGCCGGCTTCAATATGCCCAGCTCATCATAATATCGCAATGTCTTGATGGAAATGCCGCTGACCTTGGCAAAAGCGCTGATCTTCATCATGCCGATGGCAACCTCCTTTACGATTCGGTCTGCGTGGATAACGATATCATATCTCGCGCTCCTGCGTACGTAAAGAACTTAGCTCGCCGGTTCTGAAGGAACAACTCGGTCCCAAGACCGAGTCGGTTTTCATCCTGGAGTGGGAATTCAAAAACGGCCGGATTATCATACAATGGGTTCAAAGAAGATTCAGCGATCCCGCTTAAGAGCAAGAAAGGAATGGAGATGAGGCTGATGAACGGAACGTACGAGGATCGCCAGGCGATCCAAACGTTATTCGATTCGCTGTCCAAGGCGTGGGGAGAAGGGAATGGCCGGGCTTATGCGGAATGCTTTACGGATGATGCGGATTACGTCACGTTTAGCGGACAGCACTTGAAGGGCCGCCAAGAGATCGATGAGGTCCATCAGGAGCTGTGGAACGGGGTTCTGCGAGATTCCAAGCTGGTGGCGGGACCCACCCCAACGGAACTGCGTTTCCTGACCCCGGAGCTTGCGATAGCCCACGCAACAGGAGCGGTACAGCTAAGATTTCATAAGAAGCCGCCCACCAGCCGATTCTCGATTAATACCAACGTGCTCATCAAACAGAACGGGGAATGGAAGATATCCGCATTTCACAACTGCCGGATTCAGAAGCCAGGCTGGATTCAGCGGTTAATGATGCGTTCGAAATCAAAATCCAGCTGACGTAGGAAGCGGAGGAAATGCTTTGAAGAAGGGTACACAGATTGGAAGAGGCAGGAGCGCAGAGGTGTATGAATGGGGAGAGTCTCAGGCTTTAAAGCTGTATTATGAAGGGTACCCCCCGGAATGGGTGACATATGAGGCGGAGATAGGCCGCATCGTTGCGGAAGCGGGCGTGCCTGCCCCTGCCGTCTTTGACATGGTGGATATGGAGGGACGAACGGGGCTGGTGTATGAACGGGTGACAGGACCGTCGATGCTGCATCAGGTTCAATCGTCACCGCGCAAGCTCATGAAGTGCGCCCGTGAGATGGCCCGGCTCCAACATGCGATGCATGGCTGCACGACAACCTTGCTGCCGCCGCAAAAAGAAAGGCTGGAGCATGCAATTCTTGATGCAAGCGGCATCCTGCAGGGAAAGGCACAGGCCATATGCAAGGTACTGGACTCTTTTCCTGAGGGGGACTCCATCTGTCATGGCGACTTCCACCCGGACAATGTGATCGTGGCGGAGAGCGGATACCGGGCGATCGATTGGAATAACGCCACGATTGGTGACCCTCTATGCGACATCGCCAGGACATCCCTGATGTTTCAATCTCCTTTTCATCCGCTCGAACAGTCGAGCCTTATGGTGATTCCGCTTCGGATGGCCCGAGTCCTATGGAATAAAATATACCTGAATGAATATCGTCGATTATCTCATGCAAAGATGGAGGAGATCGACCGCTGGATGCTGCCGGTAGCGGCAGCCAGGCTGAGAGAGGATGTCCCTGGAGAAAGAGCATGGCTGCTGGGTCTAATTGATGATCGGCTGCGTGTTTATGCTTAATGGAGATTAGGCTTCTATGAACCCGCCAGGCTCCTCGGAATGGGGAAAGTGGGCTCATTTCGGGGAGGCTTTTTCGGAATTTATACGCCTGTCTTGGCATGATAGACCGAGGATGAGTTTCCCGTCTGGTAATACGGGTAGCTCATATCCGATTTCACCCGTTCCGCGGTGGCTGCATCGGTTAACCTCTCCAGCACGTACAGGCCGAGATCGATGGATGAAGAAACCCCGCTGCCCGTAAAGAGGCGGTCATCCTGTACAATGCGTGCATGAACGACCTCCTTGCAGTAGGGTGCCAAAAGCTCGTAAGCCGAACCATTGGAGGTAGCCCGCTTGCCCTCCAGCAACCCGGCCGCGCCAAGCAGCAGCGATCCGGTGCACACGGATACGAGATGTTGTGCTTCCCGGGCTGTCCGCAGCCAAGCCAGTACATCGGGGTCGAATCTGAGCTCCCGCGTAGTAAAGCCGCCAGGCACGAAGACCAGGTCATATTCCGACAGATTCGGTCTTACCTTGGATATGACATACTCCAGTCCGCGATCATCCGTAATTTGCTGGCTCATCGCGCAGTAATCCCAGGAGATTTCCGAGTCGGGACGGATGCGGGAGAGCCTGGTCATCACTTCGGTGAAGCCGATAAGGTCCAGGGACGTCATCCCATGGAACAGAATAAAAGCCATTTTCATTAAGAACACCTGCCTATAGGGAGTTTATTAAGCCTCGGCCGACGACTGACCCGGGACGGAACGTCTTCGATTCGACGTTCGATGAAGATGATAGTAGCCCATAGCCGACAAGGCGCTGAACATCAGGTTGAGGCCGATCAACCATTGGTAGCTGTTCGTGAGGTCAAACAGGAATCCGCCGGAAAAAGAACCGAGAACAGCTCCCGCTTGATGGAAAATAAGCAGCGTTCCTGTCTGCAATCCAACGGAGCGATTGCCCATAGCTTCGCTAGCCACCAATATGCCACCGGGGATGGCCCCTAAATAACTGGCTCCGAAGATGACCGAGAAGACGATCGGAGAAATGCTGAAGTGCAGAAACAGCATCGTAAAGGCCAGAATTCGGAATGCATACAGGAAGGACAGTGCCAAACTTCTGGACATCCGATCCAGGAGCAGGGCAAACAGCAGCCCGCCTGCCAACTCAAGCAGCCCGAGAATGCTCAGTGAGGATGTGAACATTACCGAGCCGACATGATCATGCCGGTGGATGGCCATCAGGTGCATTTCAACCGTTCCCATGCTGAAGCCGCAAGTGAACAAGGCAAAGACCACCAGGAGTACCGTCCGGTTGGTTACCATCTCCCTGGCGATCGAGAGGAACGGCAGCCGTCCCGTTGATGGGGGTGAATCCGAAACAGCGGGTTTCTCTCTGTGCTGACCCGGTTGGCGTTCCTTCATGATAAGGAAAGTGAGCGGTATGGAAATGAGCGTAATCCACAAGGTGATGGTGAATGCCGTTGTCCAGTCAAGCCAATCCCGATTGCTGACAAATAGAGGCGTCAGTATGGCCAGTCCGAGGGAGCTTGCGCTGGTCATGATCATGAGCGCTTTCGCCTTATGCCGGCTGAACCAGCTTGTAACCACGACATATCCTGTACTCGCGGCCATGCCGGAGAGGCCGGAGAGCAGTCCGAGTCCTATGAAAAATCCCGCCGGATGATGAAGCGTAAGCACGGTCAGCATGGACAGTACGCCAAACAGGGCGTTCAGGAGCATCATTTTTTTGGGGCCGTATTTATCGGTTAACCATCCGCCGAGGGGAGAACAGATAGCGGCGACGGCAATGTTGAAGGACCATGTGAAGCTAATAAAGGTCAGGTCCACGTCCAAATCCCGTGCCATTTCGTGCTGGTAATAAGACATGACAAACCGGCTGATTGCCGCTGCAAAACCAAGTGTCCATAGATACAGTAGGATGATCCACGCATAACCCCGATCTTTTTTCATCGCTGACCCGTCAGCTCCTTTCCTATGTCTTTACTTCCGCTATGTCATGGAATAAGCTAATTCTAATCATGGAGCAGAAAATGAACAGGACAATTTAGATCAACTGTATCAATACAGGGGGATGATTGGGATGGACACGAAGCACGAGCAAATTGTTGCGTATATGATCCGGGAAGTGGAAGGGGGGCATATCCGGTCAGGCCATAAGCTGCCTTCGGTCCGGGCCGTGGCCAAAATGTTCTCCTGTAGTCCCAACACGGTCGTTCGTGCATATCAGACCTTGGAGCGCGATGATGTCATCTACCCGATAGCCAAGAGCGGATACTACCTTGTAGAAGGGAAGAACCGCACCTCGGCGCGAACGGAAAGCGAGCCGATTGATTTCGCCTCAACGACACCCCGGGGCGATTTTTTGCCGTTCCAGGAGATGGAGCACTGCTTACGGAAGGCGATTTCCGTGTACAAGGAGGAGCTGTTCGGTTACACCGACCCACAGGGGATCTTCTCGTTAAGGAATGAGCTGAGTAGGTATTTCCACGATCAGCAGATCTTTGCGAAACCCGATCACATCGCTGTGGTCACTGGAGCGCAGCAAGCCTTCTCGATCCTGACGCGCATGCCTTTTCAGGGTGAGGGGCAGGCGGTGCTGGTAGAACAGCCGACGTATTTCGGTTTCTTGGCGGCGGCGCGCGTTGCAGGCTGTCCGGTGATCGGAATCCAGCGCGATGAGCAGGGTATCGATTTGGAGGTGCTAGAGTCTCATTTTCGCAGTGGACAGTTCAAATTCTTCTATACGGTGCCGAGGTTTCTCAACCCGCTTGGCACCTCGTATTCGCTGGAGCAGAAGACACGTATTGCGGAGCTTGCCCGGCAGTACGATGTCTATATTGTGGAAGACGATTATCTGGCCGATCTGGAGGAGGATGCCAAGGCGGACCCCTTGTATGGACTGGATCTGTCAAGCCATGTCATCTATGTCAAAAGCTTCTCGAAAACGATTCTGCCGGGCATTCGAATGGGTGCCGTTATTCTTCCTGAACCCATGCTGGATTTGTTTATAACGTATAAGAACGCTGCGGATGTTTCATCTCCGATTCTCTCCCAAGGCGCCCTTGAAATTTATATCAAGAGTGGAATGTACAGGCGCCATGCCGCCAGAATTCGGGCGCATTACCGGGAGAAGATGCGATATGCCACCGAGGTGTGTGCCCATGTCTTCGGCAGCGGCATTTCCTATACTTGCCCTTCCTCCGGCGTGTTCATCACCCTTCGTCTGCCGAAGTACGTAAAGGCATCAGTACTGCAGGAGCGCCTGAAGCAGAGAGGGGTTTCGGTTACGAATGTGGATTTGCATCTGCTGCCGGAGAATCAGCGAAATGACAGGATCCGGTTATGTATAATCGGGGTGGAGAAACCCCGGATTGAAGCGGGATTGACGGTCATCGAGCAGGAGATCAGGCGCCTGGAGCTGAGGATGAGATAGCGGGAGGGACGCTGGTAGGGGGAGTTTATCTGGCCACTCGGCAATAACAAACCCAAAAAACAGGAACCCTATAGGGCTCCTGTTTTTTTGCGAATCGGCACGATGGCCCCATAGGTACCACATCGCCACAACCATTCGAGAGGTCCAAATTGGAACCAACGCATCCACAGATTGCTGGCTATGATCTGGAAGGCCACAATCCCTAGGGAAACGAGTGTCGATACAACATACGTGGTGGGCGAGACGTCTAGGATCAAACGCTGAATCCCTACCAGAAAGACGGTCTGTCCAATGTAGTTGGTAAGCGCCATTCGCCCATATGCTTGCAACGGATACAGCATCTTCGCACCAATGCGGGTACGCTGAAGCATTAAGAGTGAGCTTAGATAAAATACGGACACGAGAGGGCCCGTCGCTATCCCGATATGTGCCAAAGTGAAGGCCGCTTCCATGGTTGGAGATGGCGATTCGCCTTCTATCTTGAATAGAAACGGTGACATCGATTCGGGAGGTGCTGCCCACCACATAGCCCCGATGGCAATGACGGTTCCAAGTAACGACAGCAGCCAAACCATGCGCAGCTTGCTTAACCGTAATCCCTCGCTGATGGTGTCCATTAATCGATATTGGCCTGCGGCCAGCCCTAACAGGATCAGGAACGGGGTGGCCAGCAGTTTGGCACCCATGATTGCCGCAAATGTAAACCCCGCCAATCCAATGCCGAGATTAACCCTCCGCGGTGCCCAATAGAGTGGAACCGCAAGCAGACCGACAATCGCATAATGAAACAAGGCCTCCCCGGATTGATACTGCTGATGTATGAACCCGATCAGCACCAGAATCGCTAACCGGCGAATATACAGCCGAAGTCTCGGCTTACCTCCCGATGAAGCGCTTCGGGATAGAAACATGTAGAACCCAAGTCCGAACAGGAACGTGAAGATGGTGTAGAATCGGGCTTCTACGAAAAAGTTAAGCCCTCGCTGCAGCCAAAAATCCGCTGAGGTTTCCGGCGTGGCGATGAGCCAGAGCGCCAATACGTTAACAAACGGCAGACCAAGGAGGGCAAACCCCCTGAACTGGTCTAAAAAATGTAATCGCCCCTTTCCGGTAGCAGGCCGATGCTGAGTCACTGTGTCTTTTTGTTCTATATGCATATTCACACCATCATTCCATTCACGGATTTAATATAACGGGCTCTGGCGATCAGGAAATAGATCGTTTGGGCAGCCAGGAATGCTGATGAAGCAACCAACACAGGACCGCTTACATACGGAACATCCAGATATCCGAGAATCGGACCGAGCACAACCAGGGACTGCAGGGTTGCAACCAGGATGGGGATAAAGAATAGTACGGCAATCTGAATCGTTGCGGAGATGTTCATCTCCCGCGCACTGAGTCCAATCTTGGACAGAGAACGATACATCGCTTGATCAGCTGAAAGCTCCGTATGCAGTTTGAAATACAAGAAACTTGCCGATGAGATTGAGAATATCAAGGCAACAAACACCCCGATAAAGCTGAATAACGAAAATCCTTGTTTATTGGTGTAATAGTTCTCCGCCCTGGATTGAACATACCCTTCATGAATGGCATCCCGGTTCCATTCCGACAGCTCAAGGCCGAGCTTGGTTTCAGGGTCATCCTTTTGAGGGAGCCCTTGGGAATCGGGAAGAATATACGGATACGTATGACTCACACTGATTCCATCTGCTTTGTTCTCTCCCCTTAGCTCTTCAAACATGGTGTCCGTAACGACCAGCAATCTGCCGCTATATACCACAGCCGCAATCCGGTCTGTCCGGTTCTCCAAGCTGAAAGAGTAGGGCTGACCGGATAAATCGATATCCGCTTCCGTTAGTTTCCCCTTACTCTTCTTCGCTGCATTCGGGGTTTCCGTCAATAAGGCTTCATTCTCGCCGAGTGTCCCAGCCGGCTTGGTATTCATCATGGCAGCCAAACGGTCGTATTGGGATTGCGGCATGATGTGCAAGGAGTCCTCCCCATTCGCTGACAAGCGATAGTAGATGGTCTCGACCTCCGCCCGTTTATACTCAAGCCCTTCTGATTGGAGTCGCTTTTCAATCAGGGCCAACTCATCCTGCACCTTAGTCTCGTCGGCATCGCTATAGTAGGTGTAGCTAAGCGCGTACAGGTTATCCAAATACACTGATTTGATCGATTGCTGCATAGCCAGTACGAAACCGGTGCTCATGGAAGCCAGCGCAACCACAACCGTGACCAGAAACAGCATGCGGGCATTATCCTTAATCTTGTAACTCATTTCGGAAATCCACAGCAGGTTTGTACCTTTCCAGGTAGTCGCGCGATTTCGCTGCAGCATGCGGACAACCCACACAGATAATTGGGAGTAGAAGAAATACGTGCCCATAATGCCGGTTACCGCGGCGATCATCAATCCCGTAGGATCTAACTCTTTGACGCGAAGAACGGTAAAGCCGATGGCAAGCAGCACCACGCCCAAGAGGGCCAGGAACAGATTGGCTTTTGGTTCGGTTTTCGGTTTGCTGGTGCCTTTGAGAAGCTCCAGGACCTGATTCTTCCGGATAAATAACAAGGTAAAGAGCGAAATGACGAGAAACAGCGCAGCGAACGCACCGGCGGTCAGCAGCATCGCTTTGACCGGCCAATAGAACGGCAGCTCGTCCATATCAATTACTTTGGTGCTGATGAGCAGGAATACCTTGGATAACAGCATTCCGCTGGTGATGCCCGTTACGATGGCAATGGCGCCAATCAGAATGTTCTCCAGGGAGATCAGCCAATTGATCTGTTTGGCTTCGGCTCCGAGGATCGTAAGAATGCCGAACTCCCGGTTCCGCGACTTCAGGAAGACGCTGATCGAATATAGCACGAATAAGAACGCAAACACGTAGACGATGACCGTGGCAATCGTCATTCCCGTACGTGTCATGGTACCCATAGGCGAATTCTCGATAGCCGGATGATAGATGAACACCGCATACGTAAAGAAGATCATGACCATGAACGAGCTGCTAAGCAGGTAAGCGAAATACTGACGCCCGTTACGCCGGACGTTGTTAAACGCGAATTGAGGAAAGCTCACTTGTATTCCCTCCCCAGAACGATAGCGTATCGATGATTTTTTGGAAAAAGGCCTGCCGGTTCTCTCCGCGGTGAATTTCGGCGGCAAGCTTGCCGTCTTTAATAAAGACGATGCGGTTGCAGTAGCTTGCGGCCAAAGGATCATGCGTAACTAGCATCAATGTGGTACGATCCCGCTCGTTAATCTCAGCTAACGACTCCATCACGATGCGTGAGGAGTTGGAATCGAGCGCTCCTGTAGGCTCATCCGCAAGCAATAACAGAGGTGCGCCGATGATAGCCCTGGCAATCGCGGTGCGCTGTCGTTGCCCTCCCGAAATTTCGTACACGCGTTTATTCAGAATTTCGCGGATGCCAAGCCGTGAAGCGGTTTGCTGCAGCAGCGACTCCATGTCCTTGAGCGGACGGCGGTCCAGCGTAAGCGGAAGCACGATATTCTCGGCAACCGTTAACGTATCAAGCAGATTGAAATCTTGAAACACAAAGCCGAGCTGTCTGCGACGGAAGTGGGCAAGCTCGCTTTTTTTCATAGTATAAGGATTTTTGCCCCCGATCTTGACCTCGCCCGAGCTTGGACGATCGATGGTGGACACCATGTTCAGCAGGGTGGTTTTGCCGCTGCCAGAAGGGCCCATGATGCCGACGAATTCCCCTTCTTGGATGGTGAGATGAATATCGGTAAGAGCTTGTGTCGCCACTTTGCCCGCATATACTTTGTTTAATGCTTTTACTTCAAGAATATCCATAAACCCAGAAGCTCCTTTCTGTATACCTCATTAGTGTAACCTAACTCTATCGTATACTGACCTGACCGTGCTATGGATTTAGGTGAAACGGAGCTTACATCTCCCATAAGGTTATGTTCGTATTTTTTGTTCGTATTCTGAGATGATCGATATGAAATTAGCCTCTGTCCAATGCAAAGAAGACACACCTAAGAATGAGATGTGTCTTCTTTTACTGCTTTCTGCAGCGTCAAGGTAACGGTGGTTCCTTCACCCAGCGTGGATTCCAGTTGGACGGTATGATTCAGCTTATGGGCAATTTCACGGACAAGATACAGGCCCATACCGGTGGATTCATGATATTGCCGACCGCGCTCTCCGGTGAAGTAGGGATGGAACACCCGATTGATGTCCTCGGGCGCAATGCCGATACCCTCATCGCGTATATGAAGTTTGATGTGTTTCCCCGCTTCTTCTGCGGTTAATTGAATCTTTTTGCCGGGGCTGCCGGAGTAGTTCACAGCGTTCGTCAGAATCTGACCCAGCATAAATCGAAACCACTTGGCATCCGTATAGACGGAGATCTGATCATCGATTTGGAACGCCGGCGTAATCCCCTTACGAATGAACAGCTTCCGGTTCTCGACCACGGATTCGTTTACCGCGGCACGAAGGCCGATGGCTTCTACCGCGAAATCCTGCTCGAACCGGTCCAGGCGTGCGGTATACATCACCATTTCGAGGCCTTTGCGAATGCGCTCAAGCTCTTCCCGAATATGTTCGGCGGGTGCTTCTTCGACTTCATCGAGCGTTAGCTGAATCACCGATAGCGGGGTCTTCATCTGATGTACCCAGCGGTTGACGAAAGCCAGATGCTGGTCGGTTTGACTCTGCTGTCGATGCAGCTGTTCGCGGTATAAGCGTTCATAATGGCCGATCCGCTCGTGTATCGCTTCCGGCAGAGGCGCTTCACCCAGGGGAGGGCTTAAGAATTCCTTCTCCGAAAGCTCCTCGGAAGAAAGCTCTTGATACATCGTGCGATGGGAAAGATACCGGTATGCAAGATAGAGGAGCAGCACGACACTGCTCAACAGCACCCCATATAGCACGACAGTAAAAGGTCTGCCTTCACCGGTAAGCCAGTACAGCAGGGGGATGAGCAGCATTTGAACGGTAAAAAACAATATGAGCGGGAGATGCTCCCGCAGGAAGAGTCTCATTGAGGCTCCCTGCCTGTCATGAACCGGTAGCCAGCTCCCCGGACCGTTTCGATAAGATCTCCGGCACCCAGCTCACGTAGTTTGCGGCGAACCCTTGTAATATAAACATTTAACGTGTTGTCATCAATGAAGTGCTGATCTTCCCACATCAGGTCCAACAGTCGCTCGCGGCTGACCACACGGCCGTCTTTTTCCATCAGCATCGTCAGCAGGGCGGCTTCCTTCTGGGTAAGCTCAGCTGACTCGTCTCCATAAGTCACGACGAATCGCTCCGGATAGATGATGAGACCGGCGCTTTCGACGGTATGCTCATCCTCCTGACCGGAGGCATAGGCACCGACTGCACGGCGCAGGTGGCTGCGGATCTTCGCCAGAACAAGCTCCATGTCAAACGGCTTCGTAATATAATCATCCGCTCCGTTTTCCAGCGCCATAATCTGATCCATGCCGCTGTCGCGCGCCGAGATGAAGATGATCGGGCAGTGCGATTGGGTACGGATTTGCCTGCACCAGTAGAACCCGTCGAATTTCGGCAGATTGACGTCCAGCAGAACCAGATCCGGCTTCGTGTCCGCAAAAATGTCCATGACACGGCTGAAGTCTTCAGTGATCCGCACGTTAAAATCATATTTGGAAATAGCCGACTTTAATTTATCCGCGATTCGTTCATCGTCTTCTACAATCAGGATGGTATACACTGATCCTTCCAACTCCTTTTAACTCCAAACTACATCATGTACTACTATACCGAATTGGAGATGACGTTGGAAATCCAGTGGTCCATGATTCTGAATTGGAGGTAATCTATAAGAACTGCGAGGAGAATGAACCCGATGCTGGCAACCAAAGTAAGCAGTATCGCTGATTTCAGCTGTAGATGGAATCTGCTGCGGATAGCCGCTCGAAACCAAAACCATAGCGCAGCAATGGAGATGATAATCAAGAGTATGGGTTTCCAAAAGAATTGCGCGTTGATATCAATGTCGGACACTCGCATGGCAACACCTGTTGACATGAAGATGGAAAATATGAATGTAACATATAGTCCCACTGTTGCCGACCATCCCCATGTCTTTTGTGCCCATGCCCCTAACGAAGCGGTAATGAACAGGAGAAATATAACGAGAGATAATAGAATGTAGGCCCCTTGAGACAAGAACGAAGGATCAAATGTCTCATTGGTAAATCGGATAGAATCCCGAACACGGTTATACCCCAAGATTACAACGATGATCACCTGAATGATCGCGGCTATAGCGATGAAGCGTTGTTCCCGATTTGGCATGCTGTACACCTCTTTTATGTTTTGATTATTTTACCATAATCTAGATGAAATAGGTCATAACATACCAAGTATATGAGATGCCCAATCAAGTTGTGAATCATGGCACGATCCCGAATTAACCTTTGCCCAGGCCCATGCATAAGATGTAGTCACATCAAACCTGCTGCCTGAGAAAGGGCGTGACTTCATATGGGGATTCATTTAACCGCGATTCACTGGGTGTACCTAGCGTTTATCGTCTTGATCATGACGCTATTGATTCGGCGGCGCGATACGTCGCTTATTTGTATTACCGGAATATTTGCGCTTGGCCTTCTGGCTACGGAAACGCTAAGCGGCTCGGTCTCCGGCGTGTTTCATTCATTCATCTATGCGACCAAAGAGCTGATGGGCACCATCATGATTATATCCATCATCGTGGCGATGAGCCGAGTCTTGATCAAGACGGGGATCAACGAGACGATGGTGGCCCCGCTAACCCGGTTTCTACGTACTCCCGCGATGGCTTACTGGGGCATCGGAATCATTATGATGGTCACGTCCTTCTTCTTCTGGCCGTCACCGGCAGTTGCGTTAATTGGTGCGGTCCTGCTGCCTGTGGCCATCCGTGTGGGTTTGCCGGCCCTCGGTGCGGCGGTGGCGATGAATCTGTTCGGTCACGGCATTGCGCTATCGGGAGATTATATTATCCAGGGTGCGCCTAAATTAACCGCGGATGCAGCCGGTTTGCCTGTATCCAGCGTTATGGCTGCCAGTGTGCCGCTCGTGATCGTCATGGGACTTGTGACAACCGTAACGGCATTCTGGATGATGCGCAGAGATCAGCGGAACGGCAGCTGGAGAAATGGACTGGTAACCATTAAAAGCACGGGGGACGCGCTTACCACGCGTACCGAAGAGGATGATGCTGTTTCGGCGATATCCCCGGTTATGAAAAAATGGTTGGCTATCGTAATTTTGCTGTTGTTCGCGGCAGACGTTGTCACCATGTTCATCCTAAAGCTGCAGGGCGGAGATGCAACGGCCTTGGTCGGCGGCACAGCCGTCCTTATCCTCAGTGTCATTGCCTTGCTGGCTCACCGCAACCGGGGATTAGAGAAGGTCACCTCGTATTTGATCGAGGGATTCATGTTTGGATTCAAAGTATTCGGTCCCGTCATTCCTATTGCGGCGTTCTTCTATCTGGGGGATGCAGCATTTACCGAATTGTTCGGTAAAGTGCTTCCGGAAGCATCTCATGGGATCGTGAACGACCTGGGGGTTGCCCTCGCGAATGCGGTGCCGCTGAACGGTGCGGTGGGTTCGGTAACATTGACGATCACCGGCGCGATTACAGGGCTTGACGGTTCGGGCTTCTCGGGTATATCGCTTGCCGGCTCGATCGCGCAGCTGTTCGCTACGGCCATTGGCTCGGGCGCGGCTACCCTGACGGCGCTTGGGCAGGTTGCCGCAATCTGGGTAGGTGGCGGTACGCTCATTCCCTGGGCGTTGATCCCGGCTGCAGCCATCTGCGGAGTCAGCCCGTTCGAGCTTGCCAGACGAAATTTGAAGCCGGTGCTGCTAGGTCTGACCGTGACTACCGTCGTGGCAATGTTTCTGGTGTAAGCCATGGCAAATATAAATAGCGCTGACCGTATACGTCAGCGCTCGTTTCATCTATGGAGGAACCGAAGTTGGTCATATCCATGTATACCTCATACATAAGGGGCATCCCCAGGCTGCTAACCTAAATGGGGATGCCCCTTTCTTATATGAGCATAGTTGTAACAGTTACTTCTTCGATATCGAGAACGGCAACTCATCAGGGCTGTAAGAACGATAGCTTGGAGCCAGTCCGAGACGGAAATCAAGGGACTTGCCTGCCAGTATATCCTCATGCGTAATGTACAGTTTGGTATAATCTTGTCCCTCTAATTGAACGTTCGCAACGAAATTGGACTGCGGATTATTGTTGTCGGTATGAATCAACATCTGCTTACCGTTTGGCAGCTCAATGCTCACGCTGTCGAATAACGGGATACCGAGGACGTATTCATTGCTGCCTGGACATACCGGGTAGAAGCCCATGGAGCTGAATACATACCATCCGGACATGCTTCCATTGTCCTCATCACCCGGGAAGCCGTTAAAGCCGCTGTTGAACAGGTTCGACATCAGCTGCTTAATGACAACCTGGGAAGAAGCCGGCTGCCCTACATAGTTGAACAGATAAGGAATATGGAAGCTTGGCTGGTTGGAAATGGCCAGCTGGCCATAGTCGATGGCAGCCATCTCACTCATCTCATGAATTTCAAAGCCGTAGCCCCGCACGTCGAAGTCCGGTGCTTTGTTACACAATTCGGTTATTTTGTCGAAAAATCGTTCCTTCGAACCGTATTCCTCAATCAAACCCTGGAAATCCTGGAACACTGCAAAGCTGGTCTGCCAGGCGCTTCCTTCGGCATAATCGAGCCCCCAGCTCGTATCACTGAAATCCGGTCGGAACTGGCCGTTCGGATCCTTTGCCCGCATGAACCCGGTTTCCGTATCGAAGATATTCTTGTAGTTGAGCGCGCTCTGTCTATATTGATCCGCTACATCTGATCGGCCCAAGACATCGGCCACGCGGCTGATGCAGTAGTCGCTGTATGCGTAATCCAGCGTGTGGTTCACGCTCTCGTGATAGGTGTTTGGCACGTAACCGTACTGTATGTAGTCCATCGTTCCCTGACGTCCATAACAGTCCTTTCCGCTCTGCGTGGTAGCGGCAGTCAGCATGGCTTCCAGCAGCTCCGGCATCAGGTGCGGAGCCAATCCTTTAGCCGCGGCATCCGCAATGACGGCGTCAATAAGCGTACCTGGCATCAGTCCGCGCTCATCCGGAGACAGCCATTTCGGCAGGAAGCCGGTTTCGCGGTAGGAATTCAGGAAACCTTCCAGCATTTCTTCATATTCTTTCGGTGCGATGATGGAATAGAGCGGATATACGGTTCTGTAAGTATCCCAGAAGCCGTTGTTGGTATAGAGAATCCCTTTCTTGACGGATCGGGCCGTTGTATCGTAATGTACCGGCTCCATGTTGGCATCCAGCTCATAGAACTTCTGTGGGAACAGGAACATGCGGTAAAGACAAGTATAGAAGGTCCGCATATATTCTTCGTTCGGGTGAGTGACCCGGATTTTGTTCAGGTAATGATTCCAAGCTTGCGCAGCCAATTCCTTCCGCTCATCCAGGGATGTGTTCAGCTCGCGCGCAAGGTTAAGCTCTGATTGCTCCAGGCTAATAAACGACGTTGCCAGTTTAACCTCCAGCACGTCCCTTTCACAGTCTTTGAAACGAATGACGGCATGCTGGTCGACACCGCCAAAAGCAATCTCAGGGAAGAACTGGCCTTCCTTGTTGTAATAACCTGTTGTTGCGAGATCTATGTCCTTGCTAAAGCTCATGGCTACGTACATACGGAACCCGTCATCGTGACAGCCTGCGAAGTTGCTGACATAGCCTGTTAGTCTACGCTGGGCTGCATCCAGTCGGAATTCGCTTATGTTATTAACGTTTAGGACAAAGCCTGCCTGCTGCCCGGAATTGTATTTCATGCGCATTGCCGCACCGTAGGTGCTGGGAACCAGCTCCGTGGTGATGTTATAACGCTGCTGCTTCACTTTGAGATAGTGGGGCTTGAATATCGCTTCTTCGGGCCGGTAGGAACTTTGACAGGTGAAGACGGACCCTCTGATTTTGTCGTCCGCAATCGGCGTCATCAGGAAGTGGGCGAAGTCGCCCATCCATGGACTTGGCTGGTGCGTCAGGCGTATGCCTTGGAAGACGCGGTCATTGGGGTTGAAGAACCAGCTTCCTTCATTATTGGTTTGGACAACAAAGTGGTTCATACCGAAAGGTACACCCGTATAAGGGAGCGCATTCCCGTTGGAATAAGTGTACTGATTGTTGGTGCCTTGCCTTGTATCGATATAGTTTAGCATGTAAAAGTCTCCTTTGATTTTAGAAATAGGCGTGTTACAGCTTCTTTACGGTCTGACGTTCAATGAGACGAACGGGAACTACGACATTCTCATTCGGTTGATCCAGGGAATTCTCGATCAGGGTGATAAGGCTTTGTGCAGCTTGATATCCCATCTGTCCAAAGTCCTGGGATATGGTGGTCAGCTTGGGTTCAACGAAGCTTGCGAGATGAATGTTGTCAAAGCCCACGATGGAGAAATCATCCGGTACCGACAGACCCAGCTCTTTGGCAATCTGAATGATCTCGATCGCAATCAGGTCATTCTCGGCAACAATCCCCGTAATTCCCTGTGTCACAACGGATTGGATAAACTGAATATAGTATTCTCTGCCGTTGTCGTTGTCGTGGGTCAAGTACCGGTCGGTCAAGTCACTGACGCTGTAATCGATCAGGCTGTAATCATACAGAGCCTTCAAATAACCGAAATACCGCTCTCGGATCGAGGAAGAGTTCTCTACCTTCAAGGAGGAGATAAAGGCGATTTTTTTATGATTATTCTCGATCAGATGTTTGGAGGCCAGGTATCCGCCGCCGAAGTTGTCGGAGACAACGGACTGGAATGGAATGCCTTCAATGCATTTATCCATCGTCACAAGCGGGTACTTTGCCAGGTGATACTGATACAGAATGCCAAGATCCGAGATGCTGCTTATCGGGTAGAGAATCAATCCCGAATTGGCGCTTTGTAGCGCGGCCTCCAGCAGCTTCCGCTGTCCGACAATCGTATTGGACTGAATGTTCAGGGTATAGTCGGTCGTTGCGAGAAATTCGTTGATGCCTTTTTCATAATCTCCAAGCCCCGGGTTATGAGTGAACGGTAGAATCAGCAGAATCTCCTTGTTCGTCTTGCCGAGGGGCCTGTGCGGGGCTCTGTCTGTGCTCACGAAACTTCCCTTACCTTGGATCCGGTAGATCAGCTTGGCATTCTCCAGCTCGGTCAGCGCTCTCTTCGAGGTGATCCGGCTGACGTTGTATTCTTTCGAAATCTCAGCTTCGGTCGGTAGCTGATCTCCAGCCTGGAGCTCCCCGCATTCAATCTGGGCTGTTAGAGCATTTACGATATGTTGGTATAGTGGAATTTGTTCCAAAGCGGATCTCCTCCCTGAATTTGATATATCATTTTATGGCGTTTATGTCAAAGTCTAATTGATACTTTTGATAAAAAGTTACAGTTGTTATGTTTGAATGTATAAAATGAATACACTGCTCGTTGTGCATCTAGTTCAAAGATTCTATGTTTATAGTATCGTTTCCGCGGCTATATTTCAAGATTAGGCGCTCTCAGCACCGATAAATTGGAGAGAATTAATTGGTATATATAATAAACGAATAATACACTAATTGATATATCAAATATTCAAGGAGCGGCGGGCGTTGATTTGACAGTTTTTCACTTGAGTGATAAATTGACTGTGATTAAGGGAGGGGAGGTGTAGGGAGTCAATGAAACAATTGGGATTTCATCAGGAGAACCGATTAGCCATGCTGTCTTGGATTCGGATTACCCGTTTTCAACAGATTGGCAACCACCTCTCGAATGAGTTCTTACAGCCGTTTTGCATCACGGTTGCCCAATTCGACGTTTTGATTCAGGTCTTTGCACACCAACCTTTATCACAGCAGGAGCTGGCCGAATATCTTTCCATTAGCGGCGGCGGTGTTTCGCATATGGTGAAACGACTGGAGAAGCTGGGCCTGATTGTCCGCAAGCAGGATTGGAAGGTAAAGTATATCTCACTAACGGATAAGGGACAGGTCTTGCTGGAAGAGATTATCCCGCTGCTGTCGGATTTCCAAACTTCTATGTTCGACATTTTGGATGAACAGGAGTTGCAGCAGCTTTACAAGACCATGAGGAAGCTTCATCAGTATAATGTAAAGAAAAAGTCGGCAACCCCGGGGGTTATCGTCGAGGAGGAGTAGCTAAAAGTTGCCTTGGCTGCTTTTTATCGGCTTTACGATGGGGAGCTGAAGAAGAGGAAAAAGGAGTCCTAAGAGAGGGGTTCCTTTGTTTGCGTGGGTGGACGTAAATTTTTAGAGTTTTACAGGAGGCCTACGACCGTAGACATCCGATGAATAAAAACTATATGACTCCATCATACTAATGCCGTACTCAATCTTTGGGTACGGCTTTTATATGGTGAGGTGTGTTTAGTGGAATGGAACCAACATTATGACCCATTAAATAATATCTGGTTATCGGCAATTGTTGCTACAATACCTATATTATTTTTTGTTATCGTTTTGTCAGTATTCAAAGTTAAAGGCTACATAGCAGGAGTTTTGAGTGTTGTTATTGCGGCGTTGACTGCAATGGTTGCTTACGGAATGCCTTTTTCTAAAGTATTGGGAACTGGAATATACGGGGCATTAACAGGAGTTTGGCCAGTGGCAGCAATTGTATTAGCTGCAATATTTCTTTATAAGTTAACGGTTAAAACCGGAAAATTTGAAATCATCAAAGAAAGTATAACCTCAATAACTCCGGACAAACGCATCCAAGTGTTACTGATTGCCTATTGCTTTGGGGCATTTTTAGAAGGTGCTGCCGGGTTTGGAGCCCCGGTCGCAATAACAGCGATAATCCTCGTTGGATTGGGTTTCAAACCAATCAATGCCGCCGGTATATGCTTAGTTGCTAATATTGCAGGAGGGTCATACGGTGCAATGGGCATACCAGTAACTACTCCAGCCCAATTGACCGATTTATCTCCATTAGATGTGGCAAGCTATACATCTTATATTATTCCGATTGTCAGCTTCATTGTTGCATTCTTAGTTGTATTTCTGGTTGATGGAATGAAAGGCATTCGTGAGACTTGGTTATCGATCGTTGTTTGTGGAGGAGCCTTCGCCTTAGTACAATTTGCAGTACTCAATACGATTGGTGCAGTTCTCGTTGATATTTTGGCTGCAAGTTTGAGTTTGATCGCTCTCACGATATTTACTTTGTGGCGTGAAAAAACCAAATACAAAAGTGATTTTAGACAAGTTACAGTCGCATGGCTACCATTCATCATGCTCACCGTATTTGTAATTTTGTTTTCACAAGTCACATTTGACGATCTCATTTTAAAGATACCAATCCAAGGTGTTCATAACGAAATTATCAAGCATCCACCAATAACAACCGAACCTAGTCCGTATGCGGCGATTTTCAACGTGGATCTGTTATCTTCAACCGTTACCGCGATCGTACTAGCAGGATTGTTGACTATTTTGATTTACCGTATTAAATGGTCAACGGTAAAAAGTTCAATAAAAGATACTTTTAAAGAACTGCTATTCCCAATTATAACGATATGCAGTGTTTTAGCCTTTGCTTATATTTGTAATTATTCCGGAATGTCGTCTACGTTAGGGTTAGCATTCGCTTCGACTGGAGGGTTATTTCCATTATTCTCTCCAGTGTTGGGTTGGATAGGTGTATTCCTAACTGGATCAGTGGTCAACAGTGGGTCATTATTTGCACCACTTCAAGCCGTAACGTCTAGCCAAATCGGAATTGATCCCGGGTCAATGGTTGCAGCCAACGTGATTGGTGGCGACATGGCTAAAATGATCAGCCCACAATCGATAGCCGTAGCGGCAGCATCAGTAGGTTTAAGTGGACAGGAAAATCTATTGTTTAAATTTACAATCAAAATAAGTCTAATATTCCTTGTTGCCATTGGGATAATAAACCTATTACTATACTAGGAGGATTTATGAAGAACAAAATTAGCCGAGTGGTATTAGTGGGTACAGGAGCGGTAGGCTGTAGTTATGCCTACGCCTTGATCAATCAAGGCGTTGTTGAAGAGTTAACACTAATTGACATTAATGAAAAGCGAGCAGAAGGTGAAGCAATGGATTTACAACACGGTATGGCATTTGCTTCAACCACTACTCGTGTAACTTCTGGTACGTATGCCGCCTGCGAGAAAGCCGATCTCGTGGTTATTACCGCAGGTGCTCCCCAAAAGGACAAAAATGAAACACGTCTTGAGTTGGTTGGTAAGAATGCGGAGATTATTCGAAGTATTACCAGAGATATTATGGCGAGCGGATTTAATGGTATCATCTTAGTTGCAAGTAACCCTGTTGATATTATGACTTATGTTGCTTGGAAAGAGAGTGGTTTATCAAAAGAGCGTGTAATCGGATCAGGAACGACTTTAGATAGTGCTCGCTTTCGTTTCATGTTGGGTGAATATCTTGGAGTCGATCCACGTAATGTTCATGCTGCAATTATTGGGGAGCATGGAGATAGCGAAGTTCCGGTTTGGTCTCAAGCGGCTATTGGGATTGAAGGTTTAGAGAAAGTATTGGCTAGACGTAACAACTCAGGAGATAAAGCTGCATTACTGAGTATTTTCGAAAATACACGAGATGCCGCGTACCACATCATTGATCGAAAAGGTGCTACCTATTATGGCATTGGTATGTGTTTGGTACGGATCACTAAAGCAATATTCGCAGATGAAAATAGTATTCTTCCGGTGTCATGTTTGATGGAAGGACAATATGGGCAAAGCGATTTGTATTTAAGCACACCTGCTGTGGTAAATCGTACTGGAATTAAGGAAGTTATTGAAATTGATTTGAATGAAACCGAAAGACAGATGCTTGAAAAATCAGCAGCTGTTATGAGAGAAACTATCCATGGACTTAATAAATGAGCATTTTGCATCGATTTAAAGATAGCCGAATCTGCTAGCAATCAAAGCTTAATGCGAGGCTTGATTCTCAAAATGGGCGGACCTGCAGCATTTTAGCCTTGCTATATTTCAAACTGCTGTTGACCATGTAGGCTGCTTTATTCACGATGGCCCCGTCCTGCTTCACGGTGACTTCCTCTATTCTAAGTTAGGGTGAAGTCCTTTTTTATGCTTGGAACTCCTTGTGTATCAAGGACTCAGGTTACTGCAAAATGCTCATATACATAGCAGGAACGTTCGTTCTATAATAAAGCCGAGGAGTAAATGGATCGTACAGGAGGGTGTTATAGTTGAAGAAGAGTGCGCTATTGGTCATTGATGTGCAGAATGAAATGTTTCAAGTGAATGATCCGGTGTTTGAAGGAGATCGATTGCTCCACAATCTCAAGCAGCTGATCGCAATAGCTAGAAGCGGCGGCATTCCTGTCTTTTACATACAACATAATGACGAAAGTTTGAAGGCAGGGTCGGAGGCGTGGAAGGTTAACCCTGAGATTGCGCCTGCGATGTCGGATACGATCATTCAGAAGACCAGACCGGATTCATTCTATAACACGACGCTTGAGGAAGAACTGAAACGAAAGGGTGTCCAACATGTCATTCTTGCGGGTATGCAGAGTGAGTTATGTGTAGATACCACATGCAGGAGAGCATTCAGTTTGGGCTATGATGTCACGCTGGTATCAGATGCTCACAGCACCTGGAACAATTCGGTGTTAACCGCGCAGCAGATCATAGATCATGTGAACGCTACCCTGAAATGGTTTGCGGACCTAAAAACAACAGAAGAGATCGCCGGCTTTTTTCATATTGAATAGGTAAGAGAAAGTGATTCATCAATTGGAACGTGCTTCCCCAGCAACTCGAATTTTCCGGATTAGAATATTCCTTCAGGTACCTTTCCTTCCCAGCAATCCGGTGCGTGCAGCCCCAGCACATGACCGATGACGGCGGCCGTGTCCATGATGCTGATCGGTGCATCGAGAAGGCCGCGTTTTACGCCCGGACCTGTAATCCCCCAGGTGATGGTCATATCCATCGGGTGATCACTGCCGTGGTCATTAGGATGAGCGCCTCCGCCGCCGTGATCCGTGACCGTGATGATCCAGGTGTCTTCCAGCAGCTGCTGATCATCCAGTGCCTTGACAATCATGTCTACGTACTTATCCGTAACGGCAATCTGCTCCAGCTGCTTATCGGTACCGAATCCGTACTTGTGGCCCGCACCGTCGGGGTGATCCAACTGAATGAACATCAGTTTGAAATTGGGCTTCTGATGAATATAATCGACGATGGCTTCCGTCAGCTCGGGGTCCGGTTTGGATTCCATATGAACGTTGATCGTATTCTCAATGATTCCTGTATTGATCGGTTCCCAGCAGCTGAATGCAGACAGAGGAGCATCCGGCCATTGCTGGCGGGCCAGCTTGAATAGTGAAGCATAGGGGAAACTCTCCGGAATTTGCTGGTGAATTGCCCGGTCATTATCAAGACCGTGTTGGTCCGGTCCTACGCCATATAACAGCGAGCCCCAACACTCAGCACTGATGCTGGGAAATACGGTCTGAGCATCGTACGAGTATGCTCCTGCTTGCAGCAGGGCGTGAAGATGCGGTGCGTCCGCTTCTTGAACGAACCTGCCTGCTCCATCAATTCCAAGAATAACGACACGTTTAGCCATCGATAAACTCCTCCTTGGTAAGAACAATTTGATCTTTAAGCATTGAAGTTGAATAAGACATTATGCAAAATGTGTACAGGATTGCTGACTTGCGATGACGATTGCTACCCCCATAAGGCAATGGTCACGATACCTAGCGTGATGAGCACGGACGTAATGATTCGCCGCCAGCCTTGCTGCTCACGCAGAACGATGATGCCGAGTATGGTGCCAAATACCGTGCTCATTTCACGGACCGGCGCGATGTGCGCAAGCGGGGTGAGCCGCATGGCGAACAGGAACAGCAGGTAAGATCCCGGTGCCAGGATGGAGCCCAGCAGGATCGTGCGCCAGTTCACCGACCATTCCTGTTTTAGCCCTCTTGACAGCATCACGGGAACGATCAGAGCGATGAAATAACTGATATTGGATAACTGGATTAGCGCGATAGGGGAGACCCCCGCATCCAGAACGGCCTTGTCGGTCAGGGTATATCCTGAAATGCAAAGCCCGACCAGGCAAGCATAGCTTAAGGCTTTGGGGTTCAGGCTGGAAGGGCCTTTGAATCTCAAACCCGATAAAGCAAACAACGAAAAGATAATGATACTCAGGCCCATATAACCTGCTGCACTTAGATGCTCATGGAACAACACGAGGCTGCACAGCGAAGTCAGCATAGCGCCAAGCCCTCGCATAAACGGGTATACCTGGGACATATCGCCATGAGTATAGGCTTTGGAGAGCAGCGTGATATAGAAGCCTTGGATGGTCATGGACAGAAGCATAAGTCCGTAAATGTGCGGTTCCAGCTTCAGCCCTGACATCTCCATGAGAAAAGAAGGCATCAGGAGGATTAAGGTGACAGAATGGATGCACCACAGAAACACCGATTTATGAATGCTTCGCTTCGTGAACAGATTCCAAAGGGCATGGGTTAAACCGGAAGACAGCACCAGCAGCAGTGATAGCAGTTCCATCAGAAATGTCCGATAAGGACTTCAATGCTGCGAGCGGACAGGTTATCCACCCATTCCTGTGAACAGCCTGGATCCGTGATAACCATGGAGATGTCCTCCAGTTTGGCGAGCTTCGAGAACGTGGTCACCCCGAGTTTCGTATGATCGGCAAGGACGATGCCTTCCTCGGAACGCTCCAGCATTTTTCGTGATATGTAGGCTTCATCCAGATCATAATCGGTAATGCCATCGGTTAATGAGATGCCGCCGGCCGAGATAAACGCTTTATTGACCTTGAACTGTTCCAGCAGCATTTCGGTCAGAGGACCTGTTGCCGCCTGTTTAGCCCGGTCCATATCCCCGCCGATATAAATAATCTTTCCCTGGAAAATCTCCATCGCCAGATTCAGGACAGGCAGCGAGTGGGTGATGACCGTGACATCAGACCGGTCCTTAAGATAACGCATGACTTCAATCGTGGTTGTTCCGTTATCGAGCAGAACGGTCTCCCCTTCCTTAACTAGGGAAGCTGCGAGTTTACCAATCGCGGCCTTTTCCTCTGCGCATGTCTGGGAACGACTCGTGAAGGAAGGCTCAATATGCCCGGAACGGGATTTGACGGCGCCACCGTAAACTTTGCGCAGCTGGCCTTCCTTCTCTAAACGATCCAAATCCCTTCGGATCGTTTCTGCGGATACCTCCAGCTGCTCCGCAAGGGCGTGGACTTTCACCTTGCCTTCAAGCTCCAATTGATTTAAGATCTTCCCCCTGCGTTCCTCATAGGTTACAGACATAAATTCATTCACCTCAATATTGTATATGACTGATGTTGACCGAAGATGTGGATTCGATCCTATATTAGGCTGGTAAAACGAGATTGTCAACGAAAAGTCATTGACTTTTCGTCGTTACCTCAACTAATATACACATAAAACCACAAGAATTCATTAAAAAACCACATGCCCATGTAAAGGAGACGGTTATGTTGAAGCCAACTCTTCGATTCGGAGACGATCATACCTTTAAGATTGTGCAGTTCACAGATATTCATTGGAAGAATGGGGAGCCGGAGGATCAGATGAGCCGGCGCTGCATGGAAACGGTACTGGACCTGGAGCAGCCGGATTTGGTGGTATTTACGGGCGATCTCATTTATTCGGGCGAAGCCGATCCCGGCTGGAAAAAGTGCCAGGATCCGGTGCAGGCCTTCAAGGATGTTGTCAAGACGGTGGAGTCACGCGGAATCCGCTGGGCTTTCGTATTCGGGAATCATGATACGGAGGGGGATGTCACGCGTGAAGAACTTATGAATGCAGCTCTGCAGCACACCTACAACTGTGCAGAGCATGGCTCGCCAGAAGTTCACGGCGTTGGTAATTATACGATTCCGTTGTACGACAGTCATGGGAAAGACACGGCGGCCGTTCTGTATTTCTTCGATTCAGGGAGAGAGTCTGAACATCCTGATGTTCCGGGGTACGATTGGATTCGGCGCGATCAGATCCGCTGGTATGAGATGGCGTCCTTGGCTTACAGCGCCAAGGATCAAGGAAATCCGCTGCCCGCATTGGCTTTTTTCCATATCCCTCTACCGGAGTATCATGAAGTCTGGGAGCGGAAAACGTGCTACGGGAGCAAGTTCGAGAGAGTGTGCTGTCCCGAAGTGAATACCGGTCTGTTCGCGGCCATGCTGGAGCGGGGCGATGTGATGGGCACGTTTGCCGGACATGATCATATCAATGATTACTGGGGGGAATTGCACGGCATCCGTCTCTGTTACGGCAGAGCTACCGGTTATGGTACATATGGCCGGGAAGGCATGCTCCGTGGTGCGAGGGTTATTTGCCTGCATGAAGGACAGCGGCAGTTCGACACTTGGATTACGCTGAGCGACGGCTCGCAAATACGGGAACAGGAGAAGCATGAACCCGGGACGCCCCTCTGATATACGACAATAATAAAAACACACCTCTTATGAAATGTACGGAAATGATCCGGGTAGTTTCATTTGGAGGTGTGTTTGGTTTGCGTTATTATCTTTATCCGTTCGTAAGCAGTCGCAGCAGCAGCTCCGCCTTAGGGGGCGCATAGCTCGGATCCCCTTGGGACTTCAGCGTCATTAATCCCGATAGCACGGATAAATAACAGGCCGCCAGCTCCCTCAGATCGCCAGCCGCAATCTCTCCGGCGTCCTGCCCTGCTTCGAACAGCGGCATCAGCTGGTCAACGAAGGCATGGATGGAATAGTTCTCGATAATCCGCTTGGCTTCCTCGGGCACGCCATCTGAGGTACGTGCTTGCTGAATCAGCATAAAGTGCGAATTATCATCCTCTTGGAGAATCATGGAGGTTAGCAATGTAATTTTCTCAAGAGGGGTACCGGGCACGTTATAGATTTCGGAAAGCGCTAGCCGTGCCTCCTCCATCGACCATTGAACGAGCGTGATGAACAACTCGTCTTTGGATTTAAAGTAATGATAGAGCAGGCCGTGGCTGACCCCGGCTTCGCTGGCGATCATGCTCATTTTGGTTCCGAAAATACCTCTTCTGGAAAATACTTTAATGGCAGCTCGCATGATTTGTTCTTTTCGTTCGTCGCGTATTTGGTGCAATTGTTCTTCGTTTAACGGGGCCATTGCGTCCATCCCTCACCATGGTATTCTCTTGCTGACATCAACAATAACGCATTTCATTTATTCGGGCAATCCCATGGATAAGGGCAGGAATTCGTAATTAAAGACCGGGATGATCCGCGCGAGTAGTTCTTCCAGCGGCAAGTTTGCCTCCTGTAATACTTGATGGAGCCAAGCGTTACCTTTACCCGACGGGTCCGCATTCATAAGTGCGGTGATATACTCGGCATTAAACAAATGCTGAGGCGAGGCGAGTAGACCCGTTACCATCATATACTGTTCGAATACGGCCATATCGTGATGGCCATAAGCCAGCTCCTGGCATATATCGAACAGCCTCTGGGCAAAAGAGAACCCTTGGGCGGACAGATGGCCTTCGTATGTCACGCCCGGCCATCTGAGATCCGCGGCAGCGCTAAGCCACCATGCAGGTTCCGTGGCGGATTGAATCTTTAGAAGGGCCGAACGCTCGAAGCCCTCCTCAAGCAGGACTCTATTCTGCATCGATTGTAAGCACTGATCCAGCGTATCTGCCTGGATGGCCGCCACCGTCATACCCTGGCCAAATATCGGATCGAAGCTGCAGAAGGCATCGCCGAGCACCAGCAGACCGGAAGGCCAATCCTTCATCTGCTCAAAATGCTGTCTCACGCATTCCTCGATCCGGTAGCCCCGCGGGCTTGAGACCGGTTCAAGCTGCTGAAGCAAATCTCCGATGGTGGCACCGAACAGATTTTGGGCTTCCTGGTCGTATAGCTGATGGTCGGTTGTCGGATAGGAGTCACCTCCCGCGCGGTACAGAACCACCTCCGCAATCTGGTTCTCGATCGGATTGAATACGGCCGTGCCGATACCAAGGGAAGGATCCCCATCATTTAGGATAGTGCTCCACACAGCCTGGGTTTCCTCCGGAACCCTATAGTGCCGCGTGCTGTAACCGAGAGATATGTGCAGCCTTTCTGCCTTCGGTATCGCATACCCGAGGTTCTGCAGCCAATCAGCGAGCTTAGACCCACGCCCGCTTGCATCAACGACGATATCCGCATTCATATGAAGGAGCGCCGGCTCCTTGACGCTTCTATCCCGGAACACAACGCCGGTAACGGCATTCTTGTCGGCGTCAAACAGCAATTGTTGCGCCGTCAGTTTCGGTAAGAGAGTAACGTTGGGCAGTTTGGCCACTCTGCTGCGCAGGGTCCACTCCAGCAGGGATCTGCTGCATCCCGCATTGGGCTCATCGGGCATTTCCAGCGTGCCGTAGCGATTGGTCATTTTAACGGATTTCAGTCCTCGGGAATGAGCCCCTTGCTGAAGCAATTCCTCGGTTATGCCAGGGAACCAACGTTCAACGATCATTTTGCCGCGCTCAAGGAAACGGTGCGGATGATAGGCCTGCGGCGTACCTGCCCGATTTTTCGGTCCTGCCGGAAACTCATCCCGATCCGTGACAATCACTTCATCATAATGCTTGGATAGCACGGTTGCAGTGAATAGTCCAGCTATGCCTCCACCTAGAATGAGCGCTTTGCCTTTTGTTTTCATTCGAAGACCTCCAATATAGATTGATTTAGTCAGTCAATGATAAACACAAAAGCTCCTTCTGAAATTCAAATTTGGAATACAGGGGCAGGACTGATGGCGGTGAACTTCGTTGAACATCGAGCCGATGTCTCCCTTCTGCTATTCATATTTATGATTGATTAAGTCAGTCAATGATAAGATAAAGGTATTTATTGGATATGTCAATCCTGTTTTACGTACAAGAAGCGTGAATTGCCTATAACTCCCCTTGTGTTCGCTTCGGAATTTTGGGACAATAAGGAGTGGACTATGAATAGAAAGAGGACCAATCAATGAACAAACCATCCATTTATGGATTAACATTAGATCAGTTGACAGCTTGGCTTGGCGAGCGTGGACATAAAAAGTTTCGGGCAACACAGGTATGGGAGTGGCTGTATCGGAAGCGGGTCACCGCTTTTTCCGATATGACGGATGTGCATCCGGAGTGCTTGCAGCTGCTCGCGGAGCATTATACGATTCTGACCTTGGAGGAGCATACCAAGCAGGAATCTCTGGACGGAACGGTTAAGTTCCTGTTCAAGCTGGTGGACGGCAACCTGATTGAGACTGTATTGATGCGGCATAAATTCGGTTTATCGGTCTGTGTGACCACCCAGGTCGGCTGCAACATCGGCTGCAGCTTCTGCGCCAGCGGTTTGCTGAAGAAAAGCCGGGATTTATCCGCAGCGGAAATTGTGGAACAGGTTATGCAGGTTCAGCTTCACTTGGATCAAAAAGGCAAAAGCGAGCGGGTCAGCCACCTCGTAGTGATGGGGATCGGGGAGCCGTTTGATAATTATGAGAACATGTCGGATTTCATTCGCGTGATCAAGGATCATAAGGGGCTTGCCATCGGTCCCCGTCATATTACGGTATCGACCAGCGGACTGGCTAACAAAATCATCGAGTTCGCGGACAGCGATCTGGGCGTAAATCTGGCCATCTCCCTGCATGCGCCGAATGACGAGATCCGGACCCGCATTATGAAGATTAACAAGGCGATTCCGATCGAGAAGCTGATGGGAGCGATTGATTATTATCTGGAAAAAACGAATCGTCGCATCACGCTGGAGTACATTCTGTTGAAGGATGTAAACGATCAGCCTGAGCATGCGCTCGAGCTGGCAGAGCTTGTTGGCAAGCGACGCAATCTGGCGAATGTGAACCTCATTCCGTACAACCCGGTAGATGAGCACAGCCAGTATCAGCGCAGCACGAAAGAATCGATCACCTCTTTTTATGATACCTTAAAAAAACAAGGCATTAGCTGCAGCGTTCGCCTGGAGCATGGAACCGACATCGATGCGGCCTGCGGGCAGCTGCGAAGCAAGCAGATTAAGAAAGCGCAGTAACAAGAATAACGTGCAATCTCAGGTGGATTTTTCCGCCATATGGATTGGCCAGTTGAAAGGGCGTACCCACTCATATGGGTATGCTCTTCTTAATAAGGTGTCCGAAGTGCTTTATATTACAATCGAATCGAGAGGAATGAAACTTAAACATGCTGGAGACACATCCAACCGTCAAAAAGCTGCAATTCAAAGACCTCGGCCAGCCGGTTCTGATGCTAAACGCGCCACAGGCTTATCATGAGGTCATCAATTCCCTGCAAGGGGAAGTCCATAAGGAGCCTCAGCAAGTACCTTACGATTTCGTGCAAGCCTTCGGGACAAGCAATGAGGAGTTGCAGCGGTTAGCCAAGATCGCAGCTAGCTCCGTGACTGACAACGGCCTGCTGTGGCTGTGTTATCCCAAGAAATCATCCAAGACCTACAAGAACTCCGATTGCAGCCGGGAGAGCATTACGGGCATTCTTGCTGACGAAGGCTATGAGCCCGTTCGGCAAATCGCTATCGATGAGGATTGGTCGGCCATGCGCTACCGTAAAGTGGAGTTGATCAAGTCCATGACCAGATCGTTTGCAGCAACCGCGAAGGGGAAAGAACGGACGGGTCAAGAGGACGATAAATGAAGGTCGGCTTGCATACGGTAGCTCGGGTATATTGATATTGGCTGCCCGGCCCAAAAATGCGCTGTTGTGTATAATGAATAGAGTGATAGAAAGGATGGGAATATGCTGACAATCAAAGAATACAGCGTTGAATTGGTGAAGGATCCCTTTGGAATCCTGACAGGCAAACGCTTTGAGTTTGTATGTGATTTGGACGTGCCGGAGGACGATGAGCTTTATTCGGAGCACGGCGTCTATTTGAGAGTGATTTACCTGGATGATGAGGAGCGTTCGCGCATTGTAAAGTACGACTTCTATGAGCGGACAACGGACCAGTACCTGGACTTCGATATGGAGCCCGAGGAAGAGGAAGAACTCATGACTTTTTGCAAAGAGCATTTGCAGGAAGCGTAAATAGAGCCGGAAGATGAGAAACAAGCACTTGCGGGTTGACTTGGTCATGCTGTGCTGAATCATTACGGATTGCAGCTTCTTCCATGGAAAGTGGAAATATTGCCGTAACAGGTCTTGCAGACTATTGATGGTTTTGGTAAAGTTAAACACAACTTATGATGAACGGAGGGTTACGTATGTTGGATTATTCCCGATTGAGATCTTTTCGCGGCTAATGAAATAGCGCTAAAGAGACCTGCACAGATGCAGGGTAATCGGGATGGGTCCGTCTTTTTTTACGCAACCCATTTTTATGATATGTCTATAGAAATACACGTCTATTCATTTGTGGGATAACGGTGTTTTCACCTTCCTGTTTTATTTGGATGTGTATTTAGACTAGGCATTCCAGGAACGGTGGACAGCTATAGAACCCGTTCCGGTTACCCAGCACAGGCAGCTCGATGCCTGTGCTTTTTTTGTTGTTATGACGGCTAGGATGCAATGAAATATGGAAGGGGATTGATTCCTTATGACAATAGCAAAACACAATGATGAGTATACACAAGTTATACAAGAGATGCTGGAGATAGCCGGAAAACACGGGGTGAATTTGAATCCGGAGGGAATTGAAATGAATGAATCCGGCATGGATTTCCTTGTTGGATTCGCAGAGGAAGCAGGGACCGGAGCACGGTGGATTCTGCGTAAACCGAGACGATCGGATGTGCTGGAAAGGGCTGATAACGAAGCCCGGGTCCTGAAGCTGATCCCATCCTATCTTCCGGTTGATGTACCGGATTGGCGGATTTATACGCCGGAGCTCATCGCCTACCCGCTGCTTAGTGGGGAGCCTGCCGCTTCCGTCAGCTCCGAAGGCTATGCATGGAATATGGATCATGAGAATCCGGGTGACGGATTTGTCCGCTCATTGGCTGAGACGCTGGTTTCCTTACATGGCATCGATCATGATGCGGCGCGAGCAGCAGGTCTGCGGGTGAAGAGTCCCCAGGAGGTTCGTGAAGAGACGGCGCGAAATATGGAAGACATCAAGAGCCGTTTGGGCGTCTCCGATGCGCTGTGGGAGAGATGGCAGAAATGGCTGGAAGAGGATTCCTATTGGCCAACGCATTCTGCCCTCATCCATGGCGATCTTCATCCCCCGCATATCCTGATTGATGAGCGCGTGCAGGTTACCGGGCTCTTGGATTGGACGGAGTCGGAGGTAGCAAGTCCCGCCAAAGACTTCGTGTTATACTACGCTATTTATGGCGAGCATAATCTCCGCGTCCTGTTGGACCGGTATAAACAAGCCGGAGGGAAGGTGTGGCCGCGCATGTTTGATCATATTGTAGAGCAGCATGCCGCCTATCCCGTGCTGATTGCCCAGTTCGCTCTCCTGACGGGTCAGGAAGAGTATATGACGATGGCTCGGAATGCCCTAGGATTGACGGAGGAAGCCTCCTCGAACTAGGAGATTGTCGGCCAGGAATTTTATGCTGTTTGGTGAGACGGCAAACCCACTGAATACAGCTCTCGAGAAAACTACAAGCCAACCGATGCATACATTCGGTTGGCTTTTTGCATGATATAAATTAACAGAATTCAACATTATTTTGGATGAGCTGTAGGACATATAATGAAATCATGGTGAAATAAGAAGTAAGGTTAACAGATTTTTACTACATTCGTAACGCAATTTACATACCTGTAAACCTCTTGGAAGAGTAAATATGTTATCCTAGACATACTAAACTTACATACATCATTCATTTAGGGAGGGGATTGACCGTGAATATTGAGGTACGTTTATGCCCGAAGGAACAGTCATTTATTCTGCATAACATCTATCCACTGTACTTGCATGACATTGCTGAGATATGGGGGGTCCGTCCTAACCGGTTCGGTGTATTTGAAAAAGAGGATGTGCCGACCTTAAGCGAACAGAGCAAGCAGCTCGATATGTGGTGGGAGCAGCCATCGGTTCTTTTTCCTTATCTGATCTCTGTAGATGGTATCGCGGCAGGGTTGGCCCTAGTGGCGACCACCCCGTACATTCCATCGCCGAATATTCAGTACTACTTGAATGATTTTTTTGTGCTTCGGACTTTTCGAAGACAAGGTGTAGCCCAACGAGCGGCTGAGCTTGTGTTCGATCAGTTCCAAGGTGCATGGGAGCTACAAACGAATCCGACCGAGCGCAATATGAGTACCCAGATTTTTTGGCGCAAGACGTTGAACACGTACACGGGCGGAAGATATACGGAGCATGAAGGCGTCCATCCGGAAAAAGGGGATATGCTGGTCTTCCGTTTTAATAACAAATAAGCATTTCTTCATATGTGGAATCGGGCTTGACAGCTGGATGCTGCTGGGAGTAAACTGAGTTAAATTTTTCGAAAATGCTAGGATGAGGACGCCAGGGTCGCAAGTGGAAGCTGAATCAGAGAACTGCTGGGTGGTGCGAAGCAGTCAGCGGCGATGTATGGCCATCACCTCGGAGCAGATCCGCCGATCGTTTATAACTTGAGGCGTATCCGGTATTCCCTGCCGTTACCATGGGGCATCATTGATGGATGATGACGAGAGTGCGTACCGGCTTGACCGGTGCGAATCAGGGTGGTAACGCGGAGACAAGGCTCCGTCCCTACAAGGGACGGGGCTTTTTTGTGTTCATTTAGACCATGGAAAAGAGAGGAGTGTACGTATGCTTGCGAAATTGATGCCTCAGGACGAGGTGCTGTACCAGGAAGATTTTATTCAGGATGAGGTGTCATACAATCTGATTCATCTCCTTGCTGGGTCACCGCAGAACATGGGGCTGAAATCGCCGGATGGACGGATGATCTTTGCGCAGTCTCCCCGGGGGAACGCGTGGTTATGGATTTCCCGGGAGGTTTCCGGGGATAAGCGGCAGCACCTGCTCCAAGAGCTGGTAAGCGAGCTTGAAGCGGTGACCCTGCCTGGGGTGACCGGGGAGCCGGGTGTGGCAGAGCAGTTTGCACGTTGTTATGCAGAGGAGCGTCAAGGGACCTACCGTCATCATATGACGATGGAGTCTTATCATGCCCCCGCTGTGGAGCCTCCTCATTTTGTCGAGGGCGCGATCAGGCAGGCCGCTGAAGAAGATACGCAGCAGGTGGCCCGGTTTCTGGTTGGATTCTCGGAGGATGCTTATGGGGTCCGCGCGAATGCGGCAAGCCAAGTCGAGACAGCGCAGCGACTCATTCAGCAGGGCGGGTTGTATTTATGGATAGCTGGCGACAAAGCGGTCTCGATGGCTAATCTTGCACACCGTTCGCCAAGGCACGGTCGCATAAACGCAGTATACACGCCGAGGGCTGAACGGAAAAAAGGGTATGCCAGCGCCCTGGTTGCAGACCTTGGACTTCGTCTGCTGCAGGACGGTTTGGTACCCATGCTGTATGCCGATCAGGTCAACCCGGACTCCAATCGATTGTACCAAAATATCGGGTTTATCCGGTGCGGAACGATTCGCGACTTCAAGTTTGTTAACAATGAATAGTGAATCCATAAAGTGGCACGGCTTGGACAAAGCCGGGGAAGACGAGGGGCATCAACAAATGTTATTCTATAAAGGTAGCTAAGAAATGCCGGGCCCGATTGGATAGTACATGATCCCTCAGCCAGACAATGCCCACGTCGGACTGGAAATCAGCGCTCGTAATGGACAGTGTCCGGATGTTGGGAATCGCAAATGAGGACATCACCGACTCGGGTAAAATGGTGGCACCGATGCCTTCAGCTACCAGAGCAACGATAATGGCAACGCTGGAGCATTCGCAAATGACATGCGGTTCAAGTTCGCCGCGCTTAAATTCTTGGATGACCCGCTCATGCATCCCGATCGTCTGATCGGTTTTTAAGGACAAGAACGGATATTCCGCCAGCTCGCGCATCGAGATTTCCGAATGGGAGGATACACTTTCCCAGCTGCCTGGAAGGACCGCGACGAACGGGTCGGAGGGCAGAGGCTGAACGGCATAATGCTCAGGCCCGAAGCTGGATTCGAAAGGGAGCCGGGTCACTGCCAGCTCAATATTACGCTTGTCGAGTTGATCCGCCAGCAGGGAGTGATCGCCTTCCCGAATCTTGAAGGTGACCTCGGGATATTGCTGCCGGAAGATCTGGATGCGCTGGGGCAAGAGCGAAATACAGGAGACGACGGCGCCGATGGAGAGCATGCCGCGGATTCCAGCGTGGATCTCCTTCACCTCGGTTAGCGTTTCATTGAACTGGTTCAGCAGGGATGCGGCTCGGTTCTGCAGCAGCTCGCCTGCGTGTGTGAGCTGAAGTTGCTTGCCGCTGCGTTCAAACAGCAGAACGCCGAGCTCTTCCTCCATCAGTTTCAGCTGACGGCTTAATGGAGGCTGCTCCATATTGAGCTGTTTTGCTGCACGCGTGATCTGTCCTTCCTGCGCAATCGTCAGGAAATATCGTAGCTGTCGAATGTCCATCTTCATACCCCCTCTCCATACCTTTAAGGTATGGTATCCCTATAAATCAGATATTTTTAATATAGGGTATCGATTGATATGATTCAACTAATAACGTTTACAAAATAAGGAGATGTGTGCACATGACTTACGCGATACCCGTGGAGTTAACGACCACCCCGAAGACAAAGCCGAGCCACTACAAACAGGCTTTCGGCACGGTATTTACGGACCACATGTTTATTCTCGATTATGATGCTAGTCAAGGCTGGCACGATCCGCGCGTCGTTCCGTATCAGCCGATCGAACTGGACCCTGCCGCCAAGGTATTTCACTACGGGCAGACCGTATTTGAAGGCCTGAAGGCTTACTTGACGGAAGATGAGCGAATTCTCATGTTCCGCCCGAGCAAAAATATTCAGCGGCTGAACCTGTCCAACCAGCGCCTGAGCATTCCGGCATTGGACGAGGAACTTGTTATGGAAGCGCTCAAGCAGCTGGTGCTCGTGGACCGCGACTGGATTCCTTCAGAGCCGGGCACATCGCTCTATATCCGTCCGTTTGTGATCGCAACCGAGCCCGTGCTTGGCGTAGCGCCATCACTGCAATACAAGTTCATGATTATCCTGTCGGTGGTCGGTTCGTATTATGCAGAAGGCATCAATCCGGTCAGCATTTATGTGGAGCCGAAATACGTGCGTGCCGTAGCCGGCGGCGTGGGCAATGCCAAGACGGCTGGCAACTACGCGGCAGGTTTGAAGGCGCAGGATGAAGCAACGCTTAAGGGATACTCGCAGGTGCTGTGGCTCGATGGCGTACATCGCAAATATATCGAGGAAGTCGGCAGCATGAACGTGTTCTTCAAGCTGGGCGATACGGTCGTAACCCCGGCGCTGAATGGCAGCATCCTGGATGGCGTTACCCGGAACTCGGTTATCCAACTGCTTCAGCATTGGAATATTCCGGTAGAAGAACGGGCCATCTCCATTGATGAAATCGTGGAGGCCCACCGCAGCGGCTTGTTGACCGAAGCTTTTGGTACCGGTACGGCAGCAATAATTTCACCGATTGGATCCCTGGAATGGCAGGATCAGCAATTGAAGATTGGTGAGGGAGCAACGGGCGAACTCTCTAAACGCGTATATGATGCCATCACAGGCATCCAGCTCGGAACGGTTGAGGATCCGTTCGGCTGGACGGTTGAGCTTACGTTATCTTAATAACGATCGATTACCCGAACCTTCCAAAGATAAGGCTGCAGCTATAGATGCAATTCATAATACTTGAGGCAGGCAATACCCTTTTAAATGAAATAAACGGCCTGGTTGCAAAAGCAACCAGGCCGTTTATCATTTCATCGTGTGTAAGCTTCATGAAACGTTTTTTTCATTGATCATATTTAATGAAAAAATTTTCGAAGTCTTCTGAGTGATTTCCGAATTTGACGTTATCGGGAACAATCCCTCCAATTAGCCGTTCTTTTTCGATCCCACCTTTGAAGTATATGAGCGTTGGTGTTTCCTGAACGCTAAACTTCTTCCATCCCTCTTTATATTCAAGTAAGTTATATAATAAAAATGATATTCCAAGTTCGCTAGCGATATTTTTTATTTTAGGTGTCGTCGCCTTACAATGACCACAGGTTGGAGAGAAAAAATATAAAAAGAAGCTTTCTTTATTCATTAATTTGGTACTCAAGTCCATTGGACTAATGATATTTTGATAATTCACATCACTTAATATCTTGATCGTGCTCGGGGACAATTCATTTATTGGTTTATCATAAGGATTCGACGGAGAAGATTGGAGCAAAACAAATGAAGCTCCAAAGATAATAAGGATTATGGTTAGAGACAGGGATAGTCTTTTCATAAAATCTCTCTTTTCCTTTTTTTGGTGTAAATATAACTTGACATTCGAGGGTGAATTGGTAAAATAAGGTGTAAATAAGACTTTACATTGGGGGCGAGGTGCAAATCTAAATTGGTCGAAAATCGAATTCGCGAATTGAGAAGTGAAAGAGATATTACCCAACTTCAAATGGCTAAAGACTTGGAAATCACAAGACAAACCATTATTTCAATCGAAAAAAAACAGTATAATCCAAGTTTGGAACTTGCTCTTAGAATTGCTTGTTATTTTGATTGTACTGTAGAAGATATTTTTACCTTGAAGGAGGAGTGATCCAATGAAATTCAATCAATTGAATATTTTATATGTTATCATTGGTTTCTCGATAGCATATTTTGTAGTCAATGCAGCTGGACGAGATCTCCAATGGGAGATGTTAATTGTTCTTCTGATTGGTGCTGGGACCGCTGAATTTCTCCGAAGAAGGAGATTAATTAAATCTGGGACAACAGAAGTTGATGAACGCACAGATTTTTTAATCAAGAATTATTTAAACAACGTTTTTATTAGCGCTGCGATCGTATTGCTCATCTACCTAATTGTCTGTAAATATCAAGGAATAGCGGAAATTCCAATCAATCATTTATTTTTCTACTTGTTGTTATTGTTGTTTTCTCTTTCTATCGCAGCTGTTACTGCTAAACGAAGGTAAGGTTAAATTATTGGCCCTTACCGCCTAAGATAAAGGAGGTAAGGGCCAGCATGGGAAAAATAATGATAGGTTTTTAGATGATTAACATATCAGATCGATTGCGGATGAGCATCCCCACAGTGCAATTATTCCATAGACTGCAACACAACCTAATGCTGCAATCCCTCCAGCAAAAATGGATAGCGCACAAAGCTCAGCTGCACCCCATCCGGACATATACATGCACATATTACCAACATAATCCGTACAGGACCATGCCATAGGGGTAATCTCTTCTGTTGCTTCTCCTTGCTTTTGTTTGATTAATTCATAGATGTCTTCTTGAGAATAGGTTTGCCCATCCTTAATGATTTTACCATCTGCTGTCAGCTCAATTTCTACAGTATCAGTAGCATTGCATTCTTCGCAGTCGTTTATGATCCGTAGTGTTGTAGTATCACCGTTTTGAATTGTTTCATAAGTAGTAGCCTGTACTTTCTCAGCTTTAGTGTCAACTCCGTAAACCACAAGTTTTGCATTGCCATTTTGATCAACCTCACTTGTAGAAACCAAGGCAATCTCTTCATGACCTTCAACGACACCGTACTTCAAAGAGTTGCCTTTGGAAGTAAACGCGTTGTTAAGAGATTTCGATGATTTGGCAATAATCCCGTTGACCTCTTTAATTTGAGATGGGGTAGCAGCTTTGTAGCCCTCAGGCAGATCTGGCGACTTTGCATTAACAGAAGAACCGGTTGGGGAGAGAACCATTACGAATAAAAATGCGAACAGTGAAAATACAGTAAATGCTTTTTTCATTTTTTTACCTCCTTATATTTGAAGGATCTATCAACGTGACGGGCCAACTGTCAGAGATTTGAAGACTACTTCGAGAATATTCCACTATGGAACAAAAGCAACCCTCCTTTTAAAGTGACTGCTCGTTCTTCTGATATTTACAAAGAATCTCTTACATAGTTATAATGAATCTAACTGTTTTCTTTGTATAAACAGAGGAAAGAGCGCTAAAGAGTCGATTCCGATGGTGCCCGCCAAAGCTCATATGGAATCGACTCTTCTTTATTGAAAACAGGAGGGCGCTTTCTTCATTGCCGACCTGTTTGCAATCGTTGATCTAGCATTCTGGCATACATTCGAGATGTAGAAGCGGCGGTTGCTTTGTTTTTAACTAGAGAAGCATCGTCTACAACTCCTTTGAATCAATAAATGTAATATAACATCTTATATCCCAAATTATAGTAATTTAAATTAAGAAAATCAATAATTAATTGGTAATTAAGTAAAAATTAACCTTATATAAATTTAAAGTTGATATGGATTTCGGGAAGCGCCATATCTAGGAATCTACAAATAGAATCTCTAAATGATGGATATATAATCGGTAACTGGTAATTCACTATAACAAATTCAAGAAAGAGGTTTCCCATCAACCAGTGTACGAAGGCATGGAGGTGCTTTTTTAGTGAATCGTCCGCAGAGTGTCGTTCCTGATGCTATTGATTTTACGAACGCTGCTTTTCCTTTTACAGCGTCGACCACGCACGGCATATTTGCCGGAGCCCAGCGCCTGCATTGGCATCATGCTTTGGAGCTCAACTATATTCAGAGCGGGACCGGATTTATTCTGATCAACGGGATGAAGCTCCAGTTTCAGCAGGGGGATATCATTTTCATCAACAGCAATGATCTTCACCGGGCGTATGAGACCGAGAATCTGGTGATGGATGTCATTATGTTCGAGCCTTCGCTATTATCCATTGACCTCAAGTTCGATCCGGATCTGATGGCTCCCTTCCGTTCGCTTGGAAACATGGAGAGGCAGTCCCCCGTGCACGATGAATTGGCTCATCTGCTGGGGCGCATGATGGAAGAGTATCAATCCCGAGGTACCGCTTATATGAGCCTGATCCGTTCGGATCTTATTCGATTCCTGAGTTTGGCGAACCGCCATCTGTCGACTCCGATTCAAGCGAACAGGCCGATCAAGGGTAGGGGAATGCATGCGTTAAAAGAAGTCCTGCGCACGATGGAGCTTCAGCTGGACTACAGCTGGACGCTGCAGGAGCTGTCGGACTTAACGCATCTGAGCCCTTCCCGGTTCAGCACTCTGTTCCAGCAGGCGGTCGGCACTTCACCGCACCATTATCTGATTCAGCTGCGCTTGACGCATGCCGTGCACTTGCTAGAGACGACGGACCAGAAGATTATCGAGATTGCGGAATCCTGCGGGTTTCGGAATCTGTCTAACTTCAATCGTCTGTTCAAGCAGCATGTCGGTGCATCGCCAAGCGAAATTCGGGAGCGTGCTTATGCAGGCAGTCCCGTGATCCCTTCCACTACAAAAACCAAGAAACAGTAAGATAGTATCACTCCTTGATCGTATAACAGTAGATGGATGTCAGTGGAAGCGGTATCTTAAATATATACCACCACATGACGCCGCTGTATGGCGGGTAGGAGTGAAGTGCATGAGTTTGTATCTGGGTGTAGATGCCGGCGGTAGTAAGACACACGCCGTGATCTGCGATGAGCAAGGGAACATTCTTGGCAAGGGAGCGTCTGGGAACGGCAATCACCAGATTCACCGTGAACATGCGGCCCGTAACATTGAGGAAGCCTGTAATGCGGCTCTTCAAGAGGCTGGAGTTGCCAAAGAAAATATCAGTTATGCTTATTTTGGCTTGGCCGGAGCAGATCGGGAAGCCGATTACGAGATCCTGCGTCCGATGATTGGGGCTCTCGGTTATCCCAAGCACGATATCGCATGCGATACCATTATCGGGATGAGGGCTGGAACGAGCCGTCCGTATGGCGCCGCATTGATCTGCGGTACGGGCTTCAACAGCGCGGCCCGAAATCGTGCGGGAGAAGAGCTTCAGTATGGAGGTTTTGGCTTCTTGTATGGAGACGGATACGCGGGCGGTTCCGGATTTGCCACGCTGGCTTTCCGGGCAGTCATTCGGGCATGGGATGAGCGGGGACCGGCAACCTTATTGACATCGCTCGTGCTAGAGCAGATGGGATACACGTCTGTAGAACCGATGTATGAGGATGTCCTCTACGGTAAGACAAAGGTTCCGCCAAGCCTGGTGAAGACGCTGTTCCAGGCAGCTGAAGCAGGTGACGAGGTGGCAACCCGAATTCTTGAGAATGAAGGCGAAGAGCTGGCTAATGCGGTATGTACGCTGATCCGGCGGCTGGACATGACGGATGAAGCCTTTGACATTGTTTATATCGGCAGTGTGCTGAACAGGCCGAATAGCTCGATCCTGACGGATGCGATCGAACGGATTATTGCGGTCCGGGCACCACATGCGAGCTGTGTAAGACTGACATCCGATCCGGTTTCCGGCGCGCTTCTCTGCGCGATGGATGCCGACGGTCATGCTATTGATGCACAGGCGGAGGCCAAACTAAAAGCATTTACGTTTGAGCAGGTAACCACAGCCTGATCAGTTTATCGTTTTGAATAGAACCTGATAAATACGGATTGATATCATACCTTGGAGGCGATTAATGTGGCAGCAGGATTGAAGATAGCGGTCATCGGGGGAGGTTCCTCCTATACCCCGGAAATTGTTGAAGGTTTCATTCGCAATTATGAGCAAATGCCGATTCGCGAATTATGGTTCGTTGATATTGAAGAGGGCAAGCATAAGCTGGAGATTGTAGGCAATCTAGCGAAACGCATGGTGAAAGAATCGGGCCTGCCGATAGAGGTTCACCTGACACTGGATCGCAGACAAGCGATTGCAGGTGCCGATTTTGTGACGACCCAGATGCGTGTCGGCTTGCTTGCGGCACGTAAACAGGATGAGCATATTCCGATTAAACACGGCGTTATCGGTCAGGAGACGACGGGTCCTGGCGGCATGCTGAAGGCGCTGCGCACGGTTCCGGTGATTCTGGACATTTGCCGTGATATCGAGGAGCTGGCACCGAATGCATGGATGCTGAACTTCACGAATCCGGCGGGCATTGTTACCGAGGCGGTTGCAAAGCACAGTAAGGTGAAATCCGTTGGTCTGTGCAATTCGCCAATTAACTTTCAGAAGTTCCTGGCGGCCGAGTACGGCGTGTCGGAGAAGGACGTTCTGGCCGAGTTTGTCGGAATCAACCATCTTCACTGGGTGACGTCGGCTATCGTTAACGGGGAAGAGAAGATGCCGGAGCTGCTGGACGGCGGCAAATCGTATACGGCGAAGAACGTGCCGACCTTCGGCTGGGATACGGACTTTATCCGCTCGCTTGGAGCGATCCCGACGTATTATCTTAAATATTTCTACATGACCGATACGATGTTTGCGGATATGAAGGCATCGCTGGAGAAGGACGGAACCCGAGCGGATGTGGTCAGCCGGGTTGAGCAGGAGCTGTTTGAGCTCTACAAGGATGAGAATTTGGCCGTGAAGCCGAAGCAGCTGGAGCAGCGGGGCGGCGCTTACTATTCCGAAGCGGCAGTTAACCTGATGACGTCCATCTACAATGACCGCCATGATATCCAGACATTGAATGTCGCAAACGGCAATATCTATGACTTCCTGCCTGCGGATGCCAGCATCGAGATCAACTGCGTGGTAACGGGCCAAGGGCCGATTCCGCTTACACCGCAGAACGTGCCTTCCCATGTTAAAGGACTGATGCATGCGGTGAAAGTATATGAACAATTGACGATTGAAGCGGCCATTACCGGTGATCGCGGAATTGCGCTGCAAGCGCTGGTTCACCATCCGCTGGTACCTTCCGTAGGTGTAGCGAAGCAGCTGCTGGGTGAAATGCTGGAGGCGAACAAAAAGTATTTGCCTGCTTTTTTTAAGCCGGAGACCGTGCAGTGAACCGAAATGAATCTCAAACGTGAGGTTATGATATAGAGCCATGCAAGCCCCTCTTCGTATTGAAGAGGGGCTTTATGGATATGAGTTGCCGAAATCATGAATGATATGAATTTTCGGATTGGATCTTCATTCCTGTCACATCTGGGTATCCTCGCCCGTCATACCCGTATAAAACCGAAAGGGTGATGACGGATGCTAAAATATGATGTAGCCATTGTAGGTGGAGGTGTAGCCGGTTTAACAGCCGCTATCTATGCGGCAAGAGCCGGGAAGCAAACGATACTCGTTGAAAAGCAGGAACGTCTAGGTGGTCGGGCCATGACCCATAAGAAGAAGGGAGCCTACTTCAATCTGGGCGGGCATGCCTTATACCATGGAGATGCCCTTTCAACCTTTCGCGAATTAGGGCTTCAATTGCGGGGAGGTCAACCTTCGATTGACGGGTACGGGATATGGAAAGGGAAACTAAGTCCGTTACCCATGGGCGTGAAATCCCTATTCACTACCCCACTATTAACCTGGAAGGGCAAGATGGAGCTCGGTGCCTGGCTTGCGAAATTAGGTAAACTGGATACGCAGCTGTACGACAACATGAGTTTGCGCGAATGGATTGAAGGTAACGTGCAGGATCCCATGGTACGAAATTTATTTTATTCGCTATTGCGTACAGCGAGTTATGTGGTAGCCCCTGACCTGCAGGCCGCCGGTCCCGTACTGCAGCAGCTTAAGCACGCGCTGAAGGGGGTGCTGTATCTGGATCGGGGCTGGGGAGCCATGGTCGATGAATTAAAACAAAAGGCTCTCGAGCAGGGAGTTCAAATCGTAACGAAGAATAAAGTGATTTCAGTTGATCATCACGAGGGAAGGGTACGGCATGTCCTATGCGGGGATGGCATGAAAATAGAAGCAAACCATATTATTCTTACCACACCGCCAGCTGTTGCTCACGAACTGGTGCCTCATGCAGAAGAAACTGCCCTTCATACTTGGAAGGAGCAGGCGGTCGAAGTGACAGCGGCTTGCTTGGATGTAGCCCTGCGTCGTCTTCCGGAACCGAAGCAGCAGTTTGTGTACGGCCTCGATCAAACCGTCTTTCTCTCGAATCAATCCCGAGCGGCTTACCTCAGTGAAGATGGCGCACAAGTCATAACCTTGCTGAAGTATCAGGGCAAGGAGAAGGATGCAAGAAGGGATTTGCAGGAATTAGAAGAAACCTTAGACTTGGTGCAGCCGGGTTGGCGCAACGAGCTCGTTGAGAAACAATACCTTCCTAACATCACGGTCTGCCACGATTTTATGCATGTGAACCGCCAAGAGAACCCGGGTCCAGCGGTCCCGGAAATCATCGGGTTATATGTAGCGGGAGAATGGGCAGCGCATGGCGAACTCTTGGTTGATGCTGCAACCGCAAGCGCCAAACGGGCTGTACAGCATATACTCTCGCTTGAAAGTGAGGCAAGGATCCCGAATGATGAGCACAGAGTCATTGTATAAAACCTATCGATCCGCTCTTTTCTCGTTAGCTTACCGAATGCTGGGAAGTGTGATGGATGCGGAAGATATCGTGCAGGAGGCTTTCATCAGTTATAACCAATTGCCCCACCCGGAGGATATTCGCAATGAGAGAGCGTTTCTGTACAAAATCGTAACGAATCGTTGTTTGGATCTGCTGCGCTCTTCTGCCAAAAAACGCGAACTGTACGTCGGCCCTTGGCTGCCAGAACCCCTGATCGAGAATATGGCGTCAGAGACGGACCCATCTCATATCGTAGAGCAGCAAGGGTCCATCTCTACAGCGTACCTGCTGCTCCTTCAGCAGCTCAACGCGGTGGAAAGAGCCGTGTTCCTTCTTCGTGAGATTTTCCATTATTCCTATGATGAAATAGCTGAAATTCTGGGAAAAAGCAGCGCCAATTGTCGTCAAATCTTCCGCCGTGCTAAGGGCAGCCTTCATTTTGTTCCTGATCAGAATCCATTGATTTCGGTGGCGGAGGAGCAAATCAAGGAATTTGTAGACTCCCTTTTACAGGGGAACACGAATAAGCTGCTGTTGCTGTTAAACGAGAATGTTGTGTTCTACTCGGATGGCGGCGGTAAAGTCAGAGCGGCGCAAATTCCTGTGGTTGGAGTCCATAAAGTGATCCAATTGCATTTGAACCTGCTTAAAATGTATGAAGGGAAATATGTATACTCTTATCTTACCGTCAATGGTCTGCCGGGAATGCGGATCCAGTTGGATAACGGAGTCCAATTTATTTATTCTTTTGCTTTTAAAAACAATCGGATCGAAGCGATATATACCGTGGCAAATCCAGATAAACTCAGGCATATACAGTTGCCGTGATATAAAAAACAGGGCCGGTTTTAAGATCATAGGATCTTAAACCGGCCCTGCTGCTGTATCAGGTTAAGGAAATAATCCGTTATACCCCGGAATAAGCCATGAAGCCGCCGTCTACGGGAATCACCGTTCCGGTGACGAACCCGGAGGTCTGATCATCCACAAGCCAGAGCAGGGTGCCGAGCAGATCCTCCGGCACGCCAAACCGTCTCATGGGGGTATGGGAGATGATTTTATGAGAGCGCTCGGTTAATGAACCGTCACTATGGGTCAGCAGATTGCGGTTCTGCTCGGTCAGGAAGAAGCCTGGCGCAATCGCGTTCACGCGAATGCCGGATTCCGCGAGATGAACGGACAGCCACTGCGTAAAGTTGTTAATGGCTGCTTTGGCTGCGCTATACGCCGGAACCTTGGTCATCGGGCTCGGTGCGCTCATGGACGAGATATTCAGCACGACGGCCCCGGGACGCCCCAGCATCCCTTCCGCAAAAATTTGCGTCGGTATGAGCGTGCCGATGAAGTTCAAATCGAATACGCTGCGGAAGCCAGGCACACTTAGCCCGAAGAAGGTTGTCAGATCCGGCTGCCCCACATCCTCCGGACGGAGTATCTCGTTGGTTGTATTCGCGTCTTTCCGGTTGCCGCCGGCTCCGTTAATAAGGATATCGCAGGGTCCGAAAGACTGGCGCACAGCCTTCTCGGCTTGCCGGACGCTTTCCACATCCGTTACATCGCAGGGAACGGCAATCGCTGTACCGCCGGCAGCCGTAATTTCGTCCGCTACCTGCTGCCCTTTCTCGGCCGTACGATTCAAGACGGCGACCTTGGCGCCTTGCCGACCCAGCTCCAGAGCCATTGCTCGGCACAGCACCCCGGAGCCGCCCGTAATGACAACCGTCTTCCCGTTTAATGATGGATGGATAGGAAGGGCTGGCGTCACTTGCGGCGTGGATGCATAGGAAGCGCCGCTTGATCCGGATTCAGAGGTACCTGTTGTATGCTTATTTACCTCACTCATTGAACGGCCTCCTTCAGCTGAGCTGCGCTGCCTGCGCGCTCCCGGCTGTAAGCGTCCCACAGCCCCCAGAGATACATAATGCCCAAGGCGCGGTCATATAGACCGTAACCCGGACGGCACTGCTCACCCCAAATATGCCGTCCGTGATCGGGCCTTACATATCCAGTGAAACCGTTATCATGATAAGCCTGCACGATGCCGGAAATATCGACGGTACCGTCTTCGGTGCGGTGGGACGTTTCGATGAAATCGCCATTCTCATAGACGCGCACATTCCGGATGTGTGCGAAAGGAATCCGGTCGTGGAACTCATGGATCATGGAGACGATGTCATTGTCCGGATTGGCGCCGAGCGATCCACTGCACAGGGTCAAGCTGTTTGCCGGGCTATCATATAGCTTGAGGAATCTCCGCAGATTGTCCTGGCTGGTAATGACCCGCGGCAGACCGAAGATCGGCCAAGGCGGATCATCCGGGTGAATGGCCATTCGAATACCGTTCTTCTCGGCAGCCGGGATGACGGCGCTTAAGAAATATTCGAGGTTGCGCCACAGATCGTCCTCGGTAACGCCGCGGTATGCTTCGAACAGGGAGGTTAGATGGGCCAAACGTTCCGGCTCCCAGCCAGGCATCGTAAGCGTGCTGTTTCGGTTGATCGTCTGAACCAGCTCCATCGGATCAGTGCCGTGGATTTTGGCTTTCTCAAAGAAGAGAGCCGTCGATCCATCGGCAGACTGCTTATGAAGATCGGTTCTAGCCCAGTCAAATACCGGCATGAAATTGTAGCAGATGACTTTGACGCCGACCTGGCCCAATTTCTCAATCGTCCGGATGTAGTTGGCTATGTACTGATCCCGGGAAGGAAGGCCGAGTTTGATGTCTTCGTGCACATTCACGCTTTCCACGACGTCAATATGAAGCCCGTACGCTTTGGCCTGGTCCGCAATTTCCTCAATTCGCTCCATCGGCCATTCCTCGCCGACAGGAATATCGTGAAGTGCCCATACGATGCCCTCCACGCCGGGGATTTGTCTAATCTGATCCAGCGAGACCGTATCGTTGCCCTCGCCGAACCATCTGAATACCATGCGCATTTCTTCACCGCCCTTTACAAGTTTAAGGAGTTAACGCAAAGCTGCTGGGAATTTTGCAGTTACGAGTGTAACGCCAAGATGAAGCCGTGACGAATAAGGGTCTTTCGCGGTAACGGCTTATTTGAAATAATCGGGATGCTTCTCTTTCAGCACGGCCAGATTGGAGATAATCAGGCTCAGATGCGCCTGCATTTCTCGTTCGGCATGATCGGCGTCATGGCGTGCAATCGCGTCCGCGATCTCCCGATGCTGCTCGTACAGGTTGGTCCAATTCGGATCGGCGGACAGCCATAACATCCGGCTTCGGTTTAGATGAGCGTTCATCTGCTGCAGCACGTTCCATGTGCCGACCTTACGGCAGCCTTCGAACAAAATACGGTGAAAGGCCTCATCCAGCTCAAACATGTGCTTGCCGTCATGCTTCTCGATGCTCTCGCTTTGCTCGGACAGATTTTGCTCCAGCTCGGCGAGTTTATCCTCGGGAAAGCTTTCGCAGGCAAGCCGGACCACGGCTTTCTCCAGCTGTTCGCGCATGAAACGCGCTTCCTCGACCAGCTCCGAATCGATGAGCGAAACGCGTGTGCCGCGCTGGGGAAGCACAACCACAAGGTCCTCCTGAGCCAAACGGACAAAGCTTTCCCGAACTGGCGTCCGGCTGACCTCGAAGGAAAGGGAAACCTCCTTCTCGGATAGAGCCGTTCCCGGCGGCAGCTCTAGACTGACAATCTGCTGTTTAAGCCGGGAGTACACGATATTTCCGGCCGATCCTGGCTGTAATCGCAAAGATTCTACCACTGCATCACCTCCTAATGTATTCCATACTACCATACTTGTATGGTAGTATGGAACTGAAAATCGAAATAAGAATCGGAGGCGATCACATGAGCCGTTTGGACACGGAAAATCTGCTCCTAAACAGCAACAGCGCGAAGAAACTCTTTTATGATTATGCGGAAGGGATGCCGATATTCGATTACCACAACCATTTAAGTCCGAAGGATATTGCCATCAACCGGCAGTTTGATAACCTGACGGAGCTATGGCTGGATGGGGATCATTACAAGTGGAGGGCGATGCGCTGGCTCGGCGTCGACGAAGAGCTGATTACCGGCAGCGCAAGCGCCGAAGCGAAGTTTATGGCTTGGGCGGAATGTGTTCCGCGATTGATGGGCAATCCGCTCTATCACTGGACCCATCTGGAACTGACCCGCTATTTCGGGATTCAAGAGCGGTTGACTGCGGATAATGCCAAGGAGATCTGGGGAGCTTGCAATGAGCAGTTGAAGGCCCCTGCCTTGCGGGCAGGCGGAATTCTGGAGAAATTCAAGGTCAAAGTGGCCTGCACGACAGATGATCCCGTCGATTCGTTGGAGTTTCATCGCGCCATTCGCAATCATGGGGAGCTGTCCACCGTCGTTGCCCCTGCATTCCGTCCGGATCGGGTCCTGGATCTCACGCACCCCGACTTCACTTCCTATGTCGAGACTATAGGAACGACGTCCAGTTTAGCTGTGGATACTTATCAAGGGTTGCTGGATGCACTGCAAGAACGGATTCAATATTTCCACGATCATGGCTGCCGCCTGTCGGATCACGGCTTCGGCGCGTTTCATTGTGAACAAGTCGATGAACAAGAGGTTGCGGACATTTACAGCAAAGCGATTAGTGGGGGCAGCATCACACCGCTTGAGGAACGGAAATATCGCACCTACACCCTGCTCAAGCTTGGGGAAATGTATCACGCCAAGGGCTGGACCATGCAGCTGCACATTGGGGCGATTCGGAACAATAATGCGCGCATGTTCGCGAAGATCGGCAAGGACAGCGGGTATGACTCGATTCTTGATTTCCATCTGGCGGAAAGCCTGAACGGATTTCTGAGCAGGCTCGATAGGAACGATCAGCTGCCGAAAACCATTGTGTACAGCCTATATTCTTCTCATTACGAAATGATTGCCACCACGATCGGGAATTTCCAGTCGGCTGGCGTTGAGGGCAAGCTTCAGCTTGGTTCCGCTTGGTGGTTCCACGATCAGAAGGAAGGGATGCTGAAGCAGCTCACCGCGTTGTCTTCCATGGGGCTGATCAGCACCTTTGTGGGCATGCTGACCGATTCCAGGAGCTTTATGTCGTTCCCGAGGCATGAATATTTCCGCAGAGTGCTGTGCCGCCTGTTCGGGGACTGGATCAGGGAAGGGGAATTGCCCGCCGATTATGAATATATCGGTGCCATTATCCAGGATATTTGCTACCGCAATGCTGAGCGCTATTTTCAAATCCATTGACAATTCCGTGCGGAGCATGAACAATGGACTTACTATATGAAAGCGTTTGCTGTTAGTCGGATAGAAGATATGTAACAGGAAGATGTGCATGAACAGGTGAGGGGGGACATACCGTGCAATGGAACCGGGCGATATTGGTGGATGACGAGGTGTTTACGCGCAAAGGGTTTCTGAAGCTGATTGATTGGGAAGCCTGCGGCTTCCAAATTGTGGATGAGGCGGACAACGGGGAAGATGCGCTGGAACTGATTGAACGGCTACAGCCGGATGTGGTCATCACCGATATCCGCATGCCGGTGTTGGATGGACTCGAGCTGATCAGGCATGTCGTCATGAAGGACATCGTGAAGCCGTATTTCATTATTGTAAGCGGATACGATGATTTCAACTATGCACAGCAGGCTGTCCGCTATGGTGTGCATGATTTCATTCTGAAACCGATTGACGAGACGGAGTTCAGCCATGCGCTGGTTCGGCTCAGCGAACGGCTGGAGTTAGACCGCGAGGCCCGCATGAGAGAAGAGAGGCTGATGTCAGGAGCCTTGATGGAATCACTCATTATAGGGGAAGCCGATGAGGCGCTGCTGCAGGAATGGGAGCAACGCCTTGAGCTCCAGCCGGAGGGTCATCTGTTCTACGTCTTTGTCGAGCGGAATGACCACCCGCTGGCTTCGAGGGCGAACGACAATGACGGTGGCAGAGCAGAATTCAAGGACAGGGTGGAAGCGGCTCTCCTAGCGATCTCGAGTGGAGAACAGCCCTTCTACCTGCATGAGCACCGCAGTCGAATCGGCATCATCGTCCCGGGCAGCATCCTGCACTCGTTCCAAGGGTGTCAGCGGGGATTTGCCAGACGCATTCAGCAATCGCTTGCCGACTCGGGCGACGAACGAGTCTTTGTTTACTTTGGTCAACCGGTTATGCAACTGTCCCACATTCAGAAGGCTTACGAAACAGCCAAAGAATCACTCCTGTACAAGTACATGTATGATGAGAGTGGCATTGTGATCCATGAGGAGGCCTCCCAGCATGCCCTTCACTACATCGGGCTGGAAGAGGGGCTTTACCAGCAGCTTCTGGAGCAGATCGAGGAGCTGCACTTCGAGAAGCTGGAAGTGACGATTCGTTTGCTGTTCGAATCCTTCCGGGAGAAGCTGTACGCTCCCGAAGCGGTGAAGACGGCAATCAACCAATGCGTGCTAGGCGTGGTCCGGGTGCTTAGCAGTATGGATGGGGATCAGAATCAAATATCCAGCCTAGAACCGATGACCGAGTGGCATGACCGTAACCTGTCGCTTCAGGGGCTGATGCGGCTGTTTACGGATTTTGCGATTGAGAGCGCAAACTATATTGCTCGTCTTCGCAAGGAGCAGCACAAGGGCGGAATTCAGAAGATTAAGGCGTATATCGAAACCCATTATCATGAGAATATCAGCCTGAAGGGCATCGCAGGGAAGTTCTATATGAACCCTGTTTATCTGGGACAGCTCTTCAAAAAAGCATATGGCATGTACTTTAATGATTTCCTGCTGCAGCTGCGCGTGAACGAAGCGAAGCGATTGCTGCGCCAGACGGATCTGCGCATCTATGAGGTGGCGGAACGGGTCGGCTTCGGCAACCCGGACTATTTCGTTACGCAATTCGAGAAGTTGGAGCGAATGGCGCCAAGCGAGTACCGGAGCCGCTTGATGAAGGAGGCTGCGTCCGAAGGGACGGATCGATGAAACCAAGCCTCAATAACGTCCGTCTGCGGGACAAGATGCTGCTAATGTATTTCCTCGCTGTATTTTTGCCCATCCTGGTCACCAATCTCATCTTCTACAACGTGACATCCGGCAGCGTGAGGGAGCAGCGGATCCAGGATATAACGGTGGCGCTTGAGCAGATGAAGAATGAGTTCCGTCGTGAAGTCGAGGACGCGCTGGAGATATCCTCCGTCTTCTACACGGACATTCAATTGAACGAGATCGTGGAGACGGTATACGATCATCCGGCTGATTATATCGAGGCCTATGATACCTATCTCCGCCGCATTTTGAATTCAGGCAGTGCTGTGTACAATTCGGTGAGCGAGATTACGGTTTATGTGGATAATCCAACCTTGCTGTATTCCGGGGGCATTAATTATATCGATGACCAGGTGAAGGAAGAAGCTTGGTACAAGGCGATCGCGGGCAAGAACGTAACCCAGCCGATCGTGATGCGTACGGGCAAGAACGGTCAATTGGACAGCTTCAGCATCATCCGGAGCATGAATTATTTTAGCTCCCAGGATGACCATGCCAAGTATCTCAAGATCGATATGCGGATGCCCTCGATCCGGCAGATCATGAGCAATCTGAATGTACAGGGCAAAGTGTACCTGCTGAGCAGCGCCGGAAATATTGAATACACCACGGATCCGCAAGTCGATGTCATACAGGGTTCCGTACCGTACAACGGCATCGTGCATGGCGACAACTTTCTGGAGTTTCATACCGATACGTTCACGACCAACAATCTGAACTCTTGGACGATCATGGCCGTGACGCCGGAGGATGTGGTGCTGCGCGACGTGCATCAGTCCCTGCGGTTCGTCATTGTGCTGACCTGCCTGAATTTTCTGCTCCCGACCCTCGTGATTGTCTGGATTAGCCGTTCTCTGAACGTACGTCTGGTACGGATACTCAAGCATATGAAGAAGGTCAAGAACCAGCATTACGACACGATCCAAGAGGCTGAGGCACGTGACGAGATCGGTCAGCTGACGGGTGAATTCAACCGGATGACCCTGCAGCTCAAGAGCTTGATTAACGACGTGTATGTGGCGGATATCCAGAAGAAGAATTTGGAGCTGCAGCGGCGGCACGCGCAATTGAACGCCCTTCAGAGCCAGATTAATCCGCACTTTCTCTTTAACGCCCTGGAGACCATCCGCATGCGCAGCCTGATGAAGGATGAGGATGAGACGGCAAAAATCATTCATAATATGGCCAAGATCTTCCGCAATTCTTTAGTTTGGAAAAAAGACATGGTGACGCTCAAGGAAGAAGTTGAGTTTATCCATTGTTTCCTTGAGATCCAGAAATACCGGTTTGGCGACAAAATCGATTATTCGGTCCATGCGCCAGCGGAAGAGGGACACCTGCAAATACCGAAGATGGCCATCGTTACTTTTGTGGAGAATGCCAGCATTCATGGCATTGAGCCGCTCAAGCACGGGGGGCGCATTGAGGTTCATATTGCACGCGAGGGACAAATTCTTATCTGCAACATTCAGGATAATGGGGCGGGCATGTCCGCAGAGCAAGTAGAACGCATCTATCGCTACCTGGATACGGAGGACGAGATGGGCGAGCGGATCGGCATTCAGAACGTGATCTACCGGCTGAAGCTGTACTACGGAAGCCGGTTCCAGTTTGAAATCGACAGCTCGCTTGGACAAGGTACCCGGGTAAGGCTGTCTATCCCCATCGAAACATAACGTCGGCAAATCCTGCTTGGCACTCCGGTTCGGAGTGACTATAAGCAGGATTTGTTCGTTAATCGGCAGGGGTGCAGTTGAGAAGGCTACCGATCTGCCATTTTTCACGACAAAAGATACGGTTCTATAGTTTTCTAAGTATCACCTAAAGATTGACGGGTGAAAATCGCTCCAGAGCTCTCTTATAATGAAAGTGCTTACAAATAAACGAGACCGAAAGGGGTAGGTCAAGAGCATGAACAAGAAATTTTGGCTGAGCTGTCTGACCGTGGTTATGATGGTATCGCTTCTGGCAGCTTGCGGCGGCGGTAAAGAGGCATCGGATGACACACCGGCAGCCGGCGGCGAAGGCGAGAAGAAAGAAGAGAAGGTCACCTTCACCTACTTTAACTCAGCAGCAGGTAAAGACAAAAATACGAACGAGACCACCATCGGTAAAATTTTTGAGGACCAAACCGGCGTGAATTTTAAAATGGAACATCTGGTAGGGGACGAGAACACCAAGGTGGGAACCTTCATTGCCAGTAACGATTATCCCGATGTGATTGTACCGGGGAGCTCGATCGACAAGCTGGTCGGGGCTGGCGCCTTCATTCCGCTCAATGACCTGATCGATAAGTACGGCCCCAACATCAAGCGCGTGTACGAGCCGTATTACAACCTCATGAAGGCCGAGGACGGCAACATTTACTTCCTGCCGCTAAGCGCGGTTGTAGGCGAGTACACGTCGGCTCCCAATATCGAGCAAGGAGCATTCTGGATTCAACGCCGCGTCCTGAAGGAAGCGGGTTATCCGAAGATCAAGACGTTCGACGAGTACCTGGGCCTGATTCGCGACTACGTGAAGAAACATCCGGAGGAAGGCTTGACCGGATATTTGGCACTGACGACGCAGGATAAATTTTTTGCCTTGACCAATGCCCCAATGCACTTGGCCGGCTATCCGAACGATGGCGGGATCATCATTGACATGGAAACCCATGTAGCGAACGATTACGCGGACGATGACATTACGAAGCGTTACCTGCAGGAGCTGAACAAGCTGAATGCGGAAGGCCTGTTCGATAAATCCTCTTTCGTGGACAACTATGATCAATACCTTGCCAAACTGACTTCCGGTAAGGTTCTCGGCTTCTTCGACTATAGATGGCAGGTAGGCCAAGCGATGAACAACCTGCGCGAAACAGCCAATAAATCGGGTGACGACGATCTCGAATATATGGCGTTGCCGATTGTATACGATGAGAATACCAAGGATCAATATCTGGATCCACCATCCTTTGTTAACAACCGCGGTGTAGGGATCTCCGTCAGCGCGAAGGATCCCGAGCGCATTGTGAAGTATTTTAACAACCTGCTTACGGACGAGAACCAGATTCTGTCGAACTGGGGCATTAAGGACGAGACGTATTCCGTCGATGAGAATGGACGCTTCTACCGTACGGAAGAGCAGATTGCACAGACCAATACGGAAGCCTTCCGCGAGTCGTTCGGCTTCAAGTACTTTGAATACAACTGGCCTCGTTACGGCAACGGTTCTACGCTTTCTGACGGTAATTCCGTGGGTGCAGGACGCCAGCCTGAGGTTGCCAAAATGTCCTACTCCGAACCGGACAAGAAATTGCTGGAAGCATACGACATCGATTCCTTCTCGCAATTGTTTGCCGCACCGGACGACCGTCCATGGTACCCGGCTTGGAGCATTCCGATTGACCAGGGCTCACCGGCCCAAATCTTCACGCAGAAGAAAAGCGATTTACAGCGTAAATACTTCCCGAAACTGGTTCTTGCAAACCCTGCCCAGTTTGACGGCATCTGGAATGAATACGTGGGCGAGTTCAGCAAGCTGGATGTGAAGGGATACGAGGACCTGATCACCGAGGAAGTAGCTAAGAAAATCGCAAATGTCCAGGGACAATAATAGATGAAGGAGAGGTGATCAGGGGCGGACCACACAAAATGGTTGTATCCGTCCCTCCTCTTCTATAACAGCATAATTGATAGGCTGGATAGGAAGGAGAAGAAACCGTGGATAAGGCGAACCCGATTGGACCTGCAGAGACGACGGCGTTGCGCGAAACGCCGGCGGTATCGAAAGGTTTCTTCAATAAACAACGGAAAAACGATACTGAATTAAACAATAAACCGCCAACAGGCGAAAAAGGCTTTGTCCAGAAGCTGCTGCAACAGAAGGCGCTGGTCTTCATGTCGATTCCTTTTTTGATATGGTTGTTTGTCTTTAAGTACATGCCTTTATGGGGCTGGACAATCGCGTTTCAGGATTTTAAACCGGCCAAGAAGATTTTCGATCAGCAATGGGTAGGCTTGCAGCATTTCACCTTCCTGTTTCAGGACGAACACTTCCTCAGGGTCATGCGCAACACGCTTGCCATGAGTTTTATCAACCTCGTCTTAGGTTTTGTGACGGCAATTGTGTTAGCGATTCTGCTCAATGAGCTGCGTAATTTGATGTTCAAACGAGTCGTGCAGACGATCAGTTATTTGCCCCATTTCATCTCTTGGGTTGTGGCTGCGAGCATTATTTCGACGGCCCTGTCCGCAGACGGCGGGATTATCAATGAACTCCTCATGTGGTTCGGGATGATTAAGGAACCGATCCTATGGCTTGGGGAAGGGGAATATTTCTGGGGAATACTCGGTGTTTCGGAAGTATGGAAGAATGTCGGCTGGAACACCATTATATATTTGGCTGCCATGACGATGATCGATCCCTCGCAGTACGAGGCGGCGGAAATCGATGGCGCCGGACGCTTTCAACGGATCTGGAACATCACCTTGCCGGGTCTGAAACCAGTATTCATCATCCTGTTGATTATGAATATCGGCAACCTGCTCGAATCCGGTTTTGAACCGCAATATTTGCTTGGCAATGGCATGAACGTGGATTATTCCGAGAACCTGGATATTTTCGTGCTGAAATACGGTATTCAGATGGGCAACTTCTCGCTCTCGATTGCAGCCGGTATGTTCAAGACGGTCGTCAGCTTCATACTCTTGTTCACGGCCAACCATATCGCGAAGAGACTGGGCGAAGATCGATTGTTCTAAGCGAAAGCTTGCGAGGACCGTTCTCTATCAGAAAACGTACAGGAGGATTCATATGGCGAAGATGTCAGATTCACCACGAGCTCATGCCCGGTTCAAGTCTCCTGCGGACCGGTTATTCGATACCTTTAACATGGTGTTTATGATCTGTCTCATGATTATCACGTTGTACCCGTTCATCAATACGCTCGCGGTATCCTTCAACAATGCGACGGATTCGGTGAAAGGCGGCATTTATTTATGGCCGCGGGATTTCACGTGGGAGAATTATAAATATGTATTTAACGAAGCCACGATATTTCACGCTACCTTCATCTCGGTTCTGCGTACGGTGATCGGAACGATTACCTCGGTATTCTGCTGTGCCATGGTCGCCTATACGATCAGCCGTCCGGAATATGTGCTGCGTAAATTCGTATCGATTGCTTTCATCTTAACGATGTATTTCAGCGGCGGTTTGATTCCGAACTTCCTGCTGATTCGCGAATTGGGCATGCTGGGCACCTTCTCGGTGTACATCATTCCAGGCCTGATCGGCGTGTTTAACGTGATCGTCATCCGTTCCTTTATTGAAGGACTACCAGAGGGAATTCTGGAATCGGCCCGGATCGACGGCGCCGGCGAATTCACGACTTTCATGAAAATCGTGCTTCCGCTATGCGTGCCCGTGCTTGCTACGGTATCGCTGTTTACGGCGGTATCCCAGTGGAATTCCTGGTTTGACGTATTCTTGTACAACTCTTCATACAGTGAGCTTAGCACCCTGCAGTATGAACTGATGAAAATACTCCAGAATTCGAACTCATCGCTGAATTCGGGCAACGATTACGCAAGCCAGTTTGCAAGCTCCGAGAGCGGTGCGAATCAGGTTACGCCGACCTCCATTCGGGCAACGATGACCATTGTGGCCAGCGTGCCGATCATTCTGGTATATCCGTTCCTGCAAAAATACTTCGTACAAGGGATGACTCTGGGCGGCGTGAAAGGCTGAGCTCCGGGAGCCGCTAATTTAAGTACATCGTGCGAACTACTCCCTGTGCGCACGGTGCGTGGTCCGGGGCATGAATGGATGGCTGTCGACCAACCGATACCTGTGGCATCACGATCATAACCATCAATCTTGCTATTATCTATAATTTAAGGAGGGACTGGATGTGTCCAACACGCAGCGAAATGAACCGAGGCTTAAGGAAGGGTTCGCGAATGACTTTCTCATTGGAGCGGCCGTGAGCCCGCGGACGATCGAAACGCAAGAGGAATTGCTATCCTATCATTTCAACAGCATCACAGCGGAAAATGAAACGAAGTTTGTCAGCGTGCATCCGGCGGAGGATAGATATACGTTCAAGGATGCGGACCAGCTCGTCACCTTCGCCCGCAAGCATGGGATGAAGATGCGCGGCCATACGCTGGTGTGGCATAACCAGACAACCGACTGGCTGTTCGTAGACAAAAACGGGGACTTGGTGGATAAAGCCACGCTTTTTGAACGGTTGAAATCGCATACCGATACGGTCGTAAAGCGGTACAAGGATGATATTTACGCCTGGGACGTCGTCAACGAGGTCATTGCCGATGAAGGCGCCGAGCTGCTTCGTCCATCCAAGTGGCTGGACATTGCCGGTCCGGAGTTTATCTCCAAGGCATTTGAGTATGCTCATGAAGCCGACTCGTCCGCGCTGTTATTCTATAACGATTACAATGAGTCCCATCCGAACAAGCGGGACAAAATCCATACACTGGTCAAGTCGCTGCTGGATCAAGGAACGCCGATCCATGGCATAGGATTGCAGGCACACTGGAATCTGTACGATCCGGGTTTTGACGATATCCGCGCCGCGATCGAGAAGTATGCATCGCTCGGCCTGCAGCTTCAGCTCACGGAGCTCGATGTGTCGATGTTCCGGTTTGACGACAAGCGGAAGGATCTGATCGAAGCGCCAGAAGAGCTTCTGGAGGCTCAAGCTAAGCGGTACGAGGCAATGTTCGGCATTCTGAAGGAGTACAGGGAACATATTACGTCCGTCACCTTCTGGGGCGCAGCCGACGATTATACTTGGCTGGACGATTTCCCGGTACAGGGACGGAAGAATTGGCCTTTCCTGTTCGATGAGCGGCATCAGCCGAAACCGGCGTTTCACCGGTTGGTGGAGCATACGATTAAGGTGTAAGAATACTAGGGCTTAAGCTATCATTTTATATAACAATAGCGATAATACAGGCGGCTGAAGACGCAATCAGTTTGTCATGATGCCGGTCCTTGTGGCCGGCGTCTGCATGTTCGAGCTTAAGGAAGCAGGCGTTGAAAACAGTGAGATGCTGAAGAGAAACGTTGACCTTGGACAAAAAGGGGGAGTTTACATTGAACAGCACTTTATATAAAGCGTGGCTGCAGTATGCGCCCATCAAGGACCGGGAGCTTGCCTCCGGATACAGCAGGCTGCTCGGCACGATTGTAGCGGACCTGCAGCAGTCGCGGGTTGCGAACACTGCCATTGAGGAACTGAAGCGTGCGTGCCAATCCATGCTGGGGATTGTACCGGTCATCACGGTCGAGGCCCCGGCTTCATCTTATCTCGAGGTATGCATTCTTGCGGCAGCTGAAGCAGACATGGGAGAAATGGATGGGGTCGGCTCAGGCGGGGACAGATCAGGTCGAGATAGGGGCCGGATGGCAGCCCAGTTAGGCGCAGAAGGTTTTCAGCTGGAGCATTCAATCCAAGGGCAGCAGGAGAAGTTGGTATTGATCGGTGGATCCGGTAAAGGCGTATTATATGGGATGTTTCATTTATTGAGATTGCTGGCCTCTGACCAACCGTTAACTGGACTGAACGTAACCGAGCAGCCAGCGAACGGACTGCGGATGATCAATCAATGGGATAATGCCGACGGCTCGGTGGAACGCGGGTACTCGGGCAACTCGATTTTTTACGAAAACGGACGGTTTGCCGAAAATCTGGATCGCGTGAGAGATTACGCTCGTCTGTTGGCTTCCGTGGGTATGAATGCCATCTCCATTAATAACGTCAATGTGCACGAGATCGAGACGAAATTCATTACCGCGGAATATTTGCCGACGATTGCGAAGATCGCGGATATCTTCCGGGAATATGGGATTACATTGTACTTGAGCATTAACTTTGCGGCTCCGCTGCATATCGGCGGCGTATCGACCTCCGATCCGCTGAACGAAGAGGTTCAGCAGTGGTGGAAGGACACGGCGAATGAGATTTACGATCATATTCCGGACTTTGGCGGCTTCCTGGTGAAGGCGGATTCGGAGCATCGCCCCGGCCCGTTTGCCTATGGCAGGGACCATGCCGATGGCGCCAATATGCTGGCTGAAGCCTTGGAGCCGCATGGCGGGCTCGTCATCTGGCGCTGCTTCGTCTACAACTGCATGCAGGATTGGCGCGACCGCAGCACAGACCGCGCACGGGCGGCCTATGATCATTTTACCCCGCTGGACGGCAGGTTTAAGGACAATGTGCTGCTGCAGATTAAGAACGGGCCTATGGACTTTCAAGTGCGGGAACCGGTATCGCCGCTGTTTGGCAGCTTGAAAGAGACCAATCAAGTGCTCGAGTTCCAGGCCGCCCAGGAATATACCGGACAGCAGCGTCACGTATGCTATCTGGTGCCGCAATGGAAAGAGGTGCTGGATTTCGATACCTATGCGAATGGGGCGGGGTCCGAGGTGAAGAAGATCGTGAATGGTTCCCTGCACGGCATGAAATACAGCGGAATCGCTGCCGTTTCCAACATTGGAAATGATGAGAACTGGACGGGTCACACCTTGGCACAGGCGAATCTGTATGGCTTTGGACGTCTGGTCTGGGATCCGGAATTGTCCTCCGAGGAGATCGCGGAAGAATGGACGAGGTTAACCTTCGGTAATGACGACATGGTGGTCAACACGGTATGCGACATGCTTATGCAATCGTGGCCGATCTATGAAAGCTACACCTCTCCGCTCGGGGTGGGCTGGATGATTACGCCGCATACGCATTACGGTCCGGATGTGGACGGCTATGAATATTCAAGGTGGGGTACGTACCATTTCGCGGATCGGGACGGAATGGGCGTCGACCGCACGGTGGCGTCGGGCACAGGCTATACCGCACAGTACTTCGAGCCGAATAGGGCTCGATATGATTCGCTGACGGATTGCCCTGACGAGCTGCTGCTGTTCTTCCATCATGTGCCGTATTCCCATGTGTTGAAATCCGGTAAATCGGTGATTCAGCATATCTATGATGCGCATTTTGACGGGGCGCAAGCAGCGGCTGGATTGCTTGAGGCATGGACCTCGCTGGAAGGAATGGTCGATCCGGAGCGTTTCGCTCAGGTGACGGACCGGCTGACTGATCAAGCCGAGCATGCGAAGCATTGGCGGGATGTAATCAACACATATTTCTTCCGTAAATCCGGTGTGCCGGATGAGCAGGGGCGGAAGATTTATTAAGATCGCTTATAACTGGACGTGGAAATTAGGGTGCCCCCATCAGATGTTGGATCTGGTGGGGCATCTTTTTTTATGGCTGGATACTTTTCGAATGCCGAACCTTTCTATGAGTATGTATTTTTACTACGGCATGAATCGTACGGATGCTGAAGAAGTGCTTGGCACGGGCCAAGAGCATGTGCTGAAATAGGAATGGAAATTGGCGAGATCAAGGAACGATATGGGGAGTTATATACGCCGTAACAGCCCGATGACATCCTGTATTACTTCTATAACTATAAAAAAGGAAAGTTCCTCGAGAAAAATTCACCCGAAACAGAAAAAGAGGCGCGGAATATTTTTATTATTTCATCCATGTTTCATGAGGGGTATGTGGACACCCTGTTGTTTATGGATAGTTATTACGCATCCTCTGGCAAATAAATAGCCTGCTTCCTATTCTTTGGTCCCCAGTCGTATGTTCTTAAGGTTAGGGGAAACTATTTAAAAAAGAAGTAGGCTTTTTCTGAAATTTTTCTTAAATAAATGAATCGCCCTTGGGCAAACGCATTTCGTACCTCATGAAATATCGAATTCGAGTTAACGGATTCTCAAACAAAACTTCAGAACGATAGTACAGTTGGAGAGCTTTATAGATCCCAAAGGTAATACCGCCGGATGCAAGCATACTAGCCATGAGCAGCAGAATCATTTTAGTCCGAAAGCTAAATATCATGTTAGACATGGATGGTATAACCTACTCCCCATACCGTCTTGATCAGTTTATGCTTGTTGGTATCTTCCCCGAGCTTTTTCCGCAGCGTACGAATATGTACCATCACCGTGTTTCTGCCTTCATAGTAGTCTTCGCCCCATACCTGCTGAAATATATGTTCGGCACTATGGACTTTTTTGGGATGCCTGGCGAGCAGATACAAGATATCAAATTCTTTTGGCGTCAATTCAATGGGCTTACCGTAGAGCTCGACCACTCGCTGATCCGGATAAATGACGACGCCCCCGATCTCCACGATAGGTTTATTCACTTCCGCTGCCGACTGACTCAACTGCTTGGTACGCCTGAGATGGGCGTTCACGCGAGCTACTAATTCCATGGGGGTGAACGGCTTGGTCATATAATCATCCGCCCCTCGCACCAACCCCTCGATCTTATCAAGGTCCGAGATTTTGGCACTGAGAAAAATAATAGGCAGTAAAAACTTTTCGCGAATTTGCCGGGTTACCTCATAGCCGTCGAGCTTGGGCATCATAATATCCAAGATGGCCAGATCAATCGGATACGTTTGAACCGCATGAATGGCATCCTGGCCATTGCGCGCTTTAATGCAGTGGTAACCTTCTTTTTTAAGTGCAACTCAATCAGATCCGCAATCTCGGATTCGTCATCCGCGATCAGTATGGTGATACGGCTCATTTTATTTACTCCCGTAAAATGATGATTACCTTTATGAATCGTTCTAAAATCTCAATAAATGAATCGATCCCGATGTAAATCCGGATATAGTCGGGTTATATATTCCATAAGCTGGGCTTTATAGGGTGGGGGGCTATATGATATACTGAGAATAGGGTTAGAATAAGATGAAGTAATGTGATCAAGGGGGGAATGGGTATGACAGTCGAGAAACATGTACATGATGCATGCGCAGTAACCAGTGAACGGAAGAGCCATCATTCCGACAAAACGAAAAGCAATCTCGTCAGCCGGTTGAACCGGATTGAAGGACAGATTCGCGGTGTGAAGGGCTTAATTGAGAAGGATACGTACTGTGATGATGTATTAAACCAGATCTCCTCGATCCAGTCGGCCTTGAACGGCGTCAGCAAATTGCTGCTTGAGCATCATATGAAGAGCTGTGTGGTGGAACGCCTGCAGGAAGGTGACGACGAGGTAATTACCGAGCTGTTAACAACCATGAACAAGTTAATGAAATAATGGAATTCCTGGCTGGAGACGGTCGGGTTATGATGAGTTTCCATGGAGCTGCCACCTTCTAAAGGTGGCAGTAATTGTTTATTCAGGGTGAAGAATAGCGCATGGTTATGCGGTTAATTCAAGCGAGGACATAATTTTTCAAAAAAATGAGAAAACCCATTGACTATATATAGGGTAGGGGGGTATACTAACATCAAGAAACGAGAACAACCAGTTCAAAACTTATTCCGGGCACGCTTTTAGAAGGGCTGCTCAAAATAAATTCATAACCCAAAGGAGAGATTGAACATGGAACAGGTAACAATAAAAGTAGAAGGTATGTCTTGCATGCATTGCGTGAATTCCATTGAAGGAGCTTTAAAGAATGAGAACATCGAGGGTCATGTGGATTTGAAGGCAGGCACGGTCTCCGTTAAATATGACGCAGGCAAAGTCAATTTGGATAAAATCAAAGAAATTATCGAGGAACAAGGATATAACGTAGTTTAACCAAACGGCACGAGGATGAAGAGGGGTGAGGAGAAGATGGGAGCAGGAACAACATTGGAACAGAAGAAAACGTCGCTGCAGTTAACGGGTATGACATGTGCCGCCTGTGCGAATCGGATTGAGAAGGGCCTAAATAAAATGGAAGGCGTCCAGGAAGCGAATGTGAATTTTGCGCTGGAAAAAGCGTCGGTTACATTTGATCCGAATGTGGTTACCGTCCAGCAGATGGAAGAGAAAATTGAAAAGCTGGGTTACGGAACAGCAAAGGAAACAGTGGACCTGCAGCTGATTGGCATGTACTGCGCCGCTTGTGCTTCGAAAATCGAGAAAGTGGTAAGCAAGATGCCAGGTGTTAATCAGGCCAACGTCAATTTTGCACTGGAGACGGCCCGGGTGGAATTCAATCCCGCAGAGGTAAGCCTTAGCGATATTCAACAGCGTGTGGAGAAGCTCGGGTATCAGGCGGTTTCCAAACAGGAGACGCTTGATCAGGAAGGTCACCGCAAGGAGGCCATCACCAAGCAAAAGCGGAAGCTACTCCTGTCGGCGATACTGTCGCTGCCGCTGCTCTGGGCCATGGTGAGCCATTTCTCCTTCACCTCCTGGATCTGGATGCCGGATCTGTTCATGAACCCTTGGTTTCAGCTGATCCTGGCAACGCCGGTACAGTTTTTTATCGGAAAACAGTTCTACGTGGGAGCCTATAAGGCTCTTCGCAACAAAAGCGCCAATATGGACGTTCTGGTCGCACTCGGTACCTCGGCAGCCTATTTCTACAGTCTGTATTTAACGATCGATTGGGCCGCTGCCGGAGCAAATGCACACCATGGGCCCGAAATGTACTATGAAACGAGTGCGGTGCTGATCACGCTGGTCATTATGGGGAAACTGTTCGAATCCCTGGCCAAAGGCCGTACATCGGAGGCTATCAAAACCCTGATGGGGCTTCAAGCCAAAACAGCGCTGGTCGTTCGTGACGGTCAGGAGATGACCATCCCGGTGGAACAGGTCCTTGTGGGTGATCTTGTATTAGTGAAGCCGGGTGAGAAAATCCCGGTGGACGGTAAAGTCGTGGAGGGCACGTCGGCGGTAGATGAGTCGATGCTGACAGGTGAAAGCATTCCGGTTGAGAAAAAAGCGGGCGACGCCGTCATCGGCGCCACCATAAACAAGAACGGGCGCTTGACGCTTGAAGCGACGAAAGTGGGTAAAGAGACCGCTCTAGCCCAAATTATCAAGGTGGTTGAGGAAGCACAAGGCTCCAAAGCTCCGATTCAGCGGGTCGCTGATGTCATCTCCGGCATCTTCGTTCCGATCGTGGTCGGCATAGCGATTGTTGCCTTCCTCGTATGGTACTTCTGGATAGCGCCTGGTAATTTCGCGCAATCGTTAGAAATTGCCATTGCGATTCTGGTTATTGCTTGTCCGTGTGCGCTGGGTCTGGCTACACCGACCTCGATCATGGCGGGTTCGGGCCGTGCTGCAGAACTGGGCGTCCTGTTCAAGGGCGGGGAGCATTTGGAGTCTACCCATAAAATCAATACGATTATTCTGGATAAAACAGGAACAGTCACGAAAGGTAAACCCGAGTTGACCGATGTGGAAGTGAATAACTTAGATCAAGAGCTGTTCCTTCGTCTGGTCGGATCTGCTGAGAAGAGCTCCGAGCATCCGCTTGCTGAAGCGATTGTGGCCGGGATTGAGGAAAAAGGTACGCAGCTTCCGGCTGCCGAGTATTTTGAAGCCATTCCAGGTTACGGCATCCGTGCCAGCGTGGAAGGGCATGAGGTGCTGGTAGGCACACGCAAGCTGATGGCACAGCATAACGTACCGATTGATTCGATCCTCGGCAGAATGTCAGAGCTTGAAACCGAGGGTAAGACTGCCATGCTGACAGCGGTAGACGGCCAATATGCGGGTCTTGTGGCTGTGGCGGATACGATCAAGGAGACGTCCCGTGCTGCTGTAGCGAGATTGAAAGAAATGGGCATCGAGGTCATCATGATTACCGGTGACAATGAACGCACGGCACAGGCCATCGCGAAGCAGGTTGGCATCGACCATGTGCGTGCTGAGGTGCTGCCCGAAGGCAAGGCAGATGAAGTGAAGAAGCTCCAGCAGCAAGGTAAGAAGGTCGCCATGGTTGGCGACGGCATTAACGATGCGCCGGCACTTGCGGTTGCCGACATTGGAATGGCTATCGGAACAGGTACGGATGTGGCGATGGAAGCTGCTGACGTGACGCTGATGAAGGGCGACCTGAACAGCATTCCGGATGCCATCTACATGAGCCGCAAGACGATGAGCAACATCCGTCAGAACCTGTTCTGGGCGCTGGGCTATAACTCGCTTGGCATTCCGATTGCCGCCATCGGGCTTTTGGCACCTTGGGTGGCCGGGGCCGCCATGGCACTGAGCTCTGTATCGGTCGTGCTGAATGCCCTTCGCCTGCAGCGAATGAAGGTATAACGAAAGCAGACTGACCGTTCATATATAGTGTATGAAGCAACCTAGCGAGGATATGATTATTAGGGCGACTTGATGGGGGTGTAGACATTGGCAACGCAAAAATTCGCAGTGACACCCGGCTTTGAAGTGGGCGGAACGCTGTTCCGCCCGGATCAGCTGTCCGTATTGGGCTCCATCGTGGGTGAGGATGCCCGCATCGAGATGACTACCTTTAAACAGCTCTACGTGGAGATGGACGCAGAGCGGGTGGAAGAAGCAAAGGCTAAGCTGGAAGCCGCCGGACTTCAGGTTCATCCTGCCGGTTTTGTCTCCAAGAGCCTGATCACCTGCAATTTCTGCCGGGGGGCGGAGGATTCGGGACTGGATGTTGCGAAGATGCTGGATGAAGCGATCGCCGATCATCCTGTACCTAATCCGCTAAAGATCGGTTACGCCGGCTGCGCGCTCGGCACCAGTGAACCGCTGCTGAAGGATATTGCCGTTATTAAGATGAGAAATACCTATGATATCTATGTAGGTGGAGAGCCGAAAGGGTTGAAGGCTGCTCTGGCAAAGCCGCTGCATAAGGATTTAGCGCCGGAGCAGCTGGCCCCGATCATCCTGAAGCTGATCGTCGTCTATCAGGAGAACGGCAAGAAGAAAGAGAAGTTCTCGCGCTTCGTAGATCGCATGACACTCGATCAGCTGCGTCAACTCACGCTGGATGCGCGGATGGATACGGCAGGGTAACAAAAGGCTTGGAAGGCATCACCTTAGGGTGGTGCCTTTTTTTGTTAGCGGACGCCGCGTATTAGGGATCTCCTATTTCGTGCGACTTCATCAATTAGCTGCCCTTGTCTCGTCGGATCGGAATGGCGGATTTACCGAAGCGGTGATCTCACTCTTCGCCACTGGGAATGGCAGAGAAAGCGCGGCTCGCGCCTACTATGAATACCGGCTATTTCTCGTAACGGATACGCCGAAACGAGGATGGATATACTCTCAAGAGCACCTGAGGGTGCTCTTTTTTTCTATAGATTAGAAAGCGATATCCACTAAAATCCTTGCTTGGTTCGATCAAGCGAGATTCACTTTGAGCGCATTGCGTCTTCTCTACTTGCGACGATGGGAATAACAACCAGATTGGGTATTTTATCGTGGTTGACGAGCGATATGAAAGGGTATACAATTTAGATTGTTAAAATCTTTTAACTATTTAAATTTGTGATATATTTGTAAGTACTTCGTTGTGCATCGAGGTGATGAAACTGGATAAGAGGGAACAATTATCTAACATGGTGGCTCGTCAGATGATGACGCTTGTGGCGAACTATGCCAAGATTCTGGACAATGATTTGACCGGCCCCCAGTACTACGTGCTTCAGACTTTGGCGTATGAGGGGCAGCAGACCAGCTCGTATTTTGCCAATGCCTTGAATGTTACGCTGTCGGCTGTGACCAACTTGAGCAACAAGCTGGTCAGCAAGGGTTATATTGAACGGGTGGCGTCAATCGAGGACAGACGTCAGGTCTATCTTAAGATTACGGAGCAGGGCCGTGAAGTTGAAGCCCGGATGATTGCGAAGTACCGTGATTTGAATGAAGGCTTATGGTCGGATTTCTCGGATCAGGAGATGGATGTGTTGATCGCTTCATATGAGAAGATGATTGAACATCTGCAGCTTAAGATCGGGCAGTCCAATGAAGATAGCCAAACTAACGACTAATATATCAGGAGGTATTCTCATGGGGAGATTAGACAATAAAGTAGCAATCATTACGGGTGCAGCAGGTGGTATGGGTAAAGCTGACGCTCTTTTGTTTGCGCAAGAGGGAGCTAAGGTTGCGATTACGGACCTTCAGGAAGACAAGATCAAAGACGTCGTAGCCGAGATTGAAGCGCTTGGCGGCAAAGCGATCGGATTCAAGCACAACGTAGCTTCTGAGGAAGATTGGGTTCGTGTTGTAGACGAGACGGTTCAAAAATTCGGCAAAGTCGACATTCTGGTGAACAATGCCGGTGTCTCCAATGCAACGCCGTTCATGGATTTGACGGTGGAAGGCTGGGAGAAGACGATGTCGATTAACGTTACGAGCATATTCCTCGGTCAGAAATATGTCATCCCACACATGATCGAAGCCGGGGGCGGTTCCATCGTCAACATCTCCTCCATTGCCGGCCTGACAGGCGGCAGCGGCGCTGGTCCCTACACGGCAAGCAAAGGCGCGGTGCGCATGCTGACTAAAGCCACAGCCGTTGACTATGCAAAGCATAACATCCGCTGTAATTCGGTTCACCCTGGCTACATTGAAACGCCAATGACCGTGGACTTGTTCAAGGATGAGCAAATGATGCAATGGTTCCAATCCCAGACTCCGCTTCCACGCTTGGGCAAAGCGGAAGATATCGCTCGCGGCGTATTGTTCCTTGCTTCGGATGAATCTTCTTATATTACAGGTGTTGAGCTGCCGATTGATGGCGGATATTTTGCGAAGTAAGTCATTCTTCCATTGGCTTGTCTATAGGCTATAGACGGCAGAAATGTTCGTGATACTACTCGGTCAGACCTAATTTATCTTATCATCAAGGGGAGTGTTGTTTCATGTCCGATAACAAACAGATCGCTGTCATTACAGGCGCAGCCAGCGGGATCGGCAGAGCCAGCAGCTTGAAATTGGCAGAGAACGGTGCAAAGGTAGTGCTCGTTGACTTCAACAAGGAAGCCGGCGAAGAAACGCTGCGTTTGATCAAGGAACAGGGCGGAGAGGGAATCTTCGTGCAAGCGGATGTAACAAAAACCGAGGATGTTCAGAACTATGTGAACAAGGCGGTTGAAGCTTACGGCAGAATCGATTTCTTCTTCAACAATGCAGGCATCGTGCAGAAATTCTCGATGCTGGACGACATCGACGAGAACGAATTTGACCGTCAAATGTCTGTGAACGTCAAGGGCGCTTTCCTTGGCATGAAATATGTGTTGAAAGTCATGAAAGAGCAGGGCAGCGGACATATCGTCAATACCGCTTCCACGGCAGGTATCCGCAGCGAGCACAGTGCAGCCGCTTATTCGGCAAGCAAGCATGCGGTGGTAGGCTTGACGAAGGGAGCAGCGCTGGAATACGTGAAGCAGGGCATTCGCGTGAACGCGATTTGTCCGGGCGGCGTTCAGACACCGCTTACGGCAGCGGTGGCCAAGTCATTCATGGAAGGGGGCTACGTGCCTGAGGAAGTGGGCAACATGCGGATGGGACGTCCGGCTGAGGCGGATGAAATCGCGAACGTGGTTGCCTTCCTGGCTTCCCCGGGCTCCAGCTACATGACAGGCTCGCTGGTTACGATTGATGGCGGATTGACGCTGTAATTATAAAGAAAAAAAGACCAGTCAAGCACCGGAATACCGGGTGTGACTGGTCTTTTTGGTACAACATTTATTTGATACCGACGACATCCGCCAGCAGCTCATATGAACGCAGGCGTGCCTCATGATCATAGATGGCGGCTGCGACAATAATCTCGTCTGCGTTCGTCGACTGCTGGAACTCCTCCAACTGCGCACGTACGGTTGCAGGGCTGCCGATGGCGGAGAAGCTGAGCTGGCGCTTCACGATGGCCTGCTCCTGCAGGTTCCACAGATCATCCATGCTGTCCACCGGCGGGTTCAGCTGGCCGGTACGTCCGCGGATGATGTTCAGGAACTGCTGATACGGCGAGGTAGCCAGACGCTGCGCTTCCTCGTCCGTGTCGGCACAGATTACGTTCACGCCGATCATGGCATACGGCTTGCTCAGCTCGGATGAAGGGCGGAAGCTGGTACGGTACAGATCGAGCGCGGCCATCAGATAATCCGGAGCAAAGTGGCTTGCAAAAGAGAACGGAAGCCCCAGCTGGCCTGCCAGCTGCGCACTGAAACCGCTGGAGCCGAGCAGCCAGATCGGTACATGCAGGCCTTCACCGGGAATCGCCCGGATACGCATGGACGAGCCTGAGGTGGGCTGGAAGTAATTCCGCAGCTCGCCGAGGCGATCCGGGAAATCCTGCCCGTCGCTGCCCGGACCGCGGCGGAGTGCCCGGGATGTGAGCTGATCCGATCCCGGCGCACGGCCAAGACCGAGATCAATCCGGCCGGGATACAACGATTCGAGGGTCCCGAACTGCTCGGCTATGACCAGGGGAGCGTGGTTCGGCAGCATAATGCCGCCGGATCCGACGCGGATCTTGCTCGTGCCCCCGGCGACATGGCCAATGACGACCGAAGTGGCCGAGCTGGCGATCCCCGGCATATTGTGGTGTTCGGCAAGCCAGTAGCGGTTATACCCCCACTTCTCGGCATGCTGGGCCAGATCGAGTGTATTCCGCAGCGACTGTGCAGCGGTGCTGCCCGCTGTAATCGGGGCGAGATCCAGGATGGAAATAGGGATATCGCGAAGCGTTTTGGGCGCTGTATGATCAAGATGGGGTTCTGTCATATGGGTTGACCTCCTTATTCGTGCGCGGCACGGTAAGTTTTTATATAGGGAGAAGACATCCGTCTGGATGCTGGAAAATATGAAATCTATTATCGATAGTTGATATCCCTATATAACGAACATTATATACCTACTTAATCCATAAGAAAAATGTACATCGAGGAACCTTCAGTGAAGCCAGACCGCATAAAGAGGAACCTTATCTTGTGTTATATAACTGCTCCATTTAATATATGCTTTTATTCTGATCTAATTATCGGTGAATCCCATTCGGTGTATTTATGACGGAGCTTTGGCAAGCTTTTTGTTAAGAAGGTAATAATAGCAAAACAACGCAGCCTTGACGGCTGCGCTGTGGAATGTTCAGATTATGCTGGTTTTGTTCATTTTGTTTCACTTGGAGGCTCAATCCGCTCCATCCCGTTCATGTAAGGTCTGAGCGCCTTTGGAATGAGGATCGAACCGTCGGCCTGCTGATGGTTCTCCAGCAGCGGGATGAGAATTCGCGGCGAAGCGACGGCTGTGTTGTTCAGGGTGTGGCAGTAGCGCAGCTTGCCTTCTGCGTCCCGATAGCGGATGTTCGAGCGACGCGCCTGAAAGTCGAGCAGATTCGACGACGAGTGAGTCTCCCCATAAGCCCCGCGGCTTGGCATCCATGTCTCGATGTCGTATTGCTTGTACGTTTTCTGCGACATATCCCCGGTACAGACGGCAACGACACGGTAAGGCAGTTCGAGCTTCTGTAGCAGCTCCTCGGCATTGGCTGTGATCTCTTGCAGAAGCTGCTCCGAGGCTTCCGCGCTGGCCTCGCAAAGAACGACCTGTTCCACCTTCGCGAACTGATGCACCCGATACAGGCCCTGGACGTCCCGGCCGCCCGAGCCGACCTCGCTCCGGAAGCACAGCGATGCTGCTGCCAGGCGAATCGGCTGCGTCACATCGACGACTTCACCGCTATAGAACGATACCAACGGCACTTCCGACGTACCGACGAGCCACTTATCTTGCTCCATAATTTGAAAAGCCTGATCTTGACCAAGCGGGAAGAAGGCTGTGTTCTCCATGGCCTCCGTCCTAACGGTTAACGGTACGTCCATAAGGGTAAAACCCTTGGCGACCAGCATATCCACTGCAAGCTGCTGGACGGCCCGATGCAGCATGGCGCCGATGCCGGTCAGGTAGTAGCTGCGTGTGCCGGCGGTTTTGACGCCGCGGGGAATGTCGATCATCCGGTGCAGCTCGCCGAGCGTGACATGATCCCTGTATTCATAATCAAACACGGGGGGCTCGCCAACCCGTCTGATCTCTACATTGTCCTCATCCGAAGCTCCGACTGGCGTATCCTGCGAAACGATATTCGGTACAAGGATGAGCAGCTTGTTGTAGGCGTCGTCAACCTCCCGGTATAACGCTTCCTGCTTGCCCAACTGATCGTTGATGTCCTTGACCTGTTGTTTCGTCCGCTCGGCTTCTTCCTGTTTACCTTGTCGCACGAGCGTGCTAATCTCCTGCGAGATGGCATTGCGCTGCTGCCGCAATCTCTCCACGGCCAGCAGCAGTGTCCGGCGCTGGTCATCCAGCCGGACAAGTTCGGCAACCGACAGGGCGATGCCTTTCTGGTCAGCCACTCGCTGCAGTTCTTCCTGATTTTCTGTGCTCTCTCTGATCCATTTCATATCTAGCATAATCACCGCGCTCCTTTTTCTGAAAAAAATAAAAAAGCGTCCTAGTCCATATGGGACGAGGGACGCTTATGCGCTCGCGGTGCCACCCAAATTGATTGAACCGTAACCTAATCACGAAACAGGTTGGTCCGTGTTCAATCCACTTTGATTCCGCGGTAACGGGCGGGTCCGGTTAACTTAGGGAGATGTCTGATCGATTATAGGATCAGATCCCCTTGACGAGAACGCCTCGGAGTTGGAAGCTCTTCATCGGCCTGATGTTAATATTGTTGTTCAGTATACCGCATGAGGTGTCTTTTATACAAGGGGCTCATTAGATTTTTGTACGCTGTTACATCGACGCCGCTTTCTTCGCAGCTGCCCGCTTCCATCCGGCAGGCTGCTCCGCATCCCAGCGGAAGGTCCATGCGGCTGCGCCGAGGATAAGGACCGTGAAGCCCGCAAGAATCATGAGGGGCATCCAGATGCCAAAGATATCGCCTTGCGGAGAAACGGCAATGGACATGGCATCGACCAGGTAATGGAACGGCTGCAGCTGACCCAGGATGACGACCCATGAGGGTGCATGTTCTAACGAATAGAAGGCTTCACTTGTCAGCAGCATCGGAAAGCTTATCAGGTTCGAGATCATGTTGACATTGTTCTCGTCCCGAGAAAGGTTGGCTGCCAGAAAACCGAGTGCGGTAAAACAAATGGTGCCGATCAGAAGAACAAGCAGCATCAGCGCAAGCCCTGTCAGGCTTAGCTTCACCTCGAGCATAAATAGACTCATGAGGATGACGCACACGCTTACGAGCAGTGCCAGCACGGTTCGTGCCCCTGTCATTGCGGTAATGAACGAGACAGTGCGAAAAGGTGTTACCCGCAGCAGCTTATAGATGCCGCGGTTGCGTTGGGCCATGACGTTAAAGGCGGTAACCATCGTGGCCCCAAACAAAATGTTCGTTGTCAGCACGCCCGCGAGGAGTCGGTGAGAATAGGCTGCGTCGTTGAAATATAGTCCCAATCCGATCAGCATAGCAATGGGAAACACGATGTTCCAGACCAGGGTATGGGTGTCGCGGAACATACTCCGCAGCATGGTGGTCATAATGATTCGCATATATATTCCTCCTAAGGTTTTTATTATTCTGACCGGCCTTTATTCCTGATCATCGGTTAGTTGGATATACAGTTGTTCGAGGCTATCTGTTCGGTAATAGCCGAGGAGCTCTTCCGGCGTGCCGGAAGCTTTCACCCGCCCATCACAGATGAGCACCAGCCGGGAAGCGAGTTTATGAACCTCCTCCATGTCATGCGAAGTGAAGACAATCGAGGTGCTCTTGTCTGCCAGAGAACGGATCAGCTCTCGGATATCCCGGCGTGCCCGTGGATCCAGTGCTGCGGTAGGCTCATCGAGGAACAGCAGCTTGGGTGAATGGATTAGCGCTATGGCAATGGCGAGCCGTTTCTGTTGGCCTCCCGAGAGCCGAAGCGCATCGGTTTTGGCAACATCCGCAAGCCCGCAGCTTCTAAGATGCTCGATGAGCTCCGCATCCTTGAGCCGCTTGCCATAGAAAGCAGCGAACATTCGCAGATTCTCAAGGGCGGTAAATCCCGGAAAGAAGGGAGTGGACTGCAGCTGAAGCCCGATGTGCGGGGCAGGATCCGTAGTCCAGTAGGTGACCGTGCCGATATCGGGTCGGCGCAGCCCCAGCACCAAATCCAGCGTCGTTGATTTCCCCGCGCCGTTCGGCCCGATGATCGCAAGCACTTCACCTTCTCGTATATCTAGAGCCACATCATGTACGACCGTTCGCTGACCATAGGTTTTTCTTAAACCTTTCGCTTGAATGAGAGTAGGTAACATCATCTCGTATTCACGCTCCTTATTAACCAATGTTATATATCCAATATTGGATATTGACCGGAAATGAAAGCCGCAGCTGATGCTGAGGCTTATTCTTGAACGAGTGTTATGATCTTGTTGAGAAAGGCGATGTCTTGTTCCAGGCTTGAGATCGCATTATCGAAGGTAGCAAGAGCGATCTTCGATAAGCCGTACTGTCCCTTGATTTCTTTACCTGAACGCCATTGTGCCAGCGATTCTTCCACTTGCTTGCGGTTTTGCTGCAGCAATTCCACCGCTTCCTGCTTGGGAATGTTCTCGATCCAGACCAATCCAAGAGAGAAGTCGGATTTGACGGTATGGGGAGGAAGCGTCAAGGTTTCGCGGATCATCTTCTGGAATAACTTCTCGCCTTCATCCGTAATATTGTAAATTTTGCGAAGTCTCGCACCGGTCCGCTCTTCAGCGGTGGCTGCAATCAGACCGTCGCTTTCCATCTTGTTAAGTGCATAATAGATGGAGCCGGACAGAATATTCGTCCATAGGTCCATGCGGCTGGCCTGAATAAGCTGCTGAATTTCATAGCCATGCATCGGGCGCTGGCGCAGGAATGAGAGCAAGATGAGGTTGGTCATGTTGGGTCACTTCCTTAGGATGTGTAGGTGAAGAATAATTTCATAACTGGATATCCAACGTTGGATATCTAATGATTGTAATTATAAGTACGATGGAATGATTTGTCAACAACCTGCGGAAAATAGGTAAATGTCATATATGGAGTGTAGGAGGATGACTTTGTTCAGAACGATTGCAGCTGCTGCAGTGCTGCTTTAAAGCATATCCTATGCTTAATGATGGTAATGATACTATAATATAGGCAAAGATTCTGAATCGGAATGTGTTCAGCAGGAGGATTGTCGTTTTGAATGACTTGTTGAAGCGGGAGCATGACATCATCAAGGTCTGCTTGTTAGCAGGAAAAATCATGTTGCAAAGCGGTGCCGAGACCTATCGGGTCGAGGATACGATGATGCGGATCGCCGCGGCTTTCGGCGTGGAGAACAGCCACAGCTATATGACTCCGACCGGGATTATCTTCTCGGTGGAGGAGCCTCAGCATATTACGCGGCTTATTCGTATTTCGGATCGGACAACCAATCTCGATAAGATCGATCAGGTCAACAGCGTGTCTCGGAGCATAAGCCTCGGTGAGCTGACGATTGAAGAGGCTCATAGGGCGCTTGAGAAAATCGAACATGAGCAGGCGATATATCCGACATGGCTGCTGATTCTCCTGTCAGCGATCGCAAGCGGCTGCTTCCTCATTATGTTTCGCGGCGTCTGGCCGGATTTCGTACCGGCGGCCATTGCGGGCGGTCTTGGCTTTTCCTGCTTTCTATTCATGCATCGGGTCATACCGGTGCGATTCTTCGCCGAATTCTCGGGAGCGCTGGTCATCGGCATAACCTCCGTATGGATGGTCAAATACGGATTCGGTCATCAGCTGGATACGATCATTATCAGTTCCGTGATGCCGCTGGTACCGGGCTTGCTGATCACGAATGCCATCCGCGATTTAATGGCGGGGCATCTGATATCCGGCTTGTCCAAAGGCGCGGAGGCTTTTGTTACGTCCTTTGCCATCGGAGCGGGAATTGCGTTTACGTTATCATTCTAAGAGATGTGTGAGTGGAGGTGAAGATGGTGGCAACCTTTTATATACAGCAGCTCATCACGAGTTTTGTTGCTTCGGCGGCCTTCGGGATCATATTCAACGTACCCAAAAAAGCACTGCTGCAGTGCGGGTTTGCCGGCATGGTGGGCTGGCTGCTCTACATTATGCTGCAGAACATGATGGTTGAGCCGGTGACGGCCACTGTGTTTGCGGCTTTTTGCGTGACGATCATCAGCCATTTTTTCGCCAAAAAATACAAGACGCCCATTATCGTGTTCAGCGTGTCGGGGATTATTCCGCTCGTACCGGGCGGAGTCGCCTACAATGCCCTTCGGCATGTCGCCCAGAATCAATTTGATCAGGCTGTTCAGCTGGGAGCGCAGGCCTTCATGATTTCAGGCGCCATCGCGCTGGGTTTGCTGCTATCGGAGGTGACCAATCAGATCATTCGGAAGTGGTCGATATCCCGGAGAAGAGCTGGAAAACCCAATTCGACCGGCTCGTAAGCTCTCACGATTCCGAAGAGACCTAACAGATCAGGACGAGGAACAAGTTCGGATATTTTGGCCTTGCAGCTGCTCACTGTCCGTATCTTTCGCTTAACTGCGGGGGATACGGTTTTTTTGAGTGCACTGAAGTGTATGTCCCCTGCGTGAATATTTTTACATAAGTTTCATGTTATTCCTTTTTATTGTCCAAATCCTCGCTGTACTATATAATCTTTACTGCATGAAATGAAACCGCATTCACATCTATCCTATCTATTGATACCGTCTACTGACGACAGTTGAAGATTCCTAGTCTACCAAAGAAGAGGGATGTCCATGCAGGAGTTGACGCTGCATCTGTTCGAACGGATGGGCATGCTGCTCATCCTGACGTTTATACTGACGAGAATTCCGTTGTTCCGCCAATTGTTGGACCGCAAAGAGATGTCTGGCACGCGAATGTTCATCTATTCCTGTCTGTTTGGCCTCTTCGGTATCCTCGGGGTGTATGCAGGCGTTGTGGTGGAGAATGGCGAGTCGAGCTCCTCCTTCTGGCTGATGCAGCTGACGGAGGAGCAGGCCCTGGCCCATTCCGCTCTGGTTGGCGTTGTCATTGGCGGGCTGATCGGCGGGCCCCGCGTTGGCATCGGGGGCGGGCTTTTGGCGGGAGCCCATCTGCTGTATATCGGGGGCTACACGGGGCTTGCAGGAGCTATCGCCGTACCGCTTACGGGTGCCCTGGCCGGGGGCGTGGCCCGATTCTTCTCGCAGGAGCGGGTTATCTCGCCGGCAAAAGCGTTATTCGTGGGGATGTTCGCCCCGATCTTGCACATGGGGGTTATTTTGATCTGTTCAGATGAGCCGGACCGCGCGGTTGAGCTGGTCAACCTGATCGGTCTGCCGATGGTGCTGACCAACAGCATTTCCATTGCGATCTTCACGACGATGCTGCGGGTTGCGCTCACCGAGGAAGAGCGGGCAGCCGCTTACGAGACGGAGAAGGCATTCCATATCGCGGAAGCGGCGCTGCCGCATCTGAAGCAGGGCTTGACGTACCGTACGGCACAGGCCGTGGCCACCTTGCTGCTGCGCGAGCTGAAAACAACGGCAGTCGCCATTACGGATACGGAGCGGTTCCTGGCCCATGCCGGTGCCGCCAGCCGTACCATTGATCCCGGAGAAGAGATCACATCCGACTTGACCAAGAATGTCATTGCGACCAGCGAGCTTCGGATCATAGAGAACGCGGAAGATATTCAGCCCCGTCATTCGGCGCTCGGCGCCGCCATTCTTGTCCCGATGATCGAGGGTCACGAGATTGTAGGCGTCATTCATTTCTATTTCAAGCGACCGCAGGATATTCGGCGCGTTGAGCTGGTCATGGCTCAAGGGCTTGGACAGCTGATTTCTTATCAGCTCGGGGCCACGGCCCACGAGAAGATGAGCCATTTAATGAAAGAGGCGGAGCTTAAGCTTCTGCAGGCGCAGATCAATCCGCATTTTCTGTTCAATACGCTCAATGCGATCCATTCGTTGATCCGGAGTGATCCGCTGCTGGCAAGACATGCCACGATGCAGCTGGGGGCGTTCATGCGCTTGAACGTCAAGGTCATGGCCTCCCGCAGAACGACCATTCGTGAGGAAATGGAGCTGTTGAATGCCTATTTGGACATTATTCAAATCCGGTTTGAGGATCAGTTCACGTTTGAATGCCAGCTGGATCCGGTGCTGGGCGAGCTTATGATTCCGCCTGCAACGCTGCAAATGCTGGTGGAGAACAGCATTAAGCACGGCTTGCGCGATAAAGCGAGCGGGGGCATCATCCAGTTGACCCTAAAGCGGGCGGGCGATATGGCGGTTGTACAGCTGCGGGACAACGGGGCAGGTATCTCCCCTGAGGTGCTGGACAGCCTCGGCGAACAACCGATCATCGGCAGCGAGGGTACGGGGAACGGAATTTACAATATCAACCAGCGTTTAATCAGCATGTTTGGCAAGGAAGCCAGACTCATCGTAGAGAATCTTGCAGAGGGCGGATGCAGCATATCCTTCAGCATCCCCTGCAGTCTATCGGAAGGGAGCCGGTACCGTGAAGCGAATTAAAACGATGATAGCGGAAGACGAACGATTGGCAAAGGAGGAGCTGGCTTACCTGTTGGAACAGGAGCCTGATATCGAGCTGCTTCCTTATGCCACGAACGGCCGGGAGCTGCTCGAGCTGGTTCCCTTACGGCAGCCGGATGTCGTCTTTCTCGACGTTCATATGCCGGAGCTGGAAGGATTGCAGGCTGCGCGGATGCTGAAGGCCTCCCCGATCTCGCCCTTGATTGTCTTTACGACAGCCTATGACGAGTATGCTGTCGAGGCGTTTGGTCTGAATGCGATTGATTATCTGCTGAAGCCTTACAGCCATATGCGATTAAAGGAAACCCTGCAGCGAATTCGCAGCAGGGTTCATGAAGGGCAAGTCTCCCCAAAGCAGGAAGCTTATGATGTCGCCCCCCAGATAGCTCCGTATCCATCCACTGAGGCTGCTGCCCGCAGTATGCGTGGCAAGCTGCTATTCGATGATGGGGACAAGCATGTGCTCGTCGATCCCGAGGCGATTCTGTACGCGGTGCGCGAGGAGCGGGTCATCCGCATATGGACGGCGGAAGGCCAGCGGATTACGAGCAAAAGCACGCTGCAGGAGCTGGAGGAGAAGCTGGCGGGTTACTCGTTCTTTCGTCCTCATCGCAGTTACCTGGTTAACGTGAACCGGATTGCGGAGCTGTCCCCTTGGCAGAACGGCGCTTACAATATTGTGCTAAAGGATGAGCAGCGGACGATGATTCCCTTGTCGCGGGAAGCCGCCCGGGATTTGTTCCGGTTGCTTAGAGAGGCGTAGGGAGAAGCGCGTGAGGACGGTGGTTGTCTCCCGGTTCAGGCGGCATATCCGCCTTTTCGCGCACCCTATCGGACGTTTCGCGCAGGAGCTGTGGTCGCAGACAATCCTCCTGTATATAATCATTCTAAAGCGCTTTCATATATGGGAGACGCAATAGAATCCTTGATCGTTAATGGAGGGAAAGGCAATGGAAGAAAAAAGCTATACCGAAGTATGGCATTCTGAAAAATTCAAAACGCTGCTCTCCCGCAAGAAACGGTTCATTATTCCGATGACCGTCTTTTTTCTTCTGTTTTACTTTGCACTGCCGATTCTTACTTCGTACACCGACGTGTTGAACCACCCGGCGATTGGCCCGATCACGTGGGCATGGGTATTTGCATTCGCGCAGTTCATCATGACATGGGTCTTGTGCATCCTGTACTCCCGCAAGGCGGCCCAGTTTGACCGTATGGTAGACGATATTAAAAAGGATATGGGGGCGTAATCGACTATGGCTATCGCGTTGTTTTGCGGAATTGTATTTCTCACGCTGATCATAACGTATTACGCTGCCAAGAAAACAACCAACACCAGCGACTTCTATACGGCAGGCGGAGGGCTCAAGGGCTGGCAGAATGGAACAGCCATTGCCGGCGACTATATGTCTGCTGCCTCCTTCCTTGGCATCGCAGGCTCGATCGCGTTAGTTGGCTTTGACGGCTTCTTCTATAGCATCGGTTTTCTCGTGGCTTACCTGGTGGTGCTGTACCTTGTTGCCGAGCCGCTTCGGAATCTCGGGAAGTATACGGTGGCGGATATGATTGCCGCTCGTTTCTCCGACAAGAAAGTGCGCGGCGTTGCAGCGCTGAACACGATTTCCATCTCCATCTTCTACATGATCGCACAACTGGTTGGAGCAGGCGCGCTGATTAAGCTTTTGCTGGGACTGGACTATGTTACGTCCGTGCTGATTGTCGGCGTGCTCATGACCATCTATGTTGTCTTCGGCGGCATGCACGCCACGAGCTGGGTTCAAATCTCGAAAGCTATACTGCTCATGGCCGGCACGTTCATCATCTCGCTGATCGTATTCGCCAAATTCGATTTCAGCCTGACCCAGATGTTCCACCATATGAAGACGGCCACCCCGCTGCAGGAGGCATTCCTGAACCCGGGGAATAAATACAAAATCCCGCTGGAGACGCTGTCGCTCAACCTTGCCCTAGTACTGGGCACGGCAGGTCTGCCGCATATTTTGACCCGTTTCTTTACCGTTAAGGATGCTAAGACGGCACGCAGCTCCGTGGTATACGCTACCTGGATTATCGGCATCTTCTATGTCATGACGATCTTTCTCGGTTTCGGGGCTGCCGCTTTCGTAGGAGCGGCGGATATTACCGCGGTCGATAAAGCCGGCAACATGGCTGCGCCGCTCCTGGCCAAAGCGATTGGTGGCGACTTCCTCTTCGCGCTCATCTCGGCGGTTGCGTTCGCGACGATCCTCGCGGTGGTGACGGGGCTTGTGCTATCCGCTGCATCGGCCTTCGCCCATGATTTCTACGGCCAAATCGTGCGCCGAGGCGAATCGTCGGAGAAGGAGCAGCTGAAGATGGCACGGTACGCATCGATTGGCGTATCCATTGTCTCCATTCTGCTCGCATTGTTCGCTCAGAAGATGAACGTGGCATTCCTTGTCTCGCTAGCTTTCGCCGTTGCGGCCAGCGCGAATTTGCCGGTCATCCTGTTCACGGTGTTCTGGAAGAGGTTTAATACGACAGGCGCGGTTACCGGGATGCTGACAGGATTGATCAGCACGGTGATTCTTGTGGCGCTTAGTCCGAATATATGGGATCCGGCCGGCAAAGCGATTTTGATTGGCGATCCGATCTTCCCGATGAGCAACCCGGGCATTATCTCCATTCCGCTAGGCTTTGTGGCAGCTTATATCGGGACGCTGCTATCCTCTTCCAAGGATGAAGCGAAGTATGCCGAAGTGCTGGTCAAGGCCAATACGGGCGCGTAATCCGGATTCAATTCATTGACCAAAAAGGGTGTATCCAGCTGCTTAGCAGCACAGGGGATCGCCCTTTTTTTGCCATTTTATCGTAAAATAAAGGAATAACAGGACAGGACTTTGAGGCTGAAGCGGAAGGAGGCATGCAAATGAACATATCCGGCATCGTTTTTTTTCTGGCGATTGTGGTCGGCACGTTAATGATTACGTATTATGCCGCCAAGCGGACAACAAGCACGAATGATTTCTATGCAGCGGGCAATCGCCTGAGCGGGCTGCAAAACGGCTTGGCCATTTCCGGTGACTATATGAGCGCGGCGTCCTTTCTTGGCATCGCGGGCTCTATTGCTGTGTACGGCTTCGACGGCTTTTTCTATTCGATCGGCTTCCTCGCCTCCTATGTGATCGTGCAGTACATCATAGCCGAACCGCTTCATAACCTGGGCAGGTACACGATGGCGGATGCGGTGGCGGTTCGGTTCAGCGAGAAACGGCTGCGCGGATGTATCGCCGTCAACAACATGATGATCACCGTCTTCTACATGATTGCCCAGCTCGTTGGTGCCGGGTGGCTCGTCCATTTGCTGTTCGGGCTGGAAACGTCGCTAGCCATCGTGCTGGTCGGAGGCTTAATGACCGTCTACGTCACGTTCGGCGGCATGCTCGCAACTTCCTGGGTGCAGATCGTCAAGTCTATTTTGCTGGTCAGCAGCACTTTTATCGTGAGTCTTATCGTACTGGCAAGGTTCGATTGGGATCTGCTCGGTTTATTCGAATCCATGAAGCGGGCGACCCCATTGCAGGAGCGGTTTCTGATGGCGGGTAATATGTTCGACCATCCGCTGGACATGCTGTCGTTTAATATGGCGCTGGTGTTAGGGACCGCGGGACTTCCGCATATTATTGCGCGTTTCTACACGGTAAGAGACCCGCGTACGGTCCGTTCTTCGGTAAAAACGGCAACGTTTACGATCGGCATCTTTTATGCCATGACCATTTTTCTTGGTTTTGGGGCGGCTGCCTTCGTCGATTGGTCCGTTTTGTCGGAGCGGGTTGAGCTGGCGGCGCCGCTGCTCGCAAGCGCATTGGGTGGCGAATTCTTGATGGCCTTTGTATCGGCTGTTGCCTTCGCAACCATACTGGCCGTGATCTCGGGGCTTGTGCTGACGGCATCCTCCGCATTTGCTCATGACGTCTATAGCAGCATTTTCCGCAGAGGACGGGCGACCGAGGCACAGCAGATGAGAGTGGCTAAGCTTTCGGCCATCGTGGTTGGCACCGCTTCGATTGTGCTCGCCCTCGGCGCGCAGAAGCTAAACGTGGCATTCCTCGTTTCATTTGCGTTCGCGGTAGCGGCCTCGGCTAATCTGCCGGTGCTGCTGTTCACGCTATTTTGGCGGAGATTTAATACGTATGGGGCCATGTCGAGCATTGCGGCCGGATTGGTATCCTCCTTGCTGCTCATGGCCGTGGGGCCTAACGTGATGGATCCCGGGGCCGGCTGGATCCGGGCGGAAGCGATCTTCCCGCTCAAGCATCCGGGCATCGTATCCATTCCGATTGGTTTCGCGGGCGGCATCCTCGGTACTCTGCTATCCGGTAAAGTCGGCTCAAGCGGCCAATTCGAGACGATGCAGGCCATTGCCCATGTGGCCCCTAATGAGATTCGTACCCGCGAGCCGGGATGACAGAGCACATAAAAATGATGAAGGAGAGGCAGGGGATAACAGTGAAGCAGGATTGTGTAATTGTCCCCTGAACTACCGCTTAAACCGGATCAAGCAGCTGACTGGCAAAAATCCGCGCCATGTGCTGGATCTGTTCGAATTGCTGTGCGGGCTGATGTGGAGAAAATAGTGAAGCTTTATCATTTAGGTTTCAGCAGCTTGCCAAACTCAGAGGGATAACAACCGACATGTTCCCTGAACAGATTCGTAAAATGCCGGGTGCTGTAATATCCGACTTGCTCTGCTGCCTCATTGACCTTCATGCTGGGGATGGACAGGAGTTCCTTCGCTTTCATCATCCGCAGCCGGGTTACGTATTGGCTAAAGGTTACCCCCATTCGTTTATGAAAAAGGGTGCTGAGGTGGTTCGGTGAAACCTCGAACCGCTCGGCCACGGCGGAAACGGTAATATCACCGCAAAAATGCGCCTCCAAATAAAGAACGACCTCCTCAAGCCAGTCTTTGGCTCCGGGGTCACCCTCAGATTTTTTGCGGAGCAGCCGGGTCCCCGTTTCTTCATAAAGCTGCTCTAACCATGGATCGAACCCTTCATGCATCGGTGCTGGCGTTTCCTTGGCCAGGCTGCCTGCCAGAAAAGCCAGCAGTCTGGATTGAAGTTTACGCGCGGCTTCCCGTTCATCGGCCCACAGCATCCTAAGTTTATCACCGCAGGTCATAAAGGCGGTATAATCTCCCTCGGCATATGCTCTAACGAGCTGGACCGCAGTTGTGCCAAACCGGGCAGTCACCGGATCTTTTGCCAGCCGCCGCATATCGGCGAGAAGCAGGGGCTTCCCATCGTCTGCGATGCTACGCAGGTAGGAAAGGGAACGCATCTCCCGCACTTCATTCCGCAGCGGTTCGAACGAATCATAGGTTCCCGATTCCAGCATGGTTACCCGACGGCTTCCGCGATGTTCAGGAGATTCGCTGTTAAGCATGTCGTGAAGCACCTTGGGTAAGCGTCGCAAGATTGCTTCCGCTTGGGAAGTGAGCGCTTTTCCAATCAGGGCATATTCGCCTCGCTCCAGTCCGATCAGGGCCAGAAGCAGCTCCTTGGAGTTGTGGTCAGCGATGACCTGGCGTGCAGCTTGCGGCAGAAGTCCGGTTTGTTCGGGTCGAGCATCATTGCCATCGACGGGCCGCGTTTCATAGAGCAGCATGCCCGTCCATTGGCCTTCCCGTTCAGTTGTCTTGTGTTCCGGTCCGGTCTGCATGATCGGGTTATGCCATAGCGATGTGACCACCGATTCAAACTCGCGGCTGAGCGATTTCGTGTCCTGCCCGATCCGGGCGGCAGCACGCTGCACGATTCGTTCCACATCGGAAGGCTCGATTGGTTTCAGGAGGTAATCCAGAGCACCCAACTTCAGGGCTTGACGGGCATAGTCAAATTCCGCAAAACCGGTCATGATGATCCACTGTACATGGGGGGTATGAGGGAGTGCCTCTTCCATCGCTTCAAGTCCGCTCTTGCCAGGCATCCGGATATCGACGAATATGATGTCGGGCCTCAGCTCTGACGCCTGCTGTACCAGCTCCAGGCCGTTTTTGGCCTCCGTCACGTCCAGACCTGGCCGAATGTCCTCCAGAATCAGGATCAGCGTCTCTCTTGCCAGCATTTCATCATCCGCTACGATAATCTTCATTGCGCAATCCCCTCCTCTTCCAGTTCCATCGTGATCGTAATGGTTGTTCCCTGGTCAGGTTGACTTTGGATATGAAGTGAAGCCTGACCGTCTCGAATGAGCGCAAGCCGTTCCTGTGCATTGCGGAGTCCGACGCGATCGCTGTGTTCAAGCTTCTTAGGGTCAAATCCGGTTCCGTTATCCTTGATAAGGATGACGGCATGGGCCCTCCCGTCTGCAATCCGCGTGTAGGCGTTGATCTCGACATGGCACGGGTGGGCGCATGGTTCGGCGCCATGCACAACGGAGTTCTCGACCAACGGCTGCAGCAGCAGCTTGGGAATTCGCAGCGAAGCCAGCGAGGGCTCCAGCGAGAAGGAGAAGTTCAGCCGGTCTCCAAAGCGCATGGACTGCAGCTCCGCATATTTGCGGATAATGTTGAATTCCGCTTCCAGCGTGATCGACATATCGGCCGACAGGATGTCGCGCAGCAGCCCGCTGAGCGAGCGGATGGCCCGGTCGAGCTTCTGCTGCTCGCCTTTGCGGTTCAGGCCGATAAACCCATTCAACGTGTTGTACAGGAAATGGGGGTTGATCTGTGCCTGCAGAGCCTGCATTTCCGCGTCCTGCTGCTTGAGTTTGGCACGATATTGGCTAATGACCATCTCGTCCAACCTGACGATCATGCGGTTCAGCGCGCCGCCCAGCTCCGCGACCTCGTCCTTGCCGTGAATGTCGACCCGCTTGGACATATCGCCGCGCTGCACGTGACGCATCACGCCGATCATCTCCCTAAACGGAGTGAGCAGCTTGCGGGAGTAGGCAAGAAACAGAAACAGCGTAAGGATCATACCGCCGCCGGCAAAGATCATGCCGACGTTATGCATCCACTGCACCTTCTCCGTAAATCGGCTTTGAGGGATCAGGGAGGTCACCATCCACGAGCTGGATTCAATCGTCTTCGACACTTTAACGTACGTCTGATTATGATATCTGACCTCGCTTGCCGAGAGCTGGCTCAAGGTTTCTTCGGGAATTTGTTGGCTTGCATAGACCAGCTGCCCATTCTTGTCCGTGATGACAACGACCGAGTCGTTCGTAATCAATTGGCGCACAATGCGGTCGATGACGACGGTATCGGCATCCGACATGATGACCGCAATCGGTTTGCGTGTATCCATGTCGCGAATGAGCCTGGCGACGGAGAAGACCGATTGGAGACCGTCCATCTTCACATAATCCTGATCATGGACTTTCACGAAGGTGGCTTTACCGCCTGCCTTGACCGCATCGATGTACCAATCCTGGCCCGTGTAGTCGTAATCGGTACGGGCGTTGTAGAGGGTGGAGCGGCTATCTTTGTAGAATACGGAGCCGTCGAACGGCAGCAGCAGGGTACCTAGAATCTCCTTGTGCATATTTTCGAGCACGGTTGGCAGTGTGTTGTACAGGGCGTAATCCGCCTTATATTGGGTATATTGATCCGATTTCGGGTACAGGCCGGAGGATCTGAGTTTCAGGGCATACATGACTTCGTCGTAGTTATAGGGGATGGATGTCACCCGTTCGAGCTCATCCAGATAATATTGGATGTTGCTGGTCAGCCCGACAAGAGACGACTCGGTCAGCTTCTCCGTTTCCGACGTAATCAGCTTTGTATAATAGGAAGGCATCACGTAAGCGATGATAAGGACAGGGACCAGTATGGTCACGGAAAAAAGGATGATGAGCTTGGAGCGCATGGACAAGGTGCGGTTCTTCACGGGAGCAGCCTCCATTTCGCTAAGTCTCGAATAAGCATGTTGGTTCTATTGTACTGGAACCTGCCCGAGGCGACAATACAGATAAAATAGCGCTTACATCGTAGTTTTGGATCATATGTAAGCGCTATTATGTATGCTAACCTTAATGATGCAAGGATTGTCACACTATACATTCCGAATGAGGTGGGTATTAATGAAAAAACGTGCATGTTGGATCATGGCCGTCGCCTTGCTGTGCTTGATCACGGCGTGCTCTTCGCGGCCGGACGCAATAGAAACAGGCGCAGGCACGAACAACGGCGGCAGCGGCTCCGGCAAAATTGGCTCCGGTGAAGCGAAAGTCACGCTGTCGATGATGGTCAACGTCGCCGATGAGTCGCTTACCGAGGTGTATCGCGGGATCGTGGACGGCTACACCAAGGAGAATCCCGACATCAGCGTCAACCTCCAGTTTGACAGCACGGGCTATGAGAACACCATGAAGGTCAAAATGGCCGCCAACGACCTGCCTGACATTTTTGATACGCATGGCTGGGCCAAACTCCGTTATGGGGAGTACTTGGCGGATCTGAGGGATGAACCGTGGGCCGCCAATCTCACCGACACGATTCGTGACGTGGTGACGGATGAGGATGGCAAGGTATACGCGCTGGTACTGACCGAAGCGAAAGACGGACTCCTGTACAATGCCGATATGCTGAAGGAATACGGGATCGAGGTGCCAAGCACGTTCGAGGAGTTAATTGCAGCTGGCGAAAAGATCAAGGAAGAAAGTGGAGGCAAGACGAGACCCTTGTATCTCTCGGGCATCGACGATTCGATGATCGGGCAGTACCTGGACAATTTTGCGAACCCGCTTCTCATTACGACTCCAAATACTCAAGCCGAGGCTCTCTTGAACGGGACGTTCGACTGGTCCGGCTTCACGCCGCTGGCTCAAAGCTTGGTCGATCTGAAGGAGCGGGGCCTTATGAACGAAGACGTTCTGACGGCGAAGCGCAGTGACCTTCCGGCAGCCTTTGCCGCAGGCAAAGCAACGTTCGTGCTGGTAGGGCCTGCATTCATGGATGACGTCCATAAAATCGATCCGAACATAAATATCGGCATTATGCCGGTGCCTTCCATGATCGAAGGCGATACGCCGACATTCGCCGGTGGGGAGCGCAATACGCTTGCGCTGTGGAAGGATTCCAAGCATCCGGATGAGGCCAAGAAGCTGCTGCAGTATTTTGCCAAGCCGGAGAATATGGCAAAGCTCTCCAACGTGTCGAAGAACCCTCCCGGGCTCAAGGATGTGGAGACGGACCATGAACTGACCACTTACTATGAACGATACGCCGATATTCGCGTCTTCCCTTATTTTGATCGTGTCTACCTGCCGAACGGCATGTGGGACGTGCTCTGCAAGACGGGCACCGAGCTCCTGGCCGGCCGGGTGACGCCGGAGCAGTTCAGCGAGACCATGAAGGTTGAGGTGGAACGGTTGTCCAAGGAATAAACCTGAAGGCGCGCGAAGTGCAGGCAAGCTGCGCTTATGCGCGCCTTATCACTTGGCTAAGAGGAGTGTGAGCGAGAGTGAAGACAGGCATGGCTAGAAGTGAAGCCGCTCCGGTCCGGGGGACCAAGCGTTTTACCCATTCGAATTTTATGCTGAACTGGATGTATGTTCCTGCACTGCTGCTGTTTATCATATTTATTTTTTATCCTTTTTTTCGCGGATTGCTCATTTCCTTTACCGATTGGAACGGGTTTTCCCAGGCGATGAATTACATTGGTCTTGATAATTACCATAGAATGCGGACAGACAGCCGAATCCACACCGTTATTTTGAACACGCTTATTTACGGCGTCGGCAGTACGCTTTTTCAGAATATATTGGGCCTCGTGTATGCGCTGCTGTTGAATAAGTACGGCAAGGGTCGGACCTTCGTCAGAGTTATCGTCTATATTCCTGCGATTGTCAGCCCGATCATCATGGGTTATATATGGTATTTCCTACTCCAGTATAATGGAGGGGCCATCAATGACATCCTCATGCTGTTTACCGGATCGCCGGTCAATCTGCTCGCCGAGCCGAACATTAACGTGTGGATCATTATGGTCGTTAACACCTATCAGTACCTTGGGATTGCGATGATGATCTTTCTCTCGGGGCTGCAGGGCATTCCGAAGGATTATTACGAAGCGGCTGAAATTGACGGCGCCACGGCCAAAAACCGGTTCTTCCGGATTACGTTCCCGCTGCTTGCACCGGCCCTCACCACCAGCATCATCCTGAATCTGATTGGGGGATTAAAGCTGTTTGATGTCATTAAAGCGCTGACGAACGGCGGACCGGGGTATGCCTCGGCTTCCCTGTCCACCATGATGTATGAGCTTTATTTTGCCCGTCAGGATGCGGGGCTCGCGGCCGCGCTCGGCAATCTGATGTTCCTGCTCATTACCGTCATCAGTCTGACAGCTCTGTACTTCTTACGTCGAAAGGAGCTGTCCCAATGAAGCATCGAAAGCGTACGTGGATTTATACGATCATCGGTTTTGCCGTGGCGATGGTGCACATCATCCCTTTTTACATTCTGCTGACCGTTTCTTTCAAGGATATGCGGGACATGAGCTCGAAGTGGCTGTTTCCGGGGTACTGGTTTACCGACAACTTCGTGAGCGCCTGGCAGAATGCCCAGCTGGGCCAGGCGTTTCTCAATACCGGTGTCATCACGATATTATCGGTCGTGCTCATTCTGGCTTTTGGCTCGCTTGCCGCTTTTCCTCTGGCGCGCTATCAGTCGAAGCTCAATAAATGGGTCTACGGTATATTTGTCAGCGCGCTGATCGTTCCTCCGCTTACGATTCTGGTGCCGCTGTATAAACTGTTCGTGGATATCGGATTTATGAATACGTATCTGGGGATCGTGCTGCTGCATGTGACGTTTCAGCTGTCGATGGCGATTTTCCTCTATACCAGCTTTATCGGAACGATTCCGCGGGAACTCGATGAGGCCGCCATGATCGACGGGGCAACGCGGACCGGGCTGTTCTTCCGGATCATTTTCCCGCTGCTGAAGCCTGTAACGGCTACGATTCTCATCATGAATGCGAACTCGATCTGGAATGACTACCAGTTCTCGCTCTTCTTCCTGCAAGAGCCGGATTCGAGAACAATCACGGTTGCGTTATCCAGCTTCTTCGGAGAGAACAGCGCGCAGATCGGCTGGATTGCGTCAGGCTCGCTGCTGGCTGCCATTCCAAGCATTCTGGTATATATTTTCTTGCAGAAATATTTCGTTGACGGCATATCGGCTGGTGCCGTGAAGGGTTGAGCGGGGATGGTTTCTGTGACGAAGAGACCGTTTAGCAAGTGTTCTATTTCGGTCCATAAGAGGTTTTTGAGCATATTACAGGCTGACATGCTGCTGTCAGTCTTTTCTTTTTATTTTTGATTTGAACATACAGTGTAATAATGCAACAGTGCTATAGACACGCCTTATCCTAAGTCGATTCATTTCATGATTGAAATCACGAGTGTTCTGGGCTAATCCATTAAAATAGTTTATAAACCTCCATCAAAAGCCGTTGAATTTTAATATGTTTTTAATATGTTAGTTAGTAACTTATGAAAGGCAAACGAACAAAATCAGGAGCTCAGGAGAGGAATGACGGCCGTGGGAAAGTGGTATCTTCATCGCTTCTATTCAAAGGACTACGAGATCCGAAAGTATTTGCCGCCTACCGCATTATTCAATGAACAGACTTTGAGAACATTCATGGAAAAATACGGTGCGGTCTATATTAAACCTGATAAAGAGCACATGGGTAAAGGAATATTAAAAGCTTGGAAAACAGACAGCGGATACGCTTTTGTCCTTTTGAGGGGGGCTGTTGTAAAATGCGCTTCTTTGGACGAACTGTACAAGGAGATCAAAAAACGGTCTTTGTCCCAGCCATACATCATTCAAAAAGCCATTCCTCTAGCCCAAATTAACGGTAGGCCTTTCGATATCCGGGTTATGATGATGCGTAACCTGCAGAATCGTTGGCAGTTTTTCGGGCTTTATTCGAAAGTGGCAGGGCCCAAGAGTATTGTCACCAATATAAGCAGCTCGCGAGGATATGTGACTCTCTTTGAAGAGTCCATGAAGCAGTCACTGGGGTACTCCAAAGAAAAAGCGTTGAGAGTCAAAGAACAACTTATCCACCTAAGCAACAAAATTTGCAAGCGGGCCGGGAAGATGAGATATTATCAAAAGATCGGTAATGACTTTGCTATCGATAATAACGGAAATGTATGGATTATCGAAGTGAATTTTACCTATCCGGGCTACAAGGGGTTCTCCCAATTACCCAATCAAAAATATTACTGGGATATCAAAAAGATGGACAACATTCTGCGAAAAGGGCGACTCTTCGAAGGTAAGGTAAGGAAGGAGTAGACTTAACCGTAGATATCCAGGCATCTTTGATAATATTGATTGGCGCTGATGCAGAATGCCTATCACTTATTCAATGATCAAAGGAGCAGCTCCAGGGTCAATAGGACCTTGGGGTTGCCCCTTTCGATTCTTCTTTTTTTATTATTTAATGCCAAGCCGCATGCGGTAGCTGAGCATCACGGGAAGTGTCCGCCCTTGGAAGTGCTCCTCGACCAGCGCATGGAACTGTGCAATTTTATCGTTCAATTCGGTTGGTTTCAGCTTGAGCACGGTCTGGATACCGCCTTGACTGACGGCAAGGCCGGTATATCGTTCGGCGGTGAACGGCTCCATATGATGGAATACGATCTCTTTGGAGAACCGGAACACCCCGCTCTCCCGGATATGCTTCAGATGCTCGTTCTTATTCCCTTTATAGGCCTTCTCTTGTGCTTCTACATGGCGGTCGTTGATGTCTTCTGCCCATTCGATCAGCTCATGGTAGGATTGCTCGACCTTCCAGGTCAGGCTCGGCGGCCAATCGCAATCATATACTGCGAATATCCCTTCCTCGCGCAGAACGCGGGAGACTTCCTTCAACGTACTGGCCGGGTCCATCCAGTGAAAGGATTGGGAACAGGTGATGATGTCCGCGGACTGATCTGGAAGCGCCAATTGGTTTGAATAGCCGGAGACGAACTTGATGTCGGCAAGCTGAACATCGTGGCTGGCGTCAGCCTCTTGCTGCAGTGATTGCAGTTTGGCGATGGCTTTACCCCGCATATCATCATTCGGCTCAACGCCGATGACTTGGTCCGCCGCGTCTCTCCATGCAAACGAGGACAGTCCCGTGCCGCATCCCAAGTCGACGACGAGGGAGGGCTTGCGTTCCAAATATCCTGTCAGCAGGGCGACAACCTCCTCGGGAGCTTCGGGGCGATGCTGGTCGTAGGTATCCTCAAAGCCGGTAAAACGGTCCACGTTGCTGGCACGGTTCCCCTCGGGAACGAAATCCTTACTCCACACTTCGGTCATATCCTTGGTCATCATTATTCATCTCCTTATCCGGGTACATGAATCGGGCATTACAATTGGCGCTTTCTTGGCTGCCGCGAGTACGGACAAAAGGCTCCAATTGCCGTTTCGTGCCGCTTTAATGCCATCATATCATAGGGAAGGAACTTATTAACAGATGGGCTTGACCCGGGCAGTGCCGATGCGGGTACAATAGAGGGATAGAATGAGGAAGAGGGATGAACATGAAGCCAACATTATCACCGAAGGGAATCTTCTTCGATGTGGATGATACATTGTATGACCATCTGGCGCCTTTTCGCGATGCCGTTCAGGAGGTTGCCCATCCGGGTGGAGCGCTTCCTTATGAAGCCGCCTACCACCGGATGCGGTATTACAGTGACATGCTGTCCGTAGAGCTCGGAGGAGCGGGCACGGCGGCTTACGGGGAAGCCGTTGAAGATATGCGCAGACGTCGGTTCCAATACGCGTTGGCCGAATTCGGCATACAGCTGACCCTCGAGGAAGCTGAGGCGGTACAGCAGACCTACCTGGACCGACAGTATAACATCACGATGTTTGAAGGCGCCCGGGAGCTTCTTAAGAAATTAGCGGATGCCGGGCATGTCGTTGGGTTGATCACCAACGGGCCGGCGGAACACCAGATGAACAAAATCGCGGCTATGCGGCTGAGTGACCTCATACCGGAGGAGCGTCTGTTCGTATCCGGAGCCGTGGGCTGGGACAAGCCCGATCCGCGGATATTCCACCATGTGAATCGGTTGACCGGAACGGTGCCGGAGGGCTCTTATTACATCGGCGATTCGTGGCGTAATGATGTGGTTGGCGCCCTGGCCGCGGGCTGGCATGTGATTTGGTTCAATCATCGGAGCGTCGGGCCGGAATCGGAGCATCAACCGCAGCATACCGTGACGAGTTATGGCGAGCTGGAGCGGCTGCTTGATGAGGTTATCGGATAAAAAAATGCTGTGGCGAGCGTAAAGTGCTGTCGGGGCAGGATCGAGTAAAAGAATTATCGTGGCCAGACCCTTTAAATGGAGGGCTTGGCTTTTTTTGTTGCTCTATAGTCAACCAATTGGTTGACTTTGTGGGATTCATCTATTATAGTTAACCACATGGTTGAACAAAATAACGAAGAACAACTGGATCACATCTTCCACGCACTGGCTGACCCGACCCGAAGAGAGATGGTGCGTATGATCGCGGCGCAGGAGCGGACCGTATCCGAGCTGGCCGAGCCGTTTGACATGTCGCTTGCGGCAGCCTCCAAGCATATTAAGGTGCTGGAGCGCTCCGGCCTGCTGGATCGATCCATTCAGGGGCGGACACATACCTGTCGTCTCAATTCGGGCGTCATGTCCAGGGCGATGGAATGGCTGCAATTCTACGAACGATTCTGGACCCGGCAATTTGATGCATTGGAACGTGAGCTGAACAAAGCGAAGAAGGAGGAGCATTAACAGGAATACGGCTGAACATCCTGGACAACGATGAGAACTAGGGGAAACAGACGGAATACCACTTTTAATAAGAGAAGGATGATTTACATTGGAGAAAGCCTCTACAACTACACTGGTCATGAAACGCTTGTTTGAGGTAGCGCCGGAACGAGTGTTTGATGCTTGGTTAAACCCCGACATGATGCGCAAATGGTTGTTTACGATGGAAACGACGAACAAGATCGCCCGTAGTGATCCTCGCGTGGGCGGAACCTGGGAGATTGTTGACGTTCGGGAAGGCAAGGAGTACCGGGCCATTGGGGAGTATCTTGTAATCGACCGGCCTCACAAGCTGGTGCTTACCTTCAGGATGCCCCAGTTCAGCGAAACCGTGGACCAAATAACGGTTGAGTTCAAAGCCGTGGACGCAGGATGTGACATGACATTCACGCAAGAGATTGTTGTTCCTCACGAGGAAGATTGGACCGCAGAGGATATCGAGAAGGCGCTCACGGAGTATCATACCCAAACCGAACATGGATGGGGTTATATGTTTGAGGGCTTGAAGCAGCTGCTCGAGACAGGAAATATTAACTACCCATCCTAATCAGATGAACAAGGAGAGTGTATTGTCCATGAAGAGTGTTACCCCGTTTTTAATGTTCCAAGGTAATGCCGAAGAAGCCATGAACCATTACGTTTCCATTATTGAGGATTCCGAAATAACCAGCATTGCCCGTTATGGCCCCAATCAGCCGGGAACCGAGGGAAGCGTTATGCATGCAGCCTTTTCGTTGAAGGGGCAAACGTTCATGTGCATCGACAGCAATGTGAAGCATGATTTTACGTTCACGCCTTCCTTCTCCATCTATCTGACTTGCGAGTCGGAAGCGGAGATCGAGAAGGTGTACGGGGCATTAATTGATGGCGGAGGTGCGATGATGCCGCTGGACAACTATGGATTTAGCCAAAAATTCGGCTGGATCGCGGACAAGTTCGGCGTATCATGGCAGCTTAATCTGCCGAATGAAGCGTAACGTTACGTTACGCAATCGATTCATTAGAGACGGGCCCTAGAGGGGTCCGTCTCTTTTTGCTGCTGATAATGCATCGCCAGCTCGTTGCTCTGCGATCAAGGCCCCGCCGATCCCCATTGCCAACCGAATGGCAGAGTGTAGGGTGTCTCGAAGCTGGCCCCATCTTCGCTTCTTACTCCGTATACTGCTTTCGGAATTGCAGCGGCGATAGGCCGAAACGTGCGGAGAAGCGGCGGGAGAAATAAGGCGGGTATTGAAACCCCACATGCTCCGCAATCCGCGCCATCGACCACTGGGTGGTTAACAGCAGCCGCTTCGCCTGGTCCAGGCGGTATTGCAGCAGGTATTCCGTTGGCGTCACGCCGTGCGATTCTTTCATGCAGCGCGTTAGGTAATTGTAGTGGAAATGCAGGTCGGACGATAAACGTGCGTTGCTGATGGGCTCACGGTAATGCATTTTGATATAGGACTCTACCTGCTCCGCTATTTTGCGTACCCGCGATTGTTCCTGATCCGATCTTGACGGGTCCAGCAGCTCCAGCAGCTGGATAAACAGCGTTTGTTCCCGCCAAAATGCCGTGGACCTCGGTTCCGTTGCCAGCAGGTGCAGGGAATCGAACAGTTGATAGGCTTGCTCCGGATAAGGGATAGGGCCATGCCTCGGCAGCTTTATGTTGTGTGAGATCGAATCATCGTCGGCTGCGCTTGATGCCGCGGACTGAAAATGCAGCCAATAAAAGGCGGTTTCCTCCTGGCACCCCTGCACGGCGTAATGGTACGCATCCGGTAATAATATAACGGAGTCCCCTGGGCCAAGCGCCCACTGCATATCCTCCTCGCCCAGGAACAGGCAGCCGCGTTGAACCAGGATGAGATCGAAAACGCCAAGGTTTCTCCGATTGGGATGCGACTCGCCCGGCATATAATGTGTTTTTCCTGATTCAAGGAAGTAGGGGAGCGGCGGCGAAGGAAAGGAAAGAACACTTCGTTCCGTCATGGTAACACCTCCAGGGAAGTGTGAAATCGTATAAGAAATTAGGTCGATTATGTTATCGTTTTCATCCTATCATAGAACGTAGAATGGGAAGTGTCGAGGCTTTATCTTATGAATTCCAAAAGGAGTGTATATCCAAGATGATTACTCTTACTTCGCGTTCAGCCGCCGTCCCCCTTAAGCAAGTGAAACTGACGGATCCTTTCTGGTCCCGTTACATAGAACTGGTAAGGGAAGTGGTGATCCCATACCAATATGAAGCTCTCCATGATCGAATTCCGGGTGTGGAACCGAGTTATGGCGTGTCTAATTTTCGAATTGCTGCCGGCAGGGAGGAGGGTGAATACGGCGGCATGGTGTTTCAGGACAGCGATGTCGCCAAATGGCTTGAGGCTGCGGCTTATTCGCTTGCCATTCATCCGGATCCGAAGCTGGAGGAGCAGGTGGATGAGCTGATCGATCTTGTGGCCGCTGCCCAGCAGCCGGATGGTTATCTGAATACGTACTTTACGGTGAAGGAGCCGGAGAAGCGCTGGACCAATCTGACGGATTGCCACGAGCTGTACTGCGCCGGCCATATGATTGAAGCTGGAGTTGCGCATTACCGGGCGACAGGCAAGCGGAAGCTGCTGGATGTGGTGTGCCGCTTGGCGGATTATATCGATACCGTTTTTGGACCCGAGGATGGCAAAATCCATGGATTCGACGGCCATCAGGAGATTGAGCTGGCACTGGTCAAATTGTACGAGGTGACTCAGGAACCGAGATATTTGAGTCTGAGTCAGTATTTCATAGATGAGCGTGGGACTGAACCCCATTTCTTCCTTCAGGAGTGGGAACAGCGCGGGAAGAAGTCATTCTACCCCTCGGTACTGCATCCGCCGCATTTGGCTTATCATCAGAGCCACCTGCCGGTCAGGGAACAGAAGGAGGCGGTTGGGCATTCGGTTCGTGCCGTTTACATGTACACGGCGATGGCGGATTTAGCTGCCAGAACGAAAGACCCTGCTCTGCTTGAGGCTTGCGTTAATCTGTGGCATAACATAGTACGCAAACAGATGTACATTACCGGGGGGATCGGCTCCACTCATCACGGCGAGGCGTTTACCACGGACTATGATCTGCCGAACGATACCGTATACTCGGAGACCTGCGCATCCATTGGGCTGATCTTTTTTGCCCAGCGCATGCTGCAGCTGTCACCCAAATCGGAGTATGCGGACGTAATGGAGCGTGCGTTGTTCAACACGGTCATTGGCAGCATGGCTCAGGACGGGCGGCATTTCTTCTATGTGAATCCGCTTGAGGTATGGCCTACCGCCTGCCGCCATAATCCAGGCAAATTCCATGTGAAGCCGGTTCGGCCGGGATGGTTCGCCTGCGCTTGCTGCCCGCCAAATGTGGCGAGATTGCTGTCGTCGCTGGGTGAATACGTGTATACGATGAATGACGACACGCTGTATACCCATCTGTACATCGGCGGCGAAGCGGAGGTCCGGTTTGGGGACGTGCCGGTGAAGGTAACCCAGACCAGCGCGCTGCCGTGGGACGGGAATGTTATGCTTACGATTCAGCCTGAGCAGGCAGTCGAGTGGACCGTCGCTCTCCGCATTCCGGATTGGTCGCAGGGCAAAGCCGTTATGCGGGTGAACGGGCAAAAGGTGATCGTGGAGGATATTACCGAAGACGGCTATGCCTACGTGAAGAGAGTGTGGGCGCCGGGAGACACGGTGGAACTGGCATTCTCCATGGAGATTCATCAAGTAAGAGCTAATCCCAATATACGGGAGAATGCCGGCAGGGCCGCGATTCAGCGGGGACCGCTAGTATACTGCCTGGAGAGCGTCGATCATGGAGCGCCGGTATCCTCGCTGTCGCTCGCAGGCGATCCGAAGCTTCATACCCGATTCGACCCGGATTTTCTCGGCGGTGCCGTTATCATTGAAGGGGATGGGTGGCTTGAAGAGTCTGATGATTGGAGCGGTGAACTGTATCGTTCCTCTCCGAAAAAGAGGCTTACTGCGGCATTAAAGGCCATTCCATACTATTTATGGGGCAACCGTGGCGAGAATGAAATGGCCGTCTGGGTGCGCGAGCTGCCGCACACGGTATAAAGATCGTACCGTTGGCTCTCCGGATAGGGGGCTACAGAACACCAGCATACAGAGGATGCAATGGCAAAGTATTGACGATGCCGGTCGCATAACATGAAGGGCTTGCCCAAGGTCGATGGACCTCGGGCAAGCCCTTTTTTATCCGAATCGGCGCCTGCTTTTATAACAGCTTCTTGATATCCTCTTCAATTTTCTCCGGAGTATCGGTTGGTGCAAAGCGCTTGACCACCCTGCCGCTGCGGTCCACAAGGAACTTGGTGAAGTTCCATTTAATCGCTTTAATGCCCAATGCGCCGGGAGCTTCGCTCGTCAGATGCCGGTAGAGTGGATGAGCGTTCGTGCCATTCACATCAATCTTGGAGAATAGCGGGAAGGTGACGCCATGATTGAGCTTGCAGGCCTCCTCGATCGCGGAGTCCTCCTCCAGCTCTTGATTCATGAACTGACTGCTGGGGAAACCGAGAACGGCCAATCCTTGGTCGCGGTAAGTTTGGTGCAGCTTCTCCAGACCGTCGAATTGAGGGGCAAAGCCGCATTTGGTCGCTGTATTGACAATGAGCATGACGTCGCCTTCATAAGATTTGAGCGTTTGGGACTCGCCGCGTATCGTTTTTACTTCATATTCATAGATGGACATCGCCGTAGAACCTCCTCCAATGAGATGTATATACAATCAGAGTATATTCTTTCGCCATGGATTGCAATTTGCTAGAAACGGCAGCGGCAATTATATGCTATATGCATGACAAAAGCTGGAATGCAATACATGATGCGGAAATATAGAGAGTAAAATTTTGTATTTTAATCTGGACTAATTTAGGAGATATATGGTAGTAGTAGAATAAGTATTTAAGCAGATGAAACAAGAGGTACTGCTGAAACTATGTGTGGGAGGACTTTATGAGATTAAAAACACAAATGCTCAAAACGACGGTAACCAGCCTGCTCGCTTTTATGTTCATCGTCCTCATTGTCCTGGTTCCGAGGGATTTGAATCTGTCGCTGGACAGCAATTTGTGGGTGACGAATTATTCCTTTGATCTGGGTGAGTATGTTACGTATATTCGCGATTATTTTGCAAATGCCATTCAGAACGGGACGCTGGGGGAATCGCAGTATACCGGGCAGTCTTCGGAAGCCGCCGCTTTTGGAGCCGTCGGTAAAAGCCTGCTCGTTATTGTATCCGCTTTAATCATTGGATTCGTGTTCGGCATTCTGAAGGGAGTCCTTGACTACAAATTGTCCAAGACCAAATTCAATGTGCTGGGACACTGGACCACATGGCTGTTCCAATCCATTCCGGATTTTTTTCTGATGCTGATCGCCCAGTGGGTGCTCATTAAGTATGTTCCAGCTATCCGCTATTTTGCAGTTGACGGCTGGGAGGCCTTCGTGCTGCCTTCGCTGCTCGTGTCGATTTACCCGATTTTCTTCATTGCTCGAATCACTTCGGCTTCTCTGCTTGCACAGGAGGGAAAGTTATACATACTGCTGGCTAAAGCCAAGGGGCTTAGTGACCGGAAGGTCGTATACAAACATATGCTGCGCAACGGCATCGCGACCATCCTGACCCATCTTCCGGGCCTGCTCGTCTTCATATTGTCCAACCTGCTCGTCGTGGAATATTACCGCAACTATCCGGGAGCGGCATGGAGACTGTTTCAGGCGCTGGACTTCAACACGTTCAGCGGCACTGGGTCCAATTATGAGCCGGGGGTCATTATTTATATCACGTTTTCTTTCATGGTGCTGTTCATGATCGTTCAATGGATCAGTCAATCAGCACGCAAATACTTTGATCCACGATAAGAAATGAGGTGAGTCGACTTGAAGAATGTCCCTTTATGGATTGGCGGCACGCTGCTGGCCTTCTTTGTTTTTGTTATGCTGGCGGGGCCGTATATGCCCTTTATCGATAAAGAGTTGAAACAGGAAACCTCCAGATGGGTGATGAAGGACGGGAAGCAGAAGCTGACGCTTCCGCCCTTTAAACCTTCTTCGAAGAACTGGCTGGGATCGGATAAGAAGGGGGTCGATAACCTGAGCAAGCTCGTTGTGACCGCCAAGGATACGATCCTGCTTGTGCTGGGGATTACGGCTGTTCGATATGCGATAGGTGTGCCCCTGGGATTGATCGCTCGTAAGAAAAAAGGCTTCACCCACCGGTTCATTACCTTCTGGAACCAGCTGTGCTCCTATTTGCCGCCGGTCTTCGCCTCGGCCCTGCTGCTTGCGCTTCCGTTCTTTCTCTTCTCCCAGCAGCGGATGGGCTGGGCCATTCTAATTCTGGCCAGCGTTGAAGCCGGACGTGTTGCGATAACGATACAGCAGCAGGCCCACAAAATGGCAAGCGAGCCTTACATGGAGGCCGGAACCGCGTTAGGACTTCGCACGAGGACATTGACCAAGAATTATTATATTCCGGTTATGTTCCCCGAGGTGATCGTCAACTTCTGTTTGGATATGGGAAAGGTCATGCTGCTGCTTGGCCAACTTGCGATCGTGAACATCTTTCTTGGTCATGAGTGGAAGGAAGTTAATTATTATGTCATGGAATTTGTGGAGACCGGGTATAACTGGGCGACGATTCTGTCCAAGAATCGAGCGGATATATGGTTAGGAAAGTTCCAATTCGTTGTCTATCCCGCATTTGCGATGATGCTGCTAATCATCACGTTCAACCTGCTAGGCGAGGGCCTGCGCCGTCGTTATCAGGTTAAAGGCTGATCGGTACGTAGCCGTTAACGCGAAAAACCGGAAGGATGAGGACTTGCGCCAGGTGTTTTCCTACACATTAGGAGTGCTGGCGAAACCCATCCTTCCGGTCTTTTTTTGTTCAAATGCTGCTGCTTACCCTTTTACGGGAATATCCGGATGAGCCCAGACGGATACACTGCCGCCGTTCACCGGAAAAAGAGCGAAACCATCCTTGCCGATCGTTATGCGATCCTTCCGGGTGCGGGTCAGATCCACCCATACCTCTCCGGCTCGATGCTCGCCGACAAACATCCGCTTATCCCCGGCTTCGCCATTGGCAATGACCACCGCGCAGCCGGAGAACTCGATTTCCTGGATGCCGCGGCGAACCCAGCTTATCGTATTCGGATGGTCAAAATAATCATCCTGCTCGCCATACGCCCGATTCGCTCTGGCATAGAGCAGCGGGTCAATCGCTTCCCTTTTGCCGGGAATGGGCTTCTCGCCGCCGATTCCGTAATAATCGCCATAGAAGACGGAAGGATAACCGTCCTTTCGCAGCAGGATTAACGCATAAGCGCTCTGCTTGAACCAATCCTCCACCCAGGATTCCAGCGATTCCTGCGGCTGTGAGTCGTGGTTGTCCACAAACGTGACAGCATTCATCGGGTGCGATTGCACAAGCGTATCGTCAAAGATCGTCCGCAGGTCAAAGGAACGGCCGGCTTTGGAAGCTGCTTGGAGTTTATAGTGAAGAGACACGTCAAACAGATCGATCCTGTAATCCACCGTATCCAGAAAGTTTCGGCAGTCTTGAAGCTCGGGATTCCAGAACTCGCCCACGATGTAAAAATCATCTCCACGCTTTTTCTTCATGGCGGTGGCAAATTCTTTAATGAAGTCATGGTTAATATGCTTGATCGCATCCAGCCGGAAACCACTGCATTGCAGCGTATCTACCAGCCACTTGCCCCATGCCACCATTTCCTTGCGTACATCCGGATGACTGTAATCAATGTTGGCAAACATCAGGTAGTCGTAATTGCCGAATTCATTGTCAACGTTATCGCTCCATGATTTATTCTCGCCGACGATCCGGTAAATGCCTGAACGCTTGCTGATATCGTCGTAATCGGTACCGTTAAAATGCGTGAAATTCCATTGAAACGAGGAGTATTGATCCCCTCGGCCAGGAAAGGTGAATTTAGTCCAGCCTTCAATCTCGAATGGCTTGGATATATCCTTGGTCCGATCCATCTCGTCGACCTGCACAACCCGAAACCGCTCGGTTTCATCTGCGCCCGCCTTATGGTTCATGACCAGATCCACATAGACGGCAATCCCGTTCTTGTGGCAGGCTGCGATGGCATCGATCAATTCCTGTTTGGTTCCATACTTCGTGCGAACCGTTCCCTTCTGGTCGAACTCTCCCAGATCATACAGGTCGTATACGCCATAACCATTGTCCTCAGCGGACGATGCCTTCGTCACCGGAGGAATCCATACCGCATCGATCCCTGCCTTGCTCAGCTCCGGGGCTGCGTTCTTGAGTCGGTTCCAGTGCGAGCCATCGGCAGCAACATGCCATTCGAAGAATTGCATAATCGTATGATTTCGTTGCATACATCCATCTCCTCTATCATGATAGCTCTGCATGAATACTGCATACTAAGCTCAAATACCCAAGAAAGCAGGGGAGCTAAACCTTCCACCTGGAATTGGCGGACCGCCTACATTTAGTTTTACCCTAAAATGGAAAGAAAAAGACGGGGGTTCCTTGGGAGACTTGTTCATAGGGAGTCTTTGGCATGAGGGTGTTCACCAAGGAGTGGTTGATAGCCTTAGAAGATCCATCAAATGTGTGAAGAGGCAAATCAAAGCGGATACCTCCATGCCGCCTGGATAAGCTCCGGTAATAAGGAAGCAAGGGGAGGAAGATCCCGAAACCGGCGGCAACACACGCCCCCCCAGGCTGATCATGTACGAAAAAAACACCATCCCCTGCGCAAAAGTTCAACGCTAGGGATGGTGTTCGTTCCTTACACACTGGCTGCCTTCCGCTTACTTATGCCATGGCATAAGTAAGCAGGATCAGCAGCACGGTGGTGATGGACATGGCCAGCAGCGGCCGCCAGGCACCGTGTATATCCTTCAAGTGGACATTCAGGCCAAGCCCCACCATGGCCATGGCAAGAATGAAGGAGGCTGCCTGAGAAATCCAATCCTTGATTGGCAGGGGAATGATCGGTTGTCCGGTAAATTCCCAGCTTCCCAGTACACTCGCTGCCATGAAGCCCAGCAGGAACCAGGGAAACTCCATTCGTGTTTGACTCTGTAAACGACCGGTACGTTTCATCCAGACCATGAGCGCGATACTGAGCGGTACGAGTAGAAATACGCGCCCAAGCTTGGCAAGCAGACTAATCGCAAGGGCGTCCTCACCTGCCGGAGCAGCTGCCAGTGCCACATGGGCGATTTCATGAAGACTTACGCCAGACCACACGCCGTATTGAGTGTCTGTTAAAGGAAGCAGCGGCTGGACAAGGGTATATCCGATAGCAACGATGGTTCCAAGAAAGGCGATAAGCCCTGCTCCAAGCGCGGTGTCCTTCTCCTTCGCCTTGAGAATCGGGGATACGGCAGCAATAGCCGCCGCACCGCATACGCCGGTTCCAATGCCGAGCAGGAGGGACAGAGACATATCGGCCTTCAGCCATTTGGCAATCAGCAGGGTAAGCGCAATGGCAAATACAACGCTGATGACATCCCTCATCATTAAACCAAGGCCTTGCTGGAACACGATGCCGATATTCAGCTTTAAGCCATATAGTATGATCGCTACACGCAGCAGCCGCTTGGCCGTGAATTGGATTCCAATGCGAAGTCTCTCCGGGTAACCGCGCAACTGCCGGTATATCGCGGCGATGAGAATCGCCCATGCGAGCTGGCCAAGGTAGCCAAGGCCTGGCACGCTTGCTAATGCGTAACCGATGAGGGCGATGACAAAGGTAAAGGCAATGCCGCCTGCGGCTGCGGGCAGCGTATGCTGTGTCCATCGAACCAGGCGATGGACGTGTTCTTGTGATTTGGAATAAGCTGGCTCTGTCATATGATGTAACCTCCGATTCGTTCGGTTGGTCTGAACCCATCGTATCTCATTCCACTGGATAAGAAAAATAAATCATTATGATGATCATCATAAGTGATAAGTTATGATAATATAACTCATAACCATTTGTGGATATTGCAAACGAAGGAGGTCCAAAGGTGGATCCAACATTGGAGGTATTCGTTACGGTGGTAGAGAAGGGGAATTTTACCCGCGCGGCCGAGGAACTGCTGATGACACAGCCCGCGGTAAGCCAATATATCCAATCGCTCGAGCGGTCAGTTGGCACCAAGCTGCTGGAGCGAACCAATAAATATGTCCGGCTGACGAAAGCCGGAGAGATCGTGTATCACCATGCGAGGGACATTCTGGGTCTGTACACCCGCATGAACACGCTTGTGGACGATTTGATGCATCGGGCAAGCGGCAATTTGTCCATTGGCTCCAGTTACACCTTTGGGGAATATATGCTGCCGCATTTGATCGCTTATATGAGGGAACATTATCCCTTGATCCGCCCATCGATTATGATCGGGAACACCACGGAGGTGGGGGAGATGATACTGCGCCATGAGGCGGATATCGGCATCGTGGAGGGGGATTATCAGGATGATAAGCTGCATATCGAGGCCTTTGCTGAGGATGAAATGGTGGTGATGGTTCCCCGGGGCGGGCGCTATGACCATCTGCAAGAGCTATCGCTCTCCGAACTTGCGGATGAGACCTGGATTGTCAGAGAAGCTGGATCAGGCACCCGCGCGGCAACGGAGCGGATGTTCTCACGGTATCATATTCACCCTCAGCATATCGTGGAGTTTGGAAGCACCCAGCTGATCAAGGAATCCGTGGAGGCAGGCCTTGGCGTCACGCTGCTGTCGCGATGGGCGGTGCGTAAGGAGGTTCAGCTCGGAACACTTCATATGCTGCTACCGAACGGCAAGCCGGTGGCCCGGCAGTTCTCGTGGATTACACAGAAGACACCTTATCATACCAAGGCGGTTGAGGTATTTCTCGAGCTTCTGCATCATAAACGCGGTTTCCCCAAGGGAGTCTAAAGGAAGAGAACGATCTCGGTGCAAGAACATCCCGGTTTTAGGGGATGTTTTTTTGTTCGGGCATGATTACAAACGCCGTAAATGGTTAAAAATAGATACTAAAATCCTTAGAATAACAAACCATGTAACGAATGATGTGAAAATCGGACGCAAGGGGGTGTTAAGCGATGAGAACATTTAATACAATTGCTTTGCTGTTATTGATTATTGGGGGCATTAACTGGCTTTTGGTCGGCCTGTTTCAATACGACCTGGTAGCTGCATTATTTGGAGGACAGAGCTCCGCAGGGTCCCGTATTATCTATACGATTGTCGGTCTGTGTGCATTGTACTCGATCCGCTTCTTTGGTGATGTTACGAATGACGACCGAAAGACAGCTAGATGAGTTACATTTAATAACATATAGATGACATAAATAAAGAGAGATATCGATTCTCTCCTAGATGAAAAAAGCCGTTCCGTGTTCAGGAATGGCTTTTTTTGTGTGCAAATTCTAAGATGGTCAATGAATTGTAAACCTCATGTAAGGTGCAAGATCAACATATACAGTATGAAATTTCCAGTGTTTATGAGGCTTTGTATGCTCTATAGTTAAAGATAAAAACGACATATTTACGGAGTTCGGAAGGAACTCCTAGAATAAAGCCAAGCCATTGCAGCGAAATAATCGGAAGTTAACAACATGGCAGAAAACATTACATATTATCTGTCGTCAGCCTCTTTTTTTGCGTAAGTAGTGAAAAAGGACTCCTTCACGATAAGGAAAGAGTCCGGAACGAATAGCGAAATAAAGACACACTGAAGGGGAGTGAGGCTGTTAGGCTCAGGCAAGTTTCTGCTTCCTTTAGGAGTGGAATGCTTTGTACATTGCATCCAGCAGGTTGTGTGTCGCATCACAGCTGTATTCCCAGAACATAATACCAGCCAAGCCTTGATCTTGTATATATTTGCATTTATGAGTTAGGGATTCGGCATCATCGTAAGTGATGAAGCTGCTGCCATCGAATAAAAAGGGCGCTTTGGCTTCATCGTCCCAGTACCGCTTATATGAAGGATTGTTAAAATACTCGGCTGCGAGCTGGGTATAGGTCGGACCGTAACTACCAGAAGATGGAGCTACCTGGAGGTAACCGTTATTGACATCCGGCACATCCTTCCACTTCCTGGAGTAGAATGCGGCGCCGATCACGATTTTTTCGCGCGGCACACCGGCTATGGTGAACAGGCGGACGGAAGCATCGACACTGATTCGGAACAGATCGCCGGTGGAGGTGTACAGGTTGGTGTGATGGCCCGTCATCGTCTGGAATCCGCCGCGCATGTCGTACGTCATCAGCTGAATGAAGTCGAGATAGGGGTGGATGTTATGGATCTCGGTGCCATCGATATAATATTGATCGGCTCCAGCCGCGATCGTGAGCAGATAGTGCTTCTTGCCCCGCCCGTACTGATCTAGTGTTTCCCGGAGCTTCTTCAGCAGCAGCGTGAAGTTCTCCTTGTCACTTGGCGATGCCGCCGTTCCGGCTATCGAGTAGCATGGATACTCCCAGTCCAGGTCAATGCCGTCGAATGGAAACTCTTGCAGCAGCTTGATCGCCGATTCGCACACGCTTTGTCTTCCTTCGGACGTGGCTGCCGCTTTCGAGAATCCGTCGGAGCCCCAGCCGCCAACGGACAACAGTATGGTTAATTCGGGATTGACGGCTTTCAAGCGTTGGATCTCGTGAATGGTGTTCGTATCGGTATACGTAATCTTGTCTTCATGGATATGGGCGAAAGCGATATTCAAGTGAGTGAGCCGCTTGGCATCTTCGGTCGTGATCGTGGATAAGACCTTGCGCCCTGCGTAGCCGGCTAAAATCCAGGAGGATGGCAACATGCGTAATACCTCATTTCTTTTAGAATATGTCAGTTTTGCTTTTACGGTTTATTTTTCCAACTTACGGTCAGATATGACATCTGTCAAGGATCATTCCATTGACCTGGATGACAATTTACCAGAGGGGAAGGGTCAAAAACCACATGTTTTCCTACCCGAAAACGACAATGACAAGAGTGGAAAGGACGTAAAAAGCCCGTCATACCAATGCATGAAGCCGTTTTCATTAGACCATTGAAAATGACATATTTACGGATAGTGCCGCGGTCCATACACTTGGTGTGTAAGCGTTAACATTTCTGAGGCGGGCGAAACGCCGCACGCTAAGGAGTGGTCAGGAAGGCTCTTTCTTTTACATTAAACAGGGGTGCTTTTCCGAAAAAAATGGCTGGATTTTCATTAGAAAAGGAGGGGGCAACCTATGCAGCAAGATGGTCAATCCGCCCTGTCGCAAAGCTTATCGGTTAACACGATGCCGAATCGTAAAAAAAATACATTATGGAGGAGGATGATTCGAAACTGGGAGTTGTATTTGTTTATAGCTCCGGCATTTCTGTATTTTGTCATTTTCCATTACGGCCCGATGTACGGGATCCAAATCGCCTTCAAAAACTTCATCCCGACGTTGGGAATAACGGGAAGCCCGTGGGTCGGATTCGACCACTTCGAACGCTTCTTTAACTCTTATTACTTCTGGGACTTGCTCTGGAATACCTTGAGCATCAGCTTGTATGAGCTAGCTATCGGGTTTCCGCTGCCCATCATTCTGGCACTGGCCTTCAATGAAGTGAAGGATTCATTCTTCAAGCGTACAGTACAGACCGTCACGTATGCACCGCATTTTATTTCGGTCGTTGTCATGTCCGGTATGATCATCACCTTCTTGTCCCCGTCGTCCGGCATGATTGTTAACTTTGTGGAAATGCTTGGCTTTCAGGCACCTCAATTCCTGACGGACCCTGCATGGTTCAAGACGGTGTATGTGCTGTCCGGGGTCTGGCAGAGTGCAGGCTGGGGTACCATTATATATCTCGCAGCCTTATCGGGTGTCGATCCTCAGCTGCATGAAGCAGCTGTCGTGGACGGAGCAAGCCGGTTCAAACGGATTCTGCACATCAACATCCCGGCGATTGTACCTACGATCACCATCCTGTTGATCCTGAACATGGGCAGCATTTTGGGCGTCGGATTCGAGAAGATCCTGCTGCTGCAGAACCCGCTGAATATGAGCTCTTCCGATGTCATCTCGACATTTGTTTATCGTTCCGGTCTGGTTGACGCACAGTACAGCTTCTCTACCGCCGTCGGATTGTTCAATTCGGTCATTAATGCGATTCTGCTGATTGCGGTGAACCAAATCGCTCGTCGCACCAGCGAAAACAGCCTGTGGTAGAAGGGGGAATAACATATGTCATCCACGGTAAGGGAAAGCAAAGGGGATAAATTATTCCTGCTATGCAACTACATCTATCTGACGATTGCGCTTGTCATCGTACTGTACCCGCTGCTGTACATTGTCAGCGCCTCCATCAGTGATCCGAAGTACGTAAGCTCAGGTGAAATGTGGTTGATTCCGAAAGGGATAACTTTTGATGGATATGCCCGGGTGTTTGAGAACGCCAACATTTGGATTGGCTACAAGAACACGATTATTTATACAGTGATCGGTACGATCGTGAATCTGATTGTTACGCTGCCTGCAGCCTATGCGCTCAGCCGTTCTGATTTTGTGGGCAGAGGATTTTTTATGGCGGTGTTTCTGGTTACGATGTTTTTCGGCGGGGGACTGATTCCGAGTTACCTGCTCGTTAAGGATCTTGGCATGGTCAACAGCATGTGGGCCCTAATTCTGCCGGGAGCTGCGTCCATATGGAATATTATTGTGTCCCGGACGTTCTTCCAATCGACCATTCCGAAGGAGCTTCAGGAAGCTGCCCATATCGACGGCTGTACGAACTTCCGGTTATTCATCAAAATCGTACTGCCGCTCTCGATGCCGATTATTGCTGTCATGGCACTCTTCTACGGAGTCGGTCACTGGAACAGTTATTTCAGTGCCATGATTTATCTGAATGATGCCGCGAAGTACCCGCTGCAGCTCTTCCTTCGTCAAATCCTGGTTCTTCAGGAGATGGCGGCACAGGGCGGCGGGGCGATTGACGCCTCATCCGCAGCAGCGATGAATTCCAAAGCGGAAATTGCTGCACTGGTCAAATATGCGGTCATTATCGTTGCGACACTTCCGGTTATTGCGGTTTACCCGTTCCTTCAACGTTACTTTGTGCAGGGTGTTATGATTGGTTCCGTTAAGGGCTGATCTTATACCATAAATCGACACCAAAAAAAGGGGAGTTGTTGTCATGAAAAAGCTTCGCAAGGCATCATCTATTTTACTCTGCCTCACCCTCTCAGCAACAATGCTTGCAGCCTGTGGTTCACCCAAAGGAGATGGCGCTGCTACGGCACCGTCCGGGACGGCCAGTACGGAAGGGGTAAAAAAGGAAGGTTTCCCGATTGTGGATGAGCCGATCACGCTGACGGTCATGTCACAGGATGCCGGTGTAGCCGATTGGAATACGATGCCCGTACTACAAGAGATGGAGAAATTGTCAGGCATCAAGCTGGAATATCAGCTTTCTCCGATTGACAGCTTTGAAACAAAAAAGAATCTGGTGTTCGCCAGCGGTGATTTGCCCGATATGTTTTACGCGGCCGACCTGAAGCCGGCTGAGCAGGTGACCTATGGTACCCAAGGAATCCTCATTCCGCTGGAGAAGTACATCGACGAGGGCTATGCACCGAACATCAAAAAGATATTTGATGAGAACCCGGATGTTCGCAAGTCCTTTACGACACCGGACGGACATATCTATGCCTTGCCATTCGTCGACAAGGCCGCCGTATGGTACAGAGGCCCGATGTGGTATAACGGCAAGTTCTTAAAAGCGCTCAACGTGTCCGAACCTAAGACAACAGAGGAACTATATACATTCTTGAAACGCGTTAAAGAAGAAGATCCTAACGGAAATGGAAAGAAAGACGAGATTCCGCTGACTTCGGTCAAGCTGGATGACCTGCGCATGTACTTCTTCGGCTTCTGGGGAATGTACAACGAAGGGATTTATTCCGACAAGGACGGAAAAGTTCACTATCCTTACCAGGAAGAAGGCTACAAAGGCTATCTGACGTTCATGAACCGTCTGTGGAAGGAAGAACTGCTGGATCATGAAACCTTCTCGCAAACAGGCGATCAGAAAAAAGCCAAGGGAGAAAACAATCAGCTGGCTCTGTTTAACGACTACCATGCGTACTTCACGCTCGGTGGCGAACCTAGCAGCGAGCATCCGCTCATGACGCCGGTGAAGAGTGAAATCGCCGATTCTCCTGTATACGGCATGCACCCTGGTATGTCGGCAAGAGGCACATTCGCCATTTCGAGCAGCAACCCGGCTCCGGAAGCTACCATGCGCTGGATTGATTATCTGTACAGCTATGAAGGCGCTACACTGTTTAACCAAGGGCCTGAAGGCACGTTGTGGAAATTCAAGGATGAGGCAAACCGCGTGAAAGAATGGCTCCCGGTGCCAGGCGGCGGGGATCGTGAGGAGTATCGCGGCAAAATCACACCGAACTACGGTATTTTGACACCAGGCGTCAATGATCCGGATGTTGCAAAAGGTCTTCGTACCGAATTCGATGAGTGGATCGATCAGCAGAATCAAGAGAAGCTGGTGCCAATCGGCAAATCGCCATTCCCTAACGTCTATTTGACGAATGAAGAGCAGAGCGAGGCAACTTCACTGTTGTCCGATTTGGAAACGTATGTGAAACAGATGGAAGCGAAATTCGTAACAGGCCAAGAGCCGCTTGAAAATTGGGATAAATACGTTGCACAAGTTAAGAAAATGGGCAGCGACCGTCTCGTCGAGCTTTACCAAGGCGCATATGATCGCTGGAACGCCGAGCAATAATCAGATGCATAGATGAAAAACAAAGAGCCAACGTATCCCGGTCGATCCATGACCGGGGGTTGGCTATTGTTTTTAGGGGCAGGCAAGCCTGTTCCTTGCGGTCTTCAAACCTATCGTTATCAACAAATGACTATTGGAGGTACACCATGTCGGAGAACAAGCTGGTAGAGGAAGAGCAAGCAGTAGTGGAGCAGGGCGTGCACAATTTCAGCAGTGAGGACAAATGGGTCAAGCCGGAGGATCCACTGCTCTTGGAGCGTCTGGAATGGTTCAAAGACCAGAAGCTGGGCCTGATGATGCATTGGGGACCGTATTCCCAGTTGGGTCTTGTCGAATCATGGGCACTGAGCGATAAAGACGCGGATTGGTCACGTGACGGCATTGACTGGGATATCGATGCGGAGGAGCTTAAGCGGCAGTATTTTGATCTGAACAAGACCTTCAACCCGCTTCGCTTTCAGCCTGATCTATGGGCTGACCTGGCAGCCGATAACGGCTTCAAATATTTGAACTTTACCACCAAGCATCATGACGGGTTCTGCATGTGGGACACGCATACGACCGACTACCGTGTAACGGGTCCAGACTGTCCGTTCCATATGCATAAACACGCCGATATCACGAAGGAGCTGTTCGAGGCATTTCGTGCCAAAGGGCTCGGCATCTCCGCCTATTTCTCGAAGGCCGATTGGCATACGCCATACTACTGGGCGCCTGGAATGGAGGCGGGAAGCTTTACGTCACGCGGTCCTAGCTATGACCCGAAGAAATACCCGTGGCTGTGGGAACAGTTTGTCCAGTTTACCCATGAGCAGATCATGGAGCTGATGACCCGTTACGGCCGCATTGATGTACTGTGGCTGGATGCAGGCTGGGTGAACGATTATCGTGATCAGAATATCCGCCTGGGTGAAGTGGTAGAGAAAGCGCGTGAGATTCAGCCTTGGCTCCTCTCGGCGGACCGCACGGTCGGCGGGCCTTACGAGAATCTGATTACGCCGGAGCAGACCCTCCCTGAGCGTGCTCTTCATGTGCCTTGGGAGAGCTGTATCACGATGGGAACTTCCTTCTCTTTCCGCTACGAGGATCGTTATAAAACGGTGCGTCAGCTCATTCATCTGCTGGTCGAGATCGTGGCCAAAGGCGGAAATCTAGCGCTCAATGTGGGTCCGCAGCCGGACGGTAGGCTGCCCGAGACGGCTATTTCACGAATGAAGGGCATGGGGGCATGGCTGAAAGTCTATGGAGAGGCGATCTATGGCACGCGTATCTGCGAGCCGTATTCCTCCGGGGCCGTCCAGTTTACCCAAAAAGACGATACGACCTATGCCATCTATCTGTATCGAAATGAGCAAGAAGCCGTCCCTGAGGAGCTGCACATTCCGATTCAGACGGCGTTCAGCCGCATTGATCTCGTCGGGGGTCAGGAGGCGCTCGATTATCGCCGCACGGACGATGGCGTTGCGGTCCGTCTTCCGGATCAGGAACGTCAGGGACCGGCCCCGATTGCGCATGTGTTGCGGTTTCGTTAAGAGACGGGTTGTATAAACGTATTTTTCACTTACAAGGACATCAAAAAGAGGTGTGGACAGATATGCAGAAATGGTTCGAAGAAGCCAAGCTGGGCATCTTCATTCACTATGGCATTTATGCCGTGGACGGAGTCTCGGAATCCTGGTCCTTCTACAATGGGAGGATCACTTACGACGAGTACATGAAACAGTTGGACGGTTTTACGGCATCGAAATTCAATGCGGAGAAATGGGCGGATTTGATCGAGAAATCCGGTGCCCGGTATGCCGTGCTGACAACGAAGCACCATGACGGTGTTGCGCTGTGGGATACGCAGTACAGCGATCTCAACGTGGTCAAGCGGACACCGGCCAATCGAGACATCGTGCGGGAGTATGCCGAAGCGATCAGGGAGAAGGGGATTCACCTGGGCATGTACTTCTCTCTGATTGATTGGTCGCATCCGGATTATCCGAGTGTGTTCGAAGGAGGCAAGGTGCCGGAGGATCTCAGCAGCGTCAACCCGCACACCAGTCCCGTGGACGGTGTTCAGGATGAGGAGAAATGGCAGAAATTTCTGGAGTTTAATAACAACCAGCTGCGGGAGATCCTGACGAATTACGGGAAAGTGGATCTGCTGTGGTTCGATGGCGATTGGGAGCGAAGTGCCGAGCAGTGGAATCTGCCGGAGTTCAAGCATTACCTGCAATCCTTCAATCCGGATATCATCATCAACTCACGGCTGCAGGGCCACGGTGATTATAAAACGCCGGAGCAGGGCATTCCGATCACGAGACCGGAGGGACCGTGGGAATTCTGCACAACGATCAACAGCTCATGGGGCTACGTGCCGACCGATCATAAATACAAATCCTTGAACCAGATCATTCGGATGTTCTGCGACTGCATCTCGATGGGCGGCAATATGCTGCTGGATATCGGTCCGCGCGAAGACGGCACCATCGATCAAAGGCAGGAGGACATCCTGCTTGGGCTGGGAGCATGGATCCGGACCCATGAAGAGGCTGTATTCGGAACGGGTGAAGGCATTATGACCCGCTATTATCTGGGGGGAAGCACGATTTCCGAGGACAGAAAGACACTGTACCTGTTTGTCTATGACGCTCCGAAAGAGAATGTGTGCATTAAGGGGCTGTGCAACCCGATCAAGAAGATTACTGTGCTGCATTCGGGCAAGGAGCTTACCCACGAGATTCATGGGGGCGTGCCTTGGTTCAACATCCCGGGGACGACGTGGATCAAGATGACTCCTGAAGACGCGCATGAGCAGGTGACGGTTCTTAAGCTGGAGTTTGACGAGGAGCTGGAGATGTACGGCGGCTCGGGAGCTGTTGTCACGCATAACTAACCATCACAGGGAGGGACGCGCTAGATAAGTGCTTAGCCTCCCTCATGAAGCGGAGAGAATGACATGAACAGAAGTGGAGTGCCGGAGCCGAGGATTGAGTATGCTCCTAAGCATTATTTATGCAAGCGTGCGGGGCAGCCGCTCGTGCTGGATGGCCGCGTGGATAAGGCATTCTGGGATGCGGCGGAGTGGACCGACGATTTCGTTGATATCGAAGGGGATCTTCGTCCGAAGCCGGGGAAACGGACTCGGGTCAAAATGCTGTGGGACGACGATTATTTTTATTTTGCCGCCGAGCTGATCGAGGATCAGATATGGGCGACATTTACTGAACGCGATTCGGTTATTTTCTATGATAATGACTTTGAAATATTCATTGATCCGGACGGAGACAGCCATCAATATTATGAATTCGAAATTAATGCCTTGAACACGGTGTGGGACTTGCTGCTCGTGAAACCGTACCGGGATGGCGGACCTCCGGTTAACGGCTGGGATATCAGCGGTCTTAAGACGGCGGTATTTATCGATGGGGAGCTGAACCGTCCTGGCGCTGACAACCGGAAATGGAGCGTGGAGGTGGCGATTCCTTGGACCAGTCTCAAGGAATGTGCCGAAGGTGGCCGCCGCCCTGCGCCGGGTGAGTTCTGGCGCGTCAACTTCTCGCGCGTGGAATGGCAGACCGAGGTACAAGACGGCGAGTACCGTAAGGCGCTGAATCCGGAGACAGGCAAGCCTTTTCCGGAAGACAATTGGGTATGGTCGCCTATGGGCATCATCAATATGCATTACCCTGAGCTGTGGGGTTACGTTGTGTTCGCGGGTGGCGAGGAGCAACAGCCGTTTACGCTTCCGGAAGACGAACGGATCAAATGGGAGCTGCGCAGACTCTATTACCGGCAGCGTAATTACTATGAAGCCCATGGTGAATTTACGCAGGACATGAAGCAGCTCATGGGCGAGGATGCATGGAGCATCCAGCCTGTGATTGAAACGACTCGCAGCCTGTTCCAGATTAGCGCGCCTTCATCGGACGGCACGGCTCTAATCTGCATTCGGGAAGACGGAAAGCTATGGAGGGAGTGAACGCTAGGATGACCAGCCAAACCGCGGTGTTCTCGCTGGATTCGCAGATACGGGAGCGGATCGAGCAAAAGTTTCAGGAGAAGATCATCTTTGCGGAAGCGCGCAAAGATAAGCTGTTTCATGTTTTGGAGCAGGAACTGACCGATGAAGAGATTTGGGCCCTGAAATATTTGTTTGCTTACATGCCGGTGAACGACATGGCCGACTATGATGGAGAATTGTTCTTGAATCATGTGCGCCAAGCCCTGGACATCCGTAAGCGCGTGCCTTGGGGCGAGCGCGTGCCGGATCATCTGTTCCTGCATTTTGTGCTTCCTTACCGGGTTAATACGGAGAATATTGAGGATTACCGCGGTATTCTCTACAACGAATTGGCCGAACGGACGGCGAAGTTATCGATGGCGGATGCCATTCTGGAAACCAATTATTGGTGCCATGAGAAGGCGACCTACATCGGCAGCGATCTGCGAACCATTTCGCCGCTGACGATGGTCCGGAACGCACGCGGACGCTGTGGCGAGGAGTCCACGCTGGCGGTGGCCGCGCTTCGTAGCATCGGCATCCCCGCGCGTCAGGTCTATACGCCGCGCTGGGCTCATTGCGACAGCAACCATGCCTGGGTGGAAGCATGGGCGGACGGCCAGTGGTATTACATCGGGGCATGCGAACCGGAAGCCCGCTTGAATCAAGGCTGGTTCAGTCCGCCGGCACGCAGGGCGATGTTGATCAATACGCGAATTTTTGCCGATTACCCCGGTCCTGAGGATATTACCCTATGCGAAAAGGGGTTTACGGAGATTAATTTGCTGGAGAACTATGCACCGGCTCGCACCCTTTACGTGAGCGTGAAGGATAAGCAGGAAGTGCCTGTATCCGGCGCAAGCATTCGATTTGAGCTGTATAATATGGCTGAATTTTATCCGATTGCCGAAATCAAGACCGATGAGCAAGGGAAGGCTTCCTTTAAGACCGGTTATGGCGACCTCTTGGTTCGTGCGGTCAGCGGCGGCAAGTGGAGTGAAGTCCTGTTCAAGGCCGAGGACGGCGGACATATCGAACTTGTGCTTGATTCATCCGAACAGCCGTCAGGGATCGTGGATTTCGATATGGTTCCTCCACCGGAAGGAGAAGGGGACGCCGCGACGGCGTTATCCGAGGAGAAGACCCAGGCTCATAACCACCGTCTGGAGGAAGGGACGAAGGTCCGGACCGAATATGAGGGTACATTCCTGAGCGAAGAAGAGGCAACTGCACTGGCCCAGTCATTAGGACTGCCTCCGGAGCGGGTGTGGGACGTCCTTCGAAAAGCCAGAGGCAACAGCAAGGAAATCGCAGCGTTCCTGAAGGAGCATTCCGGCGATTACGGCGAGTGGCCGCTGCGGCTGCTGGAATCGCTGAACGAAAAGGATTTGATTGATACCTTCCGGCAAACGCTGGATGATCATCTGATGGGTGCCCTCTCACAGCGTGGACAGTGGGATGAGGATACCTTCGTGAAGTACATCCTGTGTCCGCGGGTTTCTTATGAAATGCTGGTCCCGTATCGCCGTGTATTCGTTGATGCCTTTACGGCGGAGGAGACTGCGGCATTCAGGAAGAATCCTTCTACGCTTGCCGGGCATTTGGAGCAGGGCTATGCCTATGCTGAGGACCTTCCCAACCTGAAGGGTAAGGGAAATCCGGCAGGCACGTACAGTCTCATGAAGGGAGACGAGCAGTCGCTGGACATTCTGTTTGTGGCTGTATGCCGCAGTCTGGGGATTCCCGCCCGACTGCATCCGAGCGAGCAGAAGCCGCAGTACTTACGTGATGGAAGTTGGGAAGATGCAGCCTTCCGTCTGGACTCCCCCCGGAATCAGGAGAGCTCAAGCTGGGGGATGCTGCAGCTCCTCAGGGATCCGGAGGTTTCGCAGGATACGCCGGCCGCATCCTATGCCGAGAACTTTACCTTCGCCCGCCTGGAAGACGGCGTGTACAAAACGCTGGTGTATCCTTATGGCAGCACCGATGTTTACGACGAGCCGTATGAGGTTGAGCCGGGTTCGTACCGTCTAACGTCGGGCATCCGGCTGAAGGACGGAACGGTAAGAGTGCGCTTCACGTACTTTACCGTTCGTGCCGGAGACACCACGCGCGTGGCGCTGACCTATCGTGAGACGGCGGTCGACATTCCGGTGCTGGGCAAACTGGCGCCGGGCAGTACGCTTACCCGATTAGACGGAACGGGAGCGGATCTTAAGGATCTTCTGGGAACCGAGGGCGCTATCGCTGCCTGGATCGAACCGGAGCGGGAGCCGACCAAGCATCTGCTCCGCGAGCTCAGCGAGTTGGCCGAGCCGCTGGATAAGCTGGACTTGCCGATTGTGCTGGTGATCGGGGATGCGGAATGGACGGCTTCCTTTGATCCGGCAAGCTATCCGAAGCTGCCGGCCCGCACCATTTTTGTACGGGATTCCAGTTACGCTTCCTTGTCGGGTTTCATCCCGAATCCTGCAGCCCATGAAGCCGGTTATCCTCATCTGTTCGCCCTGGACCGTCAGGATCAAATCCGTTATACGGCTTCCGGATACAAGATCGGCACCGGGAAGGAAGCCCTGCAGATTGCAACCGCGATATTACAACCCTAGAAGGGATCGGAGTGAAGAGTAATGACGAAGTATATTGTGGCGGGTTACGCCGTCGATTCGGTTCTTCCCGACATGACGCATGAGGATCTATCGAAGTTGACGCATTTGAACGTGGCTTTCGGCCATGTCAAGAACGATGAAATCACGACCGAGCATCTGAAGAATGGCGAGGTTGTCCGGAACATCAAACGGGACCACCCGGATCTTACGGTGCTGCTGTCCGTTGGCGGCTGGAGCGCTGGTGGTTTTTCCGAAGCCGCTTCTACCGAGGGCGGAAGGGACCGCATGGCCGCATCCGCCATACGGGTGCTGGAGGAATATCCTTTTGACGGTATCGATCTGGACTGGGAGTATCCATGTTATGGTGAAGCCGACATAGGGTCGAGTCCGGATGATAAACGGAATTTCACCCTGCTGCTGAAGACGATCCGGAAGGCGTTGGATGCTAAGGGCTCCCGGGATGGCCGGCATTACCTGCTCACGATTGCGGCAGGGGCTGACCAATACTATGTAGACGGCACGGAGATGGCCGAGGTACAGCAGTACCTGGATTTTGTCCAGTTGATGACCTATGATATGCGAGGCGGGTTTCAGGTCCTGACCGGACATCATACGAATCTGTACACGTCAACCGGAGATCTGTTCCGAATCAGCACGGATGCTTCCGTGAACCTGTTCGTTCGCGCCGGCGTCCCGAAGGAGAAGATAGTCATCGGTGCCGCATTTTACTCCCGTGTATGGAACGAGGTGCCGGATCGAAACCATGGCCTTCACCAAATGGCTGGCAGCACAGGCGGCTATGGTCCGGCCTTTGCCGAGCTGGCTGCGGAGTACATCAACAAGAACGGCTACATTCGTTATTGGGACGAGGAAGCCTGTGCGCCGTACCTTTTTAACGGCTCCAGCTTGATTTCTTATGACGATGAGGAATCGATTCAGTGCAAATGCAATTATGTGAAAGAACAAGGCTTGGCCGGGATCATGTTCTGGGAATATGGATGCGACCCGACCCATCGCCTGCTGGGCGCTATGCAACAAGGACTTCAAAGCATCTCGGCCGGGAAATAGGAACAGCTGGCGGTCGCGGTGGATCTGATAACTCGGATGAGTTTAAAACATACGAAAACCTCCCCTGTACGGTACGGTTCAGGGGAGGTTTCTATTTTTGCGGCAAAACTGGTACCGACTCACTATTCTTCGCCATCATCCGAATTCGTTATCCGGTGTACTCTTCGTCATCCTCATCCGGCGAATCAGCAGCGCCGTTGCTGCTGTGCATTTTGCGGTATTGACCGGGCGTGTACCCCGTCTCTTTCTTGAATTTGCGGATGAAGTTCGGCGTGTCCAGGTAACCGACCCGGGTGATGATATCCTTTAATGGATCGGTTGTGTGCAGCAGCAGCCGGATCACCTCATCCATTCGTTTCTGCCAGATGTATTGGGTAAAGTTCATCCCGATCTTCTCCTTGAAGGAGCGGCTGAAATATGATGAAGAGATGGAGAATTTAGACGAGATCGTGCCCAGGCTGAGGTCATAGTCCGTAAAATTGGCATCGATAAAGGCAACGATTTCGTCCATCAGGGAGCTCTCTTCGGTCTCGCTCTTCGCCTCGACATGGGCGCAGATTTCCGCGGCAAGGCCTGCCAGCTTCTTCTCCAAATCCTCCAGCGAGTCATAAGAGGTGACCCGTGGAAGCTGATTGACCACATGATGGATGCCAAGCTCGGACGCGGTCTTCAGCATCGTATTCAGAATATCGAAGCAGATACAGCGCAGCAGCGGTACGGACGGCATTTCTGTCTTCAGGTTATTCAATGCGGTGGATACCATTTGAACCGCTACATCATAACTGCCCTGTTTCAAGCTTTGAACCAGCTTCAGCAGCACATCCTTAGGGATCCAGAAGGATGAATCCTGTGCGCCGGAACCGGAAAGAGCGTTAAAGAAGGTGCTGCTGCCCTGTCCGTGCAGCATGGAAGCCTCCAAAGCGGTTGATGCTTCAATGAAGGATTGATTCAGTTGCTCCGGATAGCTGTAGCGGTTGCCTACCCCGATCGCAGGAGAGACGCCCGTGTGCTCTCCCGCCATCGATTGCAGGGCCAGGGCGATCGGCTCCATACGGGCGTTAAGGCTCGCATCATGCCCGGTTTCGGCATCAAATCCGACAATGAGGGCCAACTGATCGGGCTGTGGCAGCTCCACTCCATAGGCATAGGCGGAAAACGCCGGCAGCTCCACATCGTTCATTAACTGCATGACGGGCCGCCGCTCCGGATTGTCGCCAATGGGCAGGGCGTGCGACTCCCAGCCCATGGTCACGACAAAATAATGGGATTGGCTGAAGCGGATGCCCAGCTTCTCGGTGAACTCGGAAGGGAATTCACCAGTATGGCCATGCTTTAGCAGCATGAGCAGAATATGATTCCGTGCGTAAGGCTCTTGAAGATCGACGCGCTGGCTGTAGTCGTGCAGCGTTTTCTTGATCCATTCCAGCTCGTTGCTGGATGTGGACGTTTCCGGGTCATTCTTCAAGCGGATGAACTCCATCAAGTCTGAAATCGGATGGTATTGCCTGCGAGCCAGCATAATGGCAAGAATGGTACCCATCACTACGACGAAGGAGAATACCAGAATTACAAAGGTACGAATATGAACGATACGGCTGAAAAATTGGTTGCTTGGCATTGCGGTGACATAAGTCCAGCCCGCATCGGATTTAACGGATACAACCGAATGCGGCTCTTGGTTCAAGGAAAGGCTGTGCGTTCCAGGCTCAAGTGCGAACAGGGCGTGGACTTCCTGCTCGGTAATGGTTTCGCCTTGGTGATTGGCGGCCAGCACTTGTCCGTAATTATCGAATATATATGTCATTCCATGATAGTCGCTGAGGATGGATTCGATCAATCCGGTCAGATTGGACTCATGGATCAGGTACATGACGGTGCCGTGGGCGGGCGTATTGTTAGGTGCGATCGGCACAAGGTATGCCAGCATGGAATTTTGGATTTTGGTCCCCTGAACCACTTGCTCCGCCGGACGCATGGTCGGAATCGGGACAGAGTTTAAATCACGGACCATCTCCGTTTCGTTCCAGCTGTTGAATTTGTAGCGGTCGGTGAAGACATTCAGATTCTCAAAGCCCTTTGACGAATAAATGCTGTTATCTCCGCGGAAGAACAGGAACAATTCATCAATAATGGAGCTGGTGGCTTTGTATTTGACCAAGGCCCCGATGGATTCCCGGCTGTAGTAAGGATGGTGAGTCCAATAACGGGTCAGCTGCTCATCGTAGGCGATGCGAAAGGCGATGTCCTGCAATTCTTTCATGCGCTCATCGATGACAGTTTTGGCCTGGGTCAATTGATTGACATTGGTCTGCTCGATCTCGGAACGGAGCGTATTCACGGCATTGTGATAAATAATGATGGTTAATATAACAAGAGGTATCAGGAAAATGGAGATGTAGGACAGTGTGTATTTAAGCAGAAGCTTGGACTTGAAGTGATTCCATTTCATATCTGCAACCTCCCGTTTTTTAACGATTTTAGATTATTAAGTTTTTAGCCGGAACTAATTCATTCTACACACCGAGACGGTTTTCAAATAGCAATTTGTGTTTTCACGTTGCGCCATTTGATAGCGCTATCATAAATGCTGCCGAGGCAGTAGCATTCATGACGAGCCAATAGATACCCTATTAAAAATACTAGGAGAACTTGACTAATAAATCAATGGATCATTTCGAATATACAATGGAATCGCGTCAAAAGTCTCAGATGAGGGGGGATAAAACGAAACAATCGGTTCGAAATAAGCGGGGGATACGTGTTGAAGCGAAGATATCGGTAAAGGGGAGGATTGCAAAAAAAAGAACCCGTAGGTCAGACAACCTGCATGTTGAGGCTGTCCAGTTCACGGGTTCTATAAAGTTCCGTCCAATTTCGGGGGAAACGGACATGTACTTAGGTTGAACGAAATTTCGTCCTAATTTCCTATAAGGATCCCTTCGTAATCGTATTTGCACGATTTTTCGTACAAATTCCTGAGTCGATAGCTCTTATCCATTCAGTTTGTGCGATTTCTCGTACAAATCTCGTAAAAAGCATGGACCGGACCACGCAACGTGCGCACAGGGAGCAGTGCACACATTGAAATTGGTTCCTTACTAGGTTGCGCTGCCCTCCACTTGAGAGAGCTGCAGCTGCTTGCGATAGATGAATCTGGAGATCGATACGCTGATTTCGTACAGCAGGAACAGCGGAACGATCACAATCAAATCGGACATGATATCCGGTGGCGTGATGGTGACGGCCACGATACATAGCAGAAAGTAGGCTGATTTGCGCATTTTGGCCAGCCGATGCGGATTCACGATGCCGAGCTTCGTCAGAAAAACGACGATGGCGGGCATTTCGAACAGGAATCCGAAAGGAACGGTCATATGGATCATGAACGTGAAGTATTTTTGCGCGGTATACATCGTTTGGAATGCGCCTTCGGCCATACGCTGCATGAACTGCAGCACCATCGGGAACAGCACGAAGTATCCGAAGCAAATGCCGGCAATGAATAACACGCTAATCACGGGGATGAGCAGCACGGCCGAGCGATGAGTCCCATCCGGCAGCGCCGGCTGCACGAACCGCCATATTTGATAGGCGGCAATGGGAAGCGTGACGGTTACGGCCACAACGCCTGCAATGATCATATATACCCACATGACTTCGGAGGGACCGAGCAGAACGAGCTGTTTGTCCATGCCTCGTACCAGCCAGTGGTAGATCTTCTCGACGTAGATGAAGGCAGCCACCATTGCGACGAGAAACGCAATTAGGGTGCGGATCAGGCGCTTCCGCATTTCTTCCAGATGCTCGATCGCGCTCTGGTCGTTCGGATTAGCTGTGCTGCTTATCGACCGCTGCAGCAGTTTGCGGAGCATCGTCTTTTTTTCCATTCTCGTCGTCTCCGTTCATCAAGCCACGGGTTGCGCCCTTGAATTCGCTTAAGGTCCGCCCGAAAGCGCGACCGAGCTCAGGAAGCTTGGATGGACCGAATATGATGAGTGCGATAATCAAAATAAGAATTAAACCACCGATGCCAATGTTGCCAAACGGCATGATCCTCGCTCCTTTCGATTGGTATTACTCCAGTTTGAAGCCGCTAATGGCCACGACGGCGCAGCGCGCCATGTTTTCACCGGAGCGGTGAGGCCATGTGCTGGTTGGTTTGCTGAGGTCCTCCGTATTCTCGCCCGGGTGTTGAACGGATAGGAAGAGCGTCTGCTCATCGGGTGTGAAGAAAGGACCTGTAAGCTCGGATTCCACCGGACCGGAGGCGAATTGCAGCGCGACCCCTTGATCCGGCCCGCTTGTTGGAATCACAAACAGTCCGTTGTTCATAAAGGGTTTGTGAACGCCTTTGTTCTGGCTGCTGCTGGAGATATCCGTCACGACCCACAGATCGCCGTTCGAGTCGAAAGCCAGGTTGTCCGGCGAGCTGAATCCGGATTGGCGTCCTCCCGCAGCAAAAATTTCAAAGTCAAACTCCATGGCTGCCAGATCGTTGCCCGCTTCAAAAATGCGCGTTATATGACCATGGATGTTGCCGTGATTATCGTTGTTCGTATGGCAGATAAACACGGTGTTATCGAACGGCGAGATTTCGATATCCTCCGGACGGTCCGTTGGTGTTCCGCCGACAAGACGCGCAGCTTCCTGGCAGTAAGTGACAACATCGCCTTGGGACTTGAATTTGGCTTGGGCCTCTTTATCCTCTGCGGCTGCCTTGGTTACGGCCTCCAGGGTGACCGGCTGCCATTTGCCCGACTTCAGGTTGGCCACGTACAGGGTTCCGTCTTCCAGAAGCGCGGAGTTAGCGCGGCCTTTGCTTTTATCATATTTGCTTTTGCTAATGAATTTATAGACGCAGGCATCCTTCTTGTCGTCGCCCATATAGACAACGACCCGGCCGTCTGCGGCAAGGCCCATCGCGGTATTCTCATGATTAAATCTGCCGAGGGCGGTATGCTTCTTCAGGAAGGATTTATCGAACGGATCGACCTCAACGACCCAGCCGTAATGCGTATCCGGGAGGTTAGAGACTGCCGCGGTGTCCTCGAAGTTCTCCTCGCAAGATAAGACTGTGTTCCAAAGCGTCACTCCGCCGGAGCAGTTGGCAAACGTGCCGGTAGCTGTCGTTGCGCCTTTCAGGGCAGGGATGCCTTTGGCCGGACCGGTGATATCGAATTTGCTGAAGCCGTTGATGCGGCGGGCATGGGTGGAGGTGGTGTCCATTTTCCATACCCCCTTCTCGTCACGGTATACTTCGATAACAGACATGCCTTGGTAATACAGGTTTTTATGGATTTGATCCGCCGTCATCTTCCCATCCTTTACAGGACCGATGGAGAAGATGGTGGAGTATTCATGATTGTTGACCAGAAGGCCGCGGACATTGGAGCCCTTAAGCGGGAAAAATGCGTTGTAATCACAGCCGGAGCCGAATTTTTCGCCAGCCGGATTGATCACGTCATCAAAAGCCGCAATGACATCATATTTAAAGTTTTTAGGCAGGACGAGCTGGTCTGCTTTGGTTGGTTCGATTGGTTCGAAGTAACCGCTGACCCGATTCGTTTTGAATCCGAACAGATGATTTGCGGTTCCGGACATGGCCGAAGCCTTCCCTTCCAATACACCTAAGCCTGCGGAAGCGGCAGCCAATGCGGTTGCGCCAGTACCCAGATAAGACAGAAACGTTTTGCGATCCATCGTTTTACTCAAGCTTATCCACCCCTAATGTATAAATTGCCATCAGGACAAGTTTATAGGGGAAGTGTTAAGGGAATATCATCGGTGAATGGTGGAATTGTAAAAATAAAGTGATATTGGAGGGGGCGTCTAGCGGCGCCCCTGTACATGGCTGGACTTGCGGAGGATATGCATAATCATATGGAGTTGCCCTTGTAGCGCTGACGCATCTGTTCGGCCATGACACGAATTTCCTCAGTGCCTGGCATCGTAAACCTGGAAGCGGCTTCTGTCAGCTCCTTGCCTGACTGCCAGCTGCGGATGACCTCTTTTACAGCAACGATAAACGGGTGGACGGGGTTTTGACTGGTGCCGATGTTCGTAAGCTCTTCAAGACTGGCGGTGCTGTTAGCCTCTACTAGAGGATATTGCTTGGGGTCTGCACCCGCAGCGGCAATATCATAGAAGGAACGAACCAGCCGGGCGCGCTTGCTGCCTGAACCTTCGGCTATGATAAAAGCCTGGATAATGAAGGCTTTACGTTGCCGCCGCTGGGCAATGCCGCAAAATTTAAGGCCACCTATGCTTAGATCGAACGTTCCGGGACAGAAGGCGCCAGCAATTTCGCCGGTATCTACGTTCTGTCCGGTGCCGCGGAGGGCCTCCCGGATCAGCTCCACCATGATCTCAAAGTCCTGATGAAAGTCAGGCGCCGGTCCCGTAGAGGAAAAGGGGAGGATGAGGGACAGGTTCACCACGCCAGCGTCTAAGGGAACCGCAGCACCGCCCGAATGGCGGACGGCGGTGTCATAGCCGAGGGAACGAAGCATGGCTACCCCTTGTGGTGCATGGGGGAGGCGGCTGTCGAGCACGCCCATGACAAAAGCGCGCGGATGCCGCCACAGATGGCAGACGGCCGGCCCGCCATCTCCGGTCAGCCTGCATAGGAGCTCGTCCAGCGCAAAATGGTACAGCACGTCCTGATGCGATAAATCATGTGTCCGGTCGAGCAGCAGAACAGGTTGATCTTCAGGTAGTGACAGCGGAATATTCACGCTTTCTTGCGCCTCCTCTTATATGTGGATCGTGCATAGACCATGGAAGGGTTTGTCTTCCGAGGGGGAGCCCGATCGTTATTTTCTTTGAACAGCATACCATAAATTCATACTGAAGCGGCGAGCCTCGCCTTATGAGTCGGGAACTTTCGACGTTTTTGTTTAGATATCAGAAAGTATAAACTTCGAGGCTCGTGACCTCCTGATATCGCAAGGAAAAACTTCTTCTAACTGCGGTCCGTCTTCTGTGGATGTACGTTGATCGACATTTTTGTTATAATCCGAGTAAGTTTATTGTCTTTATGAGTAATTTGGTTTAGTGGAGAATGATTTCACTTCCTATATAGAGGAGAGCATCAACATCATGGAGATTTATAATAGTGTAGTTGATATGATCGGTCAGACGCCAATGGTGAAACTTCAGCGGCTAGTGCCTGAAGGGTCTGCTGATGTCTATGTAAAGCTTGAGAGATTCAATCCTTCCGGAAGCGTGAAGGATCGTGCGGCGTACAATCTGATTCATACCGCAGAGGAACAAGGATTACTCCAACCAGGCGGTACCATTATTGAGCCAACGAGCGGGAACACGGGCATTGGCCTGGCGATGATAGCAGCAGCCAAGGGTTACCGCGCTATCCTGATTATGCCGGACAACATGTCCAAGGAACGGATAAATATATTGAAGGCGTACGGCGCGGAGGTCGTGCTGACACCGAGCAGCGAGCGCATGCCGGGTTCCATTGCCAAAGCGCTTGAGCTCAGGGAGCAGATTCCCGGCAGCTTCATTCCGCAGCAGTTTGAGAATGCGGCCAACCCAGACATTCACAGGTTGACGACAGCGCCGGAAATTTTGGGGCAGATGGAAGGGCGGCTGGATGCCTTCGTGGCAACGGCGGGAACGGGCGGCACCGTAACCGGTACCGGGGAAGAGCTGAGGAAGTCCCTGCCGAATCTGCATATCGCGGTAGTCGAGCCGAAGGGCTCGCCTGTGCTCTCCGGCGGACAGCCTGGACCGCACAAGCTAGTGGGCACGAGCCCGGGTTTTGTACCGAAGATTCTGAATACGAGCGTATATGACGAGATCATCCAGATCGCCGACGAGGATGCGTTGCAAACGGTGCGGGATTTGGCTCGCAGGGAAGGAATTCTGGTGGGGCCGTCCTCCGGCGCATCGGTATTCGCTGCTCTTCACGTAGCGAAGCGGCTGGGGGAAGGAAAGCGGGTTATCTGTATTGCTCCGGATACGGGAGAGCGGTATTTGAGCATGGATATTTTCTAAGTGAGAAGGACCTCCGGTTAACCGGAGGTCCTTTCTTGGTGTTCTATGGAGGGTATCCACTGCTTAAGCTGCTGCATGAGTTGTCGATGACTCTTCACGACGATCACTTTGCCGGGATAATCTTCGAGCGTATCCTGAATCTGATATCTGCCTTCCCGCTGAAACGCGGCGCTCCATTCGAACATCTTTTTGAACATGTCCCAGCTGGGTGTATAATGCGCCTGTTCAAGTCGCAGTCGCTGCTTGATGAACCTTGTAATGATCCGGTAGGTTATTGTGGAGTAGGACGGGTTCAGGAATATGATAAGATCTGCACGGCGGAAGCTGGGGCTGACCCATTTAAGGTGAGCGCCTTCGATGATCCAGCATTTCGTGTTGATGATGCTTATTAACATCGCATCCCGGTCCGCATCGCTCCTCCGAATATCATCCGGCTCGGCTCGCTCCCACACCACATTGTCGAGCTCGTAATAAGGAATGTGGAACTGGGCGGACAGCGTCCTGGCGAGTGTCGTTTTTCCGCTTCCGACGGAGCCGATAATATGGATCCGGTTCGGAATGTTAGTTACCATAGGAGATCACCGCATTCATGAGAAATGGTAGCTACTTATTTCGGTACCGATGCGGTGATCTCCTGTCCTATTATTCGTAAAATTACACAACATCCTGCGGCGAATCGCAGAGCAACTTGAAGAAAGCCATGATTTGCTCAGCAATCCAGGCCGGTTGTTCTGCTGCAATGAAGTGTCCGCCAGCATTTAGATCCTTCCAGTGGATCACATTCGGGAAGATCCGTTCTACATATGATCGGGGCGGACGCTCGTTCCGCTGAGCGCTTAAGGTGACACCATGCGGTACAAGTGAACTTTCTTTGGGCCCCGGCCACCTCGTATGCTTGCCTTCATAATAATAGCGGTTCGAGGCGTTGATGCTCTGGGTTAACCAGTAGATGGAGACGTTGGCCATGAGCTGCGCCTTGTTGAAATGCTGCGACACATCGCCATCCTCGGGAGATGTCCAGTAGTGCCATTTTTCCAGAATGAACGCGGCCAGCGCTACGGGTGAATCATGCAATCCATAAGCTGCCGTCTGCGGCCGCGTGCCCAGAATATGGGCGTAAGCGCCCTCCTCGCGTCCCCATTGCTTCTGATAGTCGAGGAACTCGGCCTCCTCGGCTGAAAGCGTTGAGTTCGAATCCAGATAGGGACTGGGATTCCCTGGCGATGTGGTGTGATGGCCGATGAAACGGTCGGGATGGTCGAGACACATGAGTCCCAGAATGCTGGCTCCGATATCATAGCCGTGTGCACCGAATCGTTCGTAACCGAGCTCCGTCATGAGTTTCATGAGCAGTTCCCCCGCCTGGCGATCTTCAAAGCCCGGACGCAGTTCGATACCCGAGAATCCATGTCCCGGGATCGATGGAATGACAACGTCGAAGGAAGTTTCCGTATGGCCGCCAAATTGCTCAGGATTCGTGAGGTAAGGGATAAGATCCAGCATTTCATAGAAGGAGCTGGGCCAACCGTGGGCGATGAGGAGCGGGATGGGGTGTTCACCGCTGCCTTTAATATGTATGAAGTGAATGTCCACTCCATCGATTTCAGCGATATAATTCGGATAGGCCTGAATGGAGCGCTGGAAGGCTTCCCAATCGAACTCATGCCTCCAGTAGGCGGTCATTTCTTTCATGAAATCCAGGGGGATTCCATAATCCCATTGTCCGCCGGGGATTTCGTCAGGCCATCGGGTCATGTCCAGGCGCTGATATAAATCATCGATGGCGGCGGGCTCGATTTGAAAAGAAAACGGTTGGATCTTCATTCGCTTCACCTCTTGGAAAGAATGGGAGTCTGGTATACTGATAACAACAAACTTGCGGTAGGGAAAGATAAATGGAGACAATGGCTTTCTTTATAACGTTGTGAGTGACCGTTAAATTTATATAACTGGTTAGATAACCGATAAATACACTTTACTGGTTTGTTTTGGAGAAATCAATAGGAGGTTTGTTTGTTGTGGGACAGGAATTTGATCAACTCGAAATCATCGCGGATTTTATCAATACCCATGATAAACGCATGCGATATGAAGGAGATCCGGGTTTGGAGCTGCTCCAGACTGCGGAGGAGCTGCGCATGTGGCTGTTAAAAAACGGCTTTATTCTGGAACAGGACAACGTATCTGAAGAGGATCTGGCTTTGGCCCGCGAGCTGCGGGGTGGCTTAAGAGCAGCCATTCCGAATAATATACATGATCATCAGGAAGCTGGCTTCCAAGCGTTAAACCGTGTAACTGGCCAGTACCGGTTCTCCTACCGTTTCGGTGAAACTTCAGATGCAATCGAGCCAGTGGATGCCCAGGGAAAGGGGGGCATGGCCCGGCTGTTGATTCTGGTATTTCGGCTTCGTGAAAAGAATATGTGGGGCAGATTGAGAGTGTGTACGGCCGAAGATTGTCAGTGGGTATTTGTTGACCGGTCGAGGCCGGGAACGGGAAAATGGTGCTCGATGAAAGCCTGCGGCAATCGGGCGAAGAATAAAACATATCGGGAGCGAAGCAAGTCCATGGGATGAATCGCAGCCATGGGACCAGGTTTGAATCAGGTCCAACTCCAAAGACCCATCAAGCGTTTGACTTGGTTGGTCTTTTTTTTATGGAGCCGAATCATTCCAACAGGAATAAACGATTCAGTAACGAAATGATTGTAACCTATTATTTTTAAAAAAATGTTGACGTCTTTGTCGATTAGGGAATTCTCTATTCGTTGATTAAGCATAGAACGAAAATTCAAGATAGTCTCGAGAACCAGGAGGGAATAAGAATGAGATTTATGATGATTGTAAGGGCAACCGAGGATTCCGAGGCAGGCGTATTGCCAAGCGCAGAGCAGTTGGATGCCATGATGAGGTACAACATGGAGCTGGCCAGAGCGGGCGTGCTGCTTGCCGCCGATGGGCTCCATCCAAGTTCGGGCGCTATCCGGATATCTTATCCGGAGCCCGGGGGCAAGCCCAAAATTACCGATGGTCCCTTTACGGAAGCGAAGGAACTGATCGCGGGGTATACCTTGATTGAAGTGAAGACGAGGGAAGAGGCGATCGAGTGGGCTAAACGCATGCCGGATCCACACGGCTTCGGTGCGGGCCAGATCGAGCTCCGTCAGGTGTTTGAACCGACTGACTTAACGCAGGACCCAGAGGCGCAGGCTAAACAATACGAAATGCGTGAACACATCCAAAGGCAGAATCCGTAATGTCAGGAGCAGATACCCATCGCACGATCGATGCCATCTGGAGAATCGAATCCTCCAAAATCATTGCCTACCTGACTCGCATGGTTCGTGACGTCGGTATCGCCGAGGATCTTGCTCAGGATGCGCTTATCGCTGCGCTGGAACGCTGGCCGATAGACGGCATACCGGATAATCCCGGTGGATGGCTCATGACCGCTGCGAAGCGCAAAGCGCTGGACCTGCTGCGCCGGAATAAGGTACGCGATCAGAAGTATGAGCTGTTGGGACGCGATATGGATTCCCGGATGGATTCGGATATTGAGGTGCCGGAGGCGGGGGAAGTGAACGACGATCTTCTGCGGCTGATCTTCATGACCTGCCATCCGGTTCTATCCCCTGAAGCGCGGGTGGCTCTGACGCTGCGCTTGCTTGGCGGATTAACGACGGCGGAGATTGCCCACGCCTATCTTGTGCCTGAACCGACGATCGCGCAGCGAATCGTTCGTGCCAAACGGACGCTGTCGGCGACCCGGGTGGCATTCGAGATTCCTCAGGGAGCCGAGCTTAAACCGCGATTGTCATCGGTTCTTGAGGTCATCTACCTCATGTTTAATGAGGGGTATGCAGCTTCATCCGGCAGCCAGTGGATTCGCCCGCTGCTGTGTCAGGAAGCGCTTCGGATTGGGCGGGTGCTGGCAGAGATCGCCCCGACGGAGGCCGAGGTGCATGGTTTGGTTGCGTTAATGGAATTTCAATCCTCTAGGTTCAAGTCCCGGGTCAACGCGGAGGGGGAGCCTGTCCTGCTCATGGATCAGAATCGGGCCTTGTGGGATTATTTATTGATTCGGCGCGGTTTTGCCGCTCTGGATCGGATCGAGCGGTTGGGTGGAATGACCGGGCCTTATGCTATCCAGGCAGCCATCTCCGCATGTCATGCCGGAGCGCCCAGTGCCGCAGAGACCGACTGGATTCGAATCTCCGCGCTGTATGAGGCATTGGCACAGGTTTCTCCTTCGCCCATCGTGGAATTGAACCGGGCCGTGGCCCTCTCCATGGCTTTCGGTCCGGAGATCGGGCTTGAGATCGTGGACATTTTACGCTGCGAGCCTGCCTTGAAGGGATACCATCTCCTCCCGAGCGTAAGGGGAGACCTGCTCTTTAAGCTGGGACGCCTGGACGAAGCCTGCGCCGAGTTCAAGCTGGCCGCATCGATGACGGATAACCTGAGGGAACGGGCCCTGCTGCTTGACCGTGCGGCAGAATGCCTGCCAGCGGAGTCCTAAAACAAGCTGGAGAAACATTTTTAAAAAAATTTCAAAAAAATATGAAGCTGTGTCGATTACATAAAATCTCGTTCGTCATTTAGATATAAAACTAAAAAATGAACCGAGAGGAAGATGAACATGCAAGCACAAATGGTACCTTTTATTATTTCGGAGGATGCAAGAGCTCAGGCGGATTTTTACATGCAAGCGTTGGGTGGAGAGATCGGTTTGTTGACTACCTTCAAGGACATGCCGGGCATACCGGAAGCTCATCAGGATAAGATTATGCACATGTCGTTAACGCTGGCTGGTTGCAATAAGCTCATCCTCACCGATGCTTTTCAGGAAACCGGCAAGAGCACGAACATGGGTCTGGCTATCACGTTCGATAACGAGGAAGACGCCCGCGCCGCCTATCGCCATCTTAGCCATGGGGGTACCGAGAAGTATCCGTTTGCCCTTCAGCCTTGGGGAGCCTATTACGGCGAAGTGGTGGACCGATACGGTATGACTTGGCAGATGGTTCATCAGGGTTGAGCTGAAAAATACAATACTACGAAACACAAGGAGACAGTAAGATGAATCAAGATGTAACAGAGTACATTGCAGCGATCAGTGATACCTGGAAGGTGGAGGTCAGCGAGCGGCTTCGGGAGCTCGTGTACAGCAAGATCCCGGATGTTTCGGAACGGCTTCAATATAAAAAGCCCCATTTTCTGAAGAATGGAAAATATGCGGCGGTGATCAGCGTCGCGAAGAGCGCCGTGAGCTTTACGATTTTTAATGCGGACAGCCTGGATTGGTCTGAAGCGTTGTTTGAAGGACCGCCTGAACGAAAAACCATCAAAATCACGTCGGGGCAGCAGGTCGATTATGATGCGCTTGGATCCCTGCTGAAGCAGGCATCCGATGGACTGTAAATCATATGTAATAGGAAAGCGCGGATAACCGGTTCGAAGCGTTCCTGATATAATAGCCGCGATCCTATGAGGATCGCGGTATGTGTCATTCTACTTCTTGGTGCCGTGCTGCTTGGTCGGCAGCTTGTCGCTTGGCGTTCCTTTGCCGTGATTCTCTTTGTTGCGACGGGCCTTCTCCGCATTCTCGTTCATTTTTTCCACAAAATCGTGCGTGCTTTCCATATGACGTAAGCTCCTTTTGCTCAGAATGTATGGCCTTGCCTGATCGTGCTTAATATAACCATTTCGTTGTGATCATATTTGGTGACTTTGGAATGGATATGGATGGTGAGCGGGAGGTTCGCTTGGCGAACGAGTTTATGGTGGATGGACAATCGTATATACTGGCGGGTCCCGAGTTGAGCGACCTGAACACGTACATGGTCGAGCTGGGGCGCTCCCACAACCCTGAATTGCTGCCGGGGTACACGATAAACGATCAGGGGCCCTGAGGTATGTCTTTTTTGGTTTCATAGGGATTGCGAACGAAATGGAGAAGGTATCTGTCATATCACGGCAAAAAAATACCCTGCCACAGGCAAACGCCCGGGCGGGGTATTTATGGTGTTTGATTACTTCTTATGACTGATCAACAGCTCATATTTATTTAAGGAAGCGCCCAAAATATTCTCGTTGCGGCCCTGACCGTGGGATTGCCGGAATGATTCGCTGGAAGTCCAGCGTTTGAAGGCCTCCTCGTCTTCCCATACCGTAGAGACCTTCAGTTCCTCAGCCTCTGCGCCTTCTTTGGATTCGTGCCATACTTCCATCCGCACGAATCCCTCAATGTCCTGCACGCCCTTCGCTTCAGCGAATCGCTGCGCAATTTCTTGTCCGAAGCCCGGTTTAACCTTAATCGAGTTTGTAACAACCAGCATGCTTGATTCCTCCTTCGGTGATGACCGGATACATTCCAGTAATGTCTAGCCCCTTGCATGTATGTCCATTATACATGAATGAGCATTCTGATTTCATCTTGGGAGGAACTGTGCTTTATGCCGAAAAAAGCATGGAATACTCAGGTCGCTGGAGGACCTTCTGCCGGAAACTCTGCGGTAGGGATGGCGGCAGCTGGCGTCATGGCTTTGGGTTTCGCCCTGCCGCTCCACGACCAGTAGGTGCCGATGCGCAGCAGCCGTTCAATTGGGCCGCCGTGGAATCGTTTCAACCAGAGCAGGCTGCCCGTTGCCAGTACAGCATAGATCAGGATCGCCAGCAGCGCTCCTTGCAGCACACCGAGCTTGCCGAACATGCCCAGCCCGAACCCGTAGAATATCAATACGCATACAACGCTTTGCGTCAGATAGTTGGTTAGCGACATCCGTCCAACCGCTTCAAACGCCCGGATGATAACGGATTGTTTAGACGAGAAGGCGTATAGGGAGGCGAACAGATGGATATAGCCCAGCGCGAGCAAAGGTCCGCCAATCATCGTGAAGACGCCGCTCCAGTTGTCGGTCGACCCGAGCATAACCCCGGCGGTCTTTAGACCAAGCCCGACCGGAACGAGTAGAGACCATCTTAGATACAGCTTGATCTCATTGGAAGGATGAAGGAAGCGCCCGCGCTTGGCTGCGACCATACCAAATAGGAACATCGGCGCGCTCATCAGCGGAGCAATCAGAATGACCAGCAGCAGCATCCAGTCTGGAAGGCCGAGGGGCATCTCTTCGGTTGACCGAAAATGCAAAATCTCGCCGTACGTGCCGCTGCCGTAAATTTCAATGGACTGCTTCACATAATTCTCCATGCGCTCTGTTTCACCTGTCCCAGGCTCCATGGAGCCATATCCGAAGATGGCAAACAGCGTTAGGAAGAGGATGCCCCAAATCAAGATCGTTTTGGCCTTCCGTTTCACAAATAGTAACAGGAAAAGCCCGATCGCTCCGTAAAACAACAGAATATCGCCTTCCCAGATGAATGTGGAATGCAGCCAGCCGAGAATGATCAGCAGCACGGACCTGCGGAAGAAGCTGCGGCCATATTTGAGCCCTTTGCCAATCAGGCTTTCCCGCATTTTAATCATGCTGTAACCGAACAGGAACGTAAAGATTGGCATGAAGCTGCCCTCTACGAATACTTTCAGCATGTCATGGCTGATCAGATCCAGCGTGGATGGCTGGAAGAGATGCAGCTCGTCTTTGCCGAACATGCCGTATTGAAAAATAAGCATATTGGCCATCAGGATGCCGAGCAAGCTCAAGCCGCGAATCGCATCCACGGCCGTGGAACGTTTATTTGAATTCATATCAATCACCTCTGACACCAAGTATAAAGCTCGAAATGAAATAACTCGGAAACGGCATCCTAACTTTTTCTTAACTCTTTCAGCATTTGTTTAACTCCTGTTAAGGTTGTTGTGCTAGCATAAATGTCGGGTGAGATAAAATGGATCAAACACGAATTTTAATTGTAGATGACGAACCTTCCATTGTGAAAATGCTGCAGATGGTGCTGCGCAAGGAAGGCTTTAACCGCATATACACGGCTTCCAGCTGTAAGGAGGCGCTTAACGAAATTGCTGCACACGGAGCGGATATCGTGCTGCTGGATGTCATGCTGCCGGACGGCACGGGATTTGATCTCTGTCCGCAGATCCGTTCCTATGGTAGTCCGCACATCCTGTTTCTGACGGCCAAGGCATCGGATCTGGATGTGTTGACCGGTTTTGCGATGGGCGGAGACGATTATGTCACCAAGCCCTTTAATCCGCTGGAGATTGCCGCAAGAATCAAGGCGCGTCTGCGCCGTGGCGGCATCGGGACGACCGTATCGTCTGAGCAGCCGGTGATCCAGCGTGCATGGGATTTCGGCCGGTTTAAGGTTGATGAATCTGCCGGGGAGCTTACGGTGCTGGGAGAGCCTGTGTCTTGTCCGGCGCAGGTCTTTCAGCTGCTGCTTTATTTTTGCAAGCACCCGGGGGTGGTATTCTCCAAGTCGCAGCTGTACGAAGCCGTGTGGGGCATCGACGGCATGGGCGAGGACAACACCGTCATGGTGCATATTCGCCGCATCCGCGAGCGCATCGAGGAGGATCCGAGCAACCCGCAATATTTACTGACGGTCCGGGGGCTCGGCTACAAGCTGGTTAAGGAGAAAGTCCGATGAGACTGCGCAGAAGGCTGGCTTTTCATTTTACGTACCAATTGATTGCGTTCTCGGCGTTTATGTTTTGCTTCCTGATCGTGCTCTTATTCTTCCTGATCAGACATATCAGCGAAGATGAGCTCCAACGCAACTTTCCAACAGGTGTCCTCGACAGTATCGTCATGGAGACGGTGACAGAGAAAGGCGAAGTATTGTTGGAGGACCATTGGAAGCTCTTGCTGCAGGAGAATGATATGTGGCTTCAAGTCGTGGATATGAAGGGGAATGTGATTCATTCCACCAACACGACCTCAAGTGTTCCTTCGAAATATTCGGTAAGCAACTTGCTTGAGATTAAGGAGGAGCGCCGTTTTGGAAAGTATATGATGGATTGGCAGATGGACCTGACGTATACGGAACCTCTGCTGTTTATGATTGGCTGGATTGATGAGAGCACGGATCATCTTCGGACATGGTATGCCCGGTATCAAGACGGTGGTAGGGTGAGGCCGGAGGATGAAGTAGCCCTCCGTCGCGAATTGGCTGGTCTAGGCGGGTATTTGCACGTCATTGACCGGGAGGGCCGCGTTGTCCAGGGGATTGGAGCCCATGCGGATCAAAAGACGAGCTACCATCCGCTGGAGATCATCGCGATGCAAGAGCAGCCCGGCACGTATTCAACGCATATTGCGGTTTATCGCGACGCTGCCAGCGGCAACACCTGGGTGTATCATACGCCGCGGGACGGTGCCCTGAAGAAGCGACCAATGATGAACGAGCTGATTCGTGTGGCGCTGTTTACCATGATTTGCGTACTGCTGCTGTCGCTCGGGGTGGCCATATGGCATGGATATCGATACAGCCGTCCGCTGCTGCTGTTTACCGGATGGTTTGAGCGGATGGGCATAGGAGCGTATGAGGAAGTGCTGACACCGAAGGACCGGAAGCGGGTATTCCGCAAGAACGGAAAGCTGCGCACGCGCTTCAAGCTGTACAAGGAAGTGATTCATTCTTTTTACAAGATGGCGGAGCAGCTTGCCGAGACCGAGAGGGAACGGGAGCGGCTCGATCGTAATCGGGAAGAATGGATGTCCGGGATATCGCATGATTTGCGTACTCCGTTGTCCTCCATCCAGGGTTACGGCTATATGCTCGAGAGCGCGCCCCAGGATTGGAGCCAGGAAGAGCTGCGGGAGATGGGAACCGTGATCCGGGAGAAGGGCGGGTACATGCTGGAGCTTATCGATGATTTCTCGCTCGTATTCCGTCTGAGAAGCGAAATCCGGCCGCAGGAGCTGACCCGGCTTGATCTGAACGAGCTGGTGCGTCGCTGTGTGCTGAAATACGTCAACGATGCCACGCTGGATGCGAATTTTAATTATATCGGTGGCGAAAAAGCACTGCTCATTGACGGTAATGCCAAATGGCTGCAGCGGTTGATGGATAATCTGATCACGAATGCCGTAAAGCATAATCCGGAGGGCGTCAACATTGAAGTGCGTGTAGAGAGGCACCCTGCTGGCGCGGCGATCGTAGTAGCGGATCAAGGTGTAGGGATGGATGAAGAGACCCGCTGTAATCTGTTCGAGCGTTATTACCGGGGAACGAACACCGAAGAGAGTATGGATGGCTCGGGGCTCGGGATGAGCATCGCGAAGGCGATTGTCGAAGCACATCGGGGACGGGTAAATGTGTGGTCTGAAGTGGGCCGGGGAACCACCATCACCGTTCTATTGCCTGAGGCTGCCGTACAAGAAGGCGAGGGGGCTGTTGAACGCGATTAAGGACTGACGTTTTTCCTGGATTGTCATGTCCGGAATGAGCTCTAAAAATCCTTCAACATTCCTATCCTGCTGCCGGCCCGGTTGCGCTATAATGGCTAAGCAACGATTACATGAGGTCCGGAGGATATTATGGGTTCAACTTCGTTTCGGCAATTGACTGGCAATGCGCGGGGCTGTCTCGTCTATGAGCCGCTGTTTCTCATCCCTTACAGCATGTTCACGACGTACACCTCCATCTACATGTACCAACTTGGGGTAACCGAGACGGGAATCGGCTGGATTACCTCCATCGGTTTGCTTGTGCAGGTGCTTTCTTCGTTTCTCAGCGGGTATTTAACAGACCGTTTAGGCAGAAAAAAGGCGCTGCTATACTTCGACTTACTAAGCTGGACCGTGGCCACGCTGCTCTGGGCCATTTCACAGAACTTCTGGTTTTTTGTGATCGCGGCCGTGATCAACGGCTTTCAGAAGGTGCCGCATACCGCCTTTTACTGTCTGCTGGTGGAGGATACCGCACCGAAGGAGCGAACCTATGTCTTTACGCTGCTGCAGCTGATTAGCGTCGTGGGCGGCTTGTTTGCACCGATCGGCGGACTGCTGGTGTATCATTTCACGCTTGTGCCCGGAGTGCGCATCATGTTCGTGCTGGCCTGTATCCTGATGACGATCCAGTTCATTGGGCGCCATTATGCGACAAGGGAGACGGATATCGGATACCGAAAGATGAAGGAAACGAAGGCGATGAGCCTGCGGGAAGGGATGTCCGACTATGCCTTGGTGATGAAGAGCATGCTCGGAAATCCGCTGCTGCTGATGATCTTCGGCGTTTATATATTGTTCAATTTTCAGATGACGGTGAAGACGACCTACGTCTCCATCTTCATGGTGGAATATTTGCATTTGGGCAGCGGCCTGATCTCGGTTTTTCCGGCATTCTCCTCTGTCATTATGCTAATATTCATGCGGTGGATCATGCCCCGAATCGGGGAGCAGCATGTGCACCGGACGATGGTATGGGGATTCGTAATATCGGTATTGTCCAATGTCATACTGGTGTTTGCGCCGCAAGGGGATCTGCTGGTGCTGAGTTTGAGCACTGTCATTGCCGCCATCGGTACGATGATGACATATCCGTATCTGGAGACGGCGGTGGCCAATGCGATAGACGATGAGAACCGCGCCAAAATATTCGCGCTGCTCCAGGTGCTCATTCTTATTGTCATTTCGCCTTCCGGCATCATTGGCGGCTGGGCATATGGCATCGACCCGAGAATTCCGTTCTTGCTTGTTGCCGGCGCATTTGTGATCAGCATCCCGCTTATGATGCTGTACGGCAAAAAGGCAAAGGCAGCTCCCGTTGAAGCCGGAGTTTAGCTTGGGCATGGAGATTGAGCCAATGGCTAAAAAGGTTGAGTGCACGCTTTAAGCTATGGGAAGCGTAAAAATATGAATGAAGAGGCACTCCAGGCAAGGGGGAGCCTCTTTTTTGCGTTGGTTATTGCAATTTGGTTAGTGTTCACTTATGATATGAGCATGAAAAAGAAACCTCATTTCGATAGCAAGAAGAAGGATATTTTGCAGGCTGCCATGAAACTCTTCGCCGAGAAAGGCGTGGATGGCGTATCGGTGAAGGAGATCGGCGCAGCGGCGGGTGTAACGGATGCAGCGATCTATAAGCATTTTACGAATAAGGATGCCGTGGCTGCGGAAGCGTTCGAGGAATACTGTAGCAGTTATACGCGTCTGGTGGATGATTATGCTTCCCGGCCCGGCTTGTTTGCAGAGAGACTGTCGGCGCTCGTCATCCGGGTATTGGCGGCGTATGACGAGGATAAATACGGCTTGCTGCTCTTGTCCCAGCATCACGAGCTGTTTACGGAGGTGCTCAAGAGCAGGGGACGTCAGCCGCTGGACGCCTTGCATGATCTGCTTGAGCAAGCGGTGTTGCAGGGGGATATTCCGCCGCAGAACACGCGATTAACCGCTGTGTTGATCATTGGTGCATTCAGCCAGCTTGCAATCTCAACGATGCAAGGAGAGCTGAAGGAACCGTTGTCGCCGCTGGCACCTGAAGTGACGGCGCATCTATTGGCATTAACAGGTTTGGGAAAAGGTCGGGAGTGACCTTTTCTTTTTACCATGAGGTTAGTGTTTGTTAACCAAATCATGAGGGGGAAGAAACATATGAAAAAGGTTTTAATTATTCAAGGCAATCCCATTGAGAACAGCTATGGCAGTCAACTGGCAGAGGTCTATGCAAGGGGGGCGGCCGAATCCGGAGCAGAGGTGCGGGAACTGGTGCTTGCGGAGATGGAGTTTGACCTGAATCTGTCCGGTGGCTATAAGGGTAAACAACCGCTAGAGCCGGATCTGCAAAAAGCGCAAGAACTGATCTCTTGGGCGGATCATCTGGTGTTTGTGTATCCGAATTGGTGGGGCGGCATGCCGGCGCTGCTCAAAGGGTTCATAGACCGGGTTTTTCTGCCAGGCTTCGCGTTTAAGTACCGCCGGAACTCGCCTTTGCCGGAGCAGCTGCTCAAAGGGTTCATAGACCGGGTTTTTCTGCCAGGCTTCGCGTTTAAGTACCGCCGGAACTCGCCTTTGCCGGAGCAGCTGCTCAAAGGGAAAACGGCCCGTTTGATCGTCACGATGGATTCGCCATATATCTACTACCGCTTCTATCTCGGTCAGCCGGGACATCAAATGATGAAGCATTCCATTCTGAAGTTCTGCGGCGTGGGCACGGTTCGTGCCACGAACATTACGCAGCTTCGCAAAATGCCTGAAGTGGCAAGAAAGCAATGGCTTGAGCGTGTGCAGAGAATGGGTCGGAAATTGGCTTGAGCTGGCAGGGCGTAAGATAAACAGTTCCTTCCAATGGCTTGACTTCTCGGGCAGGAGGATTATAATTCATACAACAAATGAAACGAAAAGAGAATGGAAGAATAAGTTTAATCAAAATCAAATCTTGATGTATATGCCGGGGAATAGGGCCCAGGCGTTTCTACCAGGTTACCGTAAATGACTTGACTACATGAAGGTTGAGAATCCCACCACCCAAAGCCCGGCTTCGTAATGATTGAAGCCGGGCAGGAGGATCATCTTGATTGGAATCCGGCAGGTTTTAACGGATGAGGTGGTGTGCAGACTAGATAGCATACATTGCTGATGCACGGGATTTCTCTTCCTCTATGGATATAGTACAGGCACCCCGGGCAGATACGCTGCCCGGGGTGTTTGCGTGTTATACAGCGGATCGATTTTGTGTTTTTACCGTTCATGATAAGAAAAACGTCTATCGACGCACTTTAACAGATGATAGACCGCAATTAGATGAAGTTTTTATTGCGATATCAGGAAGTTAAAAGCTTCGAAGTGTATACTTTCTGATATCTAAAGAAAAAAGGGGAGCGTGCAATCATCATGAGTTCAAGCAAGAGACAGAAACGATACGAGGTTAGCCGGAAGCTGGGAAAGGTTTCCTTAGGACAGGAGCCTGCCGATCTGGTCATCAAGAACGGCACACTGGTGAATGTGTTTACAGGCGAGCTTCAGGAGCAGGTGGACGTGGCCATGGCATCCGGACGCATCGCTTATATCGGCAACGCGGATCATACGATCGGGGAAGGGACTCGGGTCATCGAAGCGAATGGCCGCTATATCTCGCCAGGCCTGCTCGACGGTCATATGCATGTGGAGAGCACGATGCTCACCGTGACCGAGTTTGCCAAGGCGGCTATCGTTAGTGGAACGACTGGGGTTTATATGGATCCCCATGAGATTGCCAACGTATTCGGCATGGAAGGTGTGCGCTGGATGCATGAGGAAGGGCAGCAGCTGCCGATGAAGGTGTTCACCACCGTTCCTTCGTGTGTACCGTCGACCTTTGATCTGGAGGATGCTGGGGCGCAGCTGGGCGTAGCCGACATTGAGGAAGGGCTGACATGGCCCGGTGTTGCCGGGCTTGGCGAAGTGATGAATTTCCCGGGCGTCGTGTATGGCGATCCGACCATGAGCGGGGAGATCGAAGCCACGCTGCGTGCGGGCAAGACGGTGACAGGACATTTTCCGGCAGAGGATGTCCGGATGCTGCAGGCATATATGGCAACCGGCGTAAGCTCCGACCATGAAACGGTAACCAGAGAGCAGGCCTTGGAGAAGGTTCGCCTCGGTATGCACCTGATGATCCGTGAGGGTTCAGCTTGGCAGGATGTGAAGGAAGTTGTTAAGGTTATAACGGAAGATAAGGTGCGAACAGACAATATTTCTCTGGTTACGGATGATGTATATCCGCAGACGCTGCTGAGACTCGGACACATGAACCATGTAGTCCGCCGCGCTATGGAAGAGGGCGTGGACCCGGTTACGGCGATCCAGCTGGGAACGATCAACGTGGCTCGTTATTTCGGCATGGACAATGAGCTTGGCAGCATTTCGCCAGGCAAAACGGCAGATATTTTGCTGATTGATGATCTGAAAAGCATGGTACCTTCCGTCGTGATCACGGATGGCGAAGTGGTTGCAGAGAACGGTCGACTCGTGAAGGCATTCCCGGTATATCAATATCCGGAAAAAGCGTTTAACTCGGTCCGGCTGCAGCGTTCGCTTACCGCGGATGACTTCCTGCTCCGCAGCAAATTCGATGCCGCACGTACGGAAGTGAACGTGGTCCGCGTCATCGAGAACAGCGCCCGTACCGCCAAAATGACGGCGGTGCTCTCCGTGCAGCAAGGGGTAATCCAGCCAGATCTGGATCAGGACGTGGTTCAACTGGCGTGCATTGAGCGCCACGGCACGACGGGACAAATTTCGCTCGGTTTTGCCAGCGGCTTCGGACTCAAGTCCGGCGCGGTTGCGTCCACGGTAGCACACGACAGTCATAATCTGCTTGTGATGGGTACGAATGCCGAGGATATGGCACTCGCTGCGAATGAGCTGGCGGCATGCGGAGGCGGCATGATCGTGGTACGGGACGGCAAGGTGCTGGCGAAAGTGGCGATGCCGATTGCCGGTTTGCTGGCGGACCGTCCGGTCGAGATTGTAGCGGAGGAAGTCGCTGCCTTAGAGGAGGCTTGGAAGGAGCTTGGATGCTATATCCATGCGCCGTTCATGACCTTCTCGCTGATTGCGCTGCCGGTGATTCCGGAAATCCGCATTACCAACCGCGGGATCGCAGACGTAACGGAATTCAAGCTCATCGAGACCGAGATTGGCGCGGTTCAATAAGATTGCAGATACACCGAAGCAGGTTGGCCTGAGGGCGAACCTGCTTTTTTGGTGCGTAAATACCGGGCTTGGCCTGTGAGTGGATGCCGCAAGCCATGTTCCAATTGATAATCCTCACATATTCCACCGCCTACTTAGTGATTTTCGTCACAAATTTATAACTTTTTGCCCCCGTTTCAGCCCTGATATTGTGATGTTTATCACAATCCTTTAGGGCGTGGTCTGCGACAATACAAAAAGAATCAAATTTGAAGTGATCACGTGAGCTAAAGAAAGGGGTATCTTAATATGGATCCGGTTATGCTGGCGCGAATTCAATTCGCATCGACAACCATTTTTCACTTTATTTTCGTACCGTTGTCCATCGGATTGGCGTTTCTGATTGCCATCATGGAGACGATGTATGTTGTCAAAGGCCAGGAAGTCTACAAGAAAATGGCTAAGTTCTGGGGAAAGCTGTTCCTGATTAACTTTGCGGTCGGGGTTGTGACAGGGATTCTGCAGGAATTCCAGTTCGGCATGAACTGGTCGGATTACTCGCGGTTTGTCGGGGACGTGTTTGGCGCACCACTTGCCATCGAAGCACTGCTGGCGTTTTTCCTCGAGTCGACGTTTATCGGACTATGGATATTCGGTTGGGATCGGTTATCGAAGAAGGTCCATCTGCTCAGTATCTGGCTGGTGTCCTTTGGCACCCTGATGTCCGCCTTTTGGATTCTGGCAGCGAATTCGTTCATGCAGCGTCCCGTTGGGTTCGAGATGAACAACGGGCGAGCGGAGATGAATGATTTCTTCGCACTGATTACGAACGGTCAGTTGTTGGTAGAGTTCCCGCATACAATCTTTGGGGCACTGGCAACCGGGGCGTTCCTCGTAGCGGGTGTGAGTGCCTACAAGCTAATGAAGAAGCAAGATTTGGATTTCTTTAAGAAATCATTCCATATCGCCATCGTGATTGGTCTCATCACCTCCATTCTGGTTGCGGTGTTCGGTCACCAGCAAGCACAGTATCTGGTGGATACGCAGCCGATGAAGATGGCTGCTGCGGAGAGCCTATGGGAAACGAGTGACGATCCTGCGCCTTGGACGGTCATTGCAGCCATCGATCCGGATAAGCAGGAGAACACGATGGAGTTTAAAATCCCGTATTTGCTCAGCTTTTTGTCCTATAGCAAGTTTTCCGGTGAAGTCATCGGGATGAAGGAACTGCAGGCGCAATACGAACAGCAGTATGGACCTGGAGATTATATCCCTCCTGTGCGCACTACGTTCTGGAGCTTCCGGATTATGGTGGCCGCAGGCAGCATCATGATTCTGCTGGGGTTGTACGGAGCATGGCTCATGCTGCGCAAAAAGGTCGAGAAGGCCGGTAAATGGTTCTTCAGACTGATGCTGTTCGGTATTTCACTTCCGTTCATTGCAAACACGTCGGGGTGGATTATGACGGAGATCGGGCGGCAGCCGTGGACGGTATTCGGACTGATCACCACGGAGAACAGTGTTTCACCGAACGTCAGCGCAGGCTCGATTCTGTTCTCGCTGATTATGTTTACCGCCATTTATGCGGTGCTGGCAGCCGTCATGGCGTATCTATTTATTAAAGTCATTAAGAAAGGACCGTATGCGGCGGAGGAAGATGACCACCACGCAAGCGATCCGTTTAATAAGGAGGGCTACAATGCTGTCTCTTAACGAACTGTGGTTTGTGCTCGTTGCCGTATTGTTTATCGGGTTCTTCTTCTTGGAGGGCTTCGACTTCGGGGTCGGGATGTCCACGCAGCTGCTGGCCAAAAATGATACCCAGCGCCGGGTGCTGATCAACTCGATCGGCCCGTTCTGGGATGCCAACGAGGTCTGGTTGCTGACGGCGGGCGGCGCGATGTTCGCCGCCTTCCCGAACTGGTATGCTACGCTGTTCAGCGGCTTCTACATTCCGCTTGTCTTTCTTCTGCTGGCCTTGATCGGACGCGGGGTGGCCTTTGAATTCCGCGGCAAGGTGGGCGATGTTCGCTGGAAACGGGTGTGGGACGGTGCAATCTTCACCGGCAGCGTGCTTCCGCCATTCCTGCTTGGCGTTGTTTTTGCCTGCCTGATCCAGGGGCTCCCGATTAACGAAGAGATGCAGCTGCATGCCGGATTGTTTGATGTTGTGAATGGCTATACTGTGGTTGGCGGGCTGACGATGGTGATGCTCTGCCTGCTGCATGGCTTAATGTTCACAACACTGCGCACGATGGGGGATCTTCAGGAACGGGCCCGCCGTATGGCCCGGAGACTCCTGCTTCCCGTAGCAGCCCTGTTCGTGGCATTCGGGGTGATGACGTATTTCATGACCGATGTCTTCGAGAAGCGTGGCGTGGTGTTAACCGTGCTGCTGGTGCTGGCTCTGCTCGCATTCTTACTGGGCGGATATTTCATGAACATCAAGCGGGACGGCTGGGCTTTCGGGATGACCGGGGCGGTTATCGCTCTGCTGGTAACGTCCGTGTTCGTGGGCTTGTTCCCGCGCGTGATGGTCAGTTCCATCAATTCGGCATTTGACCTGACTATTTATAATGCGGCCTCCGGACCGTATTCTCTCAAGATTATGACGATTGTGGCGGTAACGCTGCTGCCATTCGTATTGGGCTATCAAATTTGGAGTTACTTCGTTTTCCACAAACGGGTACATGAGAAGGAGCATCTGGAGTACTGATGGGAAAAGATCTGCTAGGATACAAAGGCGCCAAGACGGTATTCTTCCTTGTCGCCGTATGTACCCTGGCACAGAGCATGGCCATCCTCCTGCAAGCCAAGTGGCTGGCGGAAGCCATATCCGCCTTGTTTGCCGGATCAACGCTGCAGGAGCAGGGGGAGACCATTGCCTTGTTCCTGCTTGCATTTCTGGCACGCCACGGCATCTCAGCCGTGCAGCAAGGAATCGCACAGCGCTTTGCCGAGGAGACGGGCACGAGCCTGAGGAAGCAGCTGCTGGATGAGCTGTTTCGGAAGGGGCCGTCCTTTGTCCGGTCGGAAGGAACAGGCAATGTGGTTACGCTTGTGCTGGAGGGCATCGGCAAGTTCCGCAAATATGCGGAGCTGACCATACCGCGCATGATGGGGGCGAGCATTACCCCGGCTCTGGTATGGCTGTACGTGTTCATGACGGACCGGATTTCGGGCATTATTCTGCTGGTGACCATGCCGATCCTGATCGTATTTCTCATCCTCGTGGGGCTTGCCGCGAGAAAGCAGACCGAGCGGCAGCTGGATTCTTACCGGATGCTGTCTAATCATTTTGTAGATTCGCTGAGAGGTCTGACTACCCTGAAGTTTCTGGGACAGAGCCGCAAGCACAGCGAGAGCATACAGCAAGTCAGCGAGGGATATCGAGCAGCTACTATGCGGACGCTGCGCGTGGCGTTTCTGTCGTCCTTCGCGCTGGATTTCTTTACGATGCTGTCCGTGGCATCTGTTGCGGTAAACTTAGGCTTACGCCTCATTAACGGCAGCCTGGAGCTGCTGCCCGCGCTGCTTATCCTGATCCTGGCACCGGAGTATTTCCTGCCGGTGCGCATGGTCGGGGCGGACTTTCATGCCACGCTGGACGGTAAGCAGGCAGGGGAAGCGATGCAATCCATGATTCAGGAGGCCCGGAAAGGGCGTTCTTGCGATATAACATTTAAAATTAAAGATAATTTGTCTGAGCCCAATTCGCCGCAGCCGCAATTCCAGTGGGATAATCACAGCGTCCTGGAGCTGTCCGGTATCGGCCTCAGGCACGAAGAGTTGGGGCCGGCTTCCTTGGAGAATGTCAGCTTCCGGATACCGGGTCAGCGCAAGATCGGCATCGTCGGGGAGAGCGGGGCCGGCAAATCTACGCTCATCGAGCTATTAGGGGGATTCTTGGCACCAACGTCCGGCGTGATGGAGCTGAACGGCGTGAAGCTGGGGGACAGGAACCGGCAGGCATGGCGGACCGAGGTCACCTATATGCCGCAGCAGCCGTATTTATTCGGTGCTACCTTGGCGGATAATGTGCGCTTCTATGCACCGGAGGCATCAACAGCGCAAGTAGAAGCCGCGGTCGAAGCTGCGGGTCTATCGGATCTGGTGAAGAGCTTGCCGGGCGGACTTGCGGAGATGATCGGCGGCGGCGGACGCACTTTAAGCGGTGGCCAGGCCCAGCGTGTAGCCTTAGCCAGAGCGCTGCTCGGCGGCCGACAGGTTCTGCTGCTGGATGAGCCGACGGCCCATTTGGATATCGAGACGGAATACGAGTTGAAGGAGACGATGCTGTCTCTTTTTCAAGATAAGTGGGTATTCCTCGCGACGCACAGGCTGCACTGGATGCAGGATATGGATTACATCCTCGTTCTGCATCAGGGGCGGGTGGTGGAGACGGGAACCCATGAGGAGCTTATCGCTCGGCAAGGTGTCTATTATGGATTAATTACATCGCAGATGGAGGGAGTACAATGAAGCAGGAATCGTGGTTTCGGCCTTACGTAACGGCAAACTTCTGGCGCTTTTTGCTGATTGTGATGCTTGGCGTGCTCACGATCCTGTTCGCCGGGATGCTGATGTTCACATCCGGGTATTTGATCTCCAAGTCCGCCCTGCGACCGGAAAACATCCTGATGGTATACGTGCCGACCGTAGGGGTTCGGACCTTCGGCATCGGACGCGCGGTCATCCATTACGTGGAGCGCCTGGTGGGACATGACACGATTCTTCGCATCCTGTCCCAGATGCGTCTGCGGCTGTACCGCATTCTGGAACCGCAAGCCCTTCGTTTGTCCTCCCGGTACCGCACCGGGGATCTGCTGGGCGTGCTCTCTGATGATATCGAGTATTTGCAGGACGTCTATATTCGAACGGTTTTTCCATCGATTGTAGCGCTTGTGTTATACGCGGGGGTTATTCTGGCTGTCGGCCTGTTTGACCCGGCATTTGCCCTTCTGCTCGCGTTATATGTAGCGGTGCTGATTCTGGTGCTGCCGCTGGTTTCCCTGCTGCTCACCAAACGGAAGAACCGGGAGATGAAGCAGGCCCGCAGCAACCTCTACCAGAAGCTAACCGACGCGGTACTGGGTATTCATGAATGGTATGTCAGCGGCCGGCAGACGGAGTTCCTGACCGGTTATGAGGCGGATGAAGCCGAGGTCGACCGGACCGACCGCTCCCTTAAGCGCTGGTCGCGTCTTCGGGCTTTTATCGGTCAATGCGTGGTTGCCGTGACGGTGGTATCAATGGTGTATTGGTCAGGACGACAGTATGCGGACGGCTCGATCGATGTTACGCTGATCGCGGCTTTGGTTCTGGTTGTATTCCCGTTAATGGACGCATTCCTGCCGGTATCCGAAGCCGTGGAGCGGATTCCGCAGTACGGCCAATCGGTCGCGAGACTTCAGGCGATAGAAAGCGCAGAAACATCTGAAGGGGAGCAGAACCGGGAGCAACAGCTGAATAAGGGAGAGATCCAATCCATCATAAGCAGCGGTGTCCATGTGAAGGCGGATGGCGTCAGCTTCCGTTATGATCAGGCAGCAGGCGGCGAATCCGGGCTGGAACGATCCGGTGCGAATAGGGAAGGGTCTACATTAACGGATGTATCCCTGGATATTCCTCCTGGGGCCAAGGTAGCCATTATAGGGCGTTCCGGTGCCGGTAAATCCACCCTGCTGCAGCTGATCCAGGGCGTGCTGGCACCTTCGGGGGGAAGTCTTACCCTAGGCGGAGTGGATGCTGCGCGGTTTGGCGATGAGATATCTTCTGTAATTTCGGTATTGAATCAGAGTCCGCACTTGTTCGATACGACGCTAGCAAACAACATCCGGCTCGGACAGCCGGATGCTACGGAAGCGGAAATACGGGACGCGGTTGCTTTGGCACGGCTAGAACCGTTGGTGGCCTCCCTTCCGGAGGGTCTCCGCACCCGTATGCAGGAAGCCGGACAGCGTTTCTCCGGGGGAGAGCGCCAGCGCGTGGCTTTGGCCCGAATCCTGCTGCAGAAGACGCCTGTTGTCATTCTGGATGAACCGACGGTCGGGCTGGATCCCAAAACCGAGCGGGAACTGTTATCCACCATGTTCGCCAGTCTACAGGACCGGACGCTGATCTGGGTAACGCATCATCTGGTGGGCGTTGAGCGCATGGATGAAATCCTATTCATGGAAGACGGCCAAATCGTTATGCGGGGTACCCACGATGAGCTGATGGAGCGCTACCCGCGGTATCGGAACTTGTATCTATTAGATCGTCCGGCAGTCTAGACAACAACAGCATCCTTAGTAGAAGAACCGCCCTTTTGAAGTGCCCCTTATTGTTAGACATGACCTAACGATTGGGGTGCAGTTCATTTAGGATCGGTTCTTTTTTTTGTCTCCATCTTATTTTTCTTAATGAGCCTGATAAAAGATCCAAATCCACGCGCATCTTGGAAAGATGTAACATTAGCCTTAAGCAAGGTAAAGGTTAATTACAATTTTAGGGGTGTGATGTAAGGTGGCTCATAAACGGATGGTCAACGTGTTTCGTCATTTTGCTGAGCGGGAATGTCCGGGCTCCAGTGTGTTCTATGAGTATTTGTCGCGCCATATAGCCGATGATGAAGAGGTGCTGCAAGTCGCAACGTTTGTTCCTGCAGGCCAGCCTGTACCCAATATGCTGTTTGGGGCAGTTCAATATTTGCTGCTCCAGGGTGAGGGACCAGAGCTGAGGGTGTATTACCCCGGCCTTGTGGAACATCCGAAGGAAATGAGCTCTTGTTATCCCCATTTTCGTTCATTTGTGCTGAAGCATCAGGCAGACATTATCGGGATACTGGAGAGTAAACGGGTACAAACGAACGAAGTCCGCCGCTGTGCGTATTTGTATCCGGTGTTCTGCTCGATCTATGACAAGGTCCGTAAGCCGCTTGCCTTGGTGGAGCTTGGAACTAGTGCCGGATTGCAGCTGCTGTGGGATCAATACAGCTATTCCTATGGGGACGCGGAGAGTTACGGCCTTGCGGGGTCAAAGGTTCATATCACATCGGCGATCAGGGGGAGCCGCACGCCGTTCCTGCTGGCTTCCAGTCCCCCGGTCGTCTATCGGATGGGGATCGATCTGCATGTGAATGACGTGCGAAACCCGGAGCATTTGTTGTGGCTGCGGTCTTTAATCTGGCCGGGTAATCACGACAGGGTATCCATGCTGGAGCATGTGGCGGAGGTGCTGAAGCAGCAGACCGGGATACAGTTCCGGGAAGGGGATGGGACCGCGCTGCTTCCCGAAATCGTGAGGGGCATCCCGGAGGAGGCCGTCATTTGCGTATTTCATACGCATGTGGCTAATCAGATTCCGGAGGCGTCCAAGCAAAAACTGCTGCATCACTTAAATGAAATCGGAAGCGTTCGCGATATCGTGCATGTCTACAACAATATGGAGGATGAGCATCTCCATGCCGATTATATTCTCGGAGGTGTGCCGAGCCAGTTTACGGTGGCACGGACGGATGGGCATGCGCGCTGGTTTGAGTGGTTGTAAGGCGGGAATATTACCGTTAGCGTGTGATTGAAGAAGCGGCAGCGAATTGTTCGACAACCGCGTTGTTTCATATGAGGTGACGGTGAGTAAGCGAGCCAAGAAGGCAGCCGAGCCAGCGCTTTAAGCCAGGAAGACAAAGCTGTTCATCCCGTCTGTTTTTTTCTAGGGCAAGTCTATGTCATAATAGGGGAGATGGAATATTAAGCGCTTAAATTCAAGGAAGCCAAAGGAGGAAGTTGGGATGGATTATCGTATTGAGAAGGATACCCTGGGTGAGGTTAAAGTGCCTGCGGATAAGCTATGGGCAGCACAGACACAGCGCAGTTCCGAGAATTTCCGGATTGGAACCGAAACGATGCCGAAGGAAATCATTCGGGCATTTGCGATATTGAAGAAGAGCGCGGCCATTGTGAATGGCAAGCTCGGTAAGCTGGATGCAGACAAAGTGGATGCGATTACGACCGCCGCCGACGAGATTGTGGCCGGCAAGTGGGATGAGCACTTTCCGCTGGTGGTTTGGCAGACCGGCAGCGGCACACAGTCCAATATGAACGTGAACGAAGTCATTGCGAACCGTGCGAATCAACTGCTTGAGCAAAAAGACAGCGCCCTGCGCGTTCATCCCAACGACGACGTTAACAAATCCCAAAGCTCTAACGATACGTTTCCGACAGCGATGCACATGGCCGCGGTCGTGGCTGTTGAAGATCATGTGCTGCCGGCACTGCGCCGCTTAAAGAAAACGCTGGAGAAGAAAAGCGATGAATATAAGGACCTGATCAAAATCGGCCGCACGCATCTTCAGGATGCAACGCCGCTGACCCTCGGACAGGAAATCAGTGGCTGGCATCGGATGCTGGAGAAGTGTGAATTGATGCTGGCTTCCGCCGTAGAACCGCTGCGTGAGCTGGCTATTGGCGGTACTGCCGTCGGGACCGGCATAAACGCTCATCCGAAATTCGGAGAAATGACGGCTGCCGAAATCAGCATGCAGATCGGAAAAAGCTACACGTCCGCTAGCAACAAGTTCCATTCGCTGACCAGCCATGACGAGATTGTATTTGCCCATGGGGCGCTAAAGGCGCTGGCTGCTGATCTGATGAAAATCGCGAACGACGTTCGCTGGCTGGCAAGCGGCCCCCGTTCCGGGATTGGCGAGATTTCGATCCCTGCTAACGAACCGGGAAGCTCCATCATGCCGGGGAAAGTGAACCCAACCCAGAGCGAGGCACTGACGATGGTAGTCTGCCAAGTGATGGGCAACGATGCAACGATCGGTTTTGCAGCAAGCCAGGGAAATTTTGAGCTAAACGTTTTCAAACCGGTCATCATCTATAACTTCCTGCAGTCCGTACGCCTGCTGTCGGATGCCATGGATTCGTTCGACCAGAATTGCGCGGTCGGCATCGAAGCCAACCTTGACGTTCTCCGTGCGAACATGGAGCGGTCGCTGATGCTGGTGACGGCGCTGAACCCGCATATCGGATATGAGAATGCCGCGGCCATCGCGAAAAAAGCGCATAAAGAAGGGACAACACTTCGTGAAGCGGCTCTGGCAAGCGGTTTGCTCACCGGAGAGGATTTTGATCGGATCGTTCGTCCGGAAGAAATGATCCATCCGAAGGAGTAGGGTCTGATGTTTAGAGCTTGATCGGAAAACAGACCTCGGTTGAACCTCCAGCCCATTTCACCACCGTGAAATGGGTTTTGGTTTTTTCCAAGCTCCACAGCGGTTATAATAGGGTGTGTCAGGATCTGACCATGATTTACAAACCATTAGCATGAAGGACGGATGATAACTTGAAGAAACATCAATGGATTGCCACGCTGCTCTCTCTGATCTGCACTGGGCTCGGGATGTTTTATATCGGGACGCCGGGCATGATTATAGGCGGAACGCTGCTTATAGCGCTTCAGGGAGCGGCTTTGTTTATTTTTTTCATGACATTAGGATTTTTGGGCCTGATTCTGGGTCCGATCGCCATTGGGATTCATATTATAGGTCTGATTATACCGGTTATTTACTTCAACTATCGATCACCCAAGAAACCGATGTTCGATGAGAAGCGGAGGCGCCAACTCTCCTCTCCGTGGAAAATCGTCGTGCGGACGGCGATCGGACTTGCCCTGTTCGCCGGGTCCATACACGCGGGGTATACTTGGGGATCTGCTCCGTTTATGAAGACGGCCGCCGAGAAACGAGAGGTCCAGGAAGCGACAGAGTCCTATTTGGAACAGAAGTACAACGAACCCTTTAAAGTAACGGACGTGAACTATACCTGGGCCATCGGCACATACAATCTGAGAGCCCATCCGGTACAGTCCCCTGAACTGGAATTCACGATTAGCAGCAATGATGCCAGCCCTCCAGTCATATCGGATGATACATATTTGAATTTGCTTTGGGGAAAACAGCTGAGAGACCAGTTGAAACCGCTGCTGGCAGAGCTTTATCCGGACCAGGCGTTTGCGGATGCTTATGTCAACTCGGATTTAGACACGGTTGAGCGTGATTATAACCAACTCGCAAATGCCGACGGAAATGTCAGTCAGAATATCAGTTTAATCGTGTTCGCGGATTTGACGGCAGACAATCAGGCGCAAGAGAAGGAACGGGTGCTGGAGCTGATTCGGCGGCTGCCATCGGTTACGGTACAGGGGGAGACGGACCTTCACATTGAATATTATGGGGCGGATTTGAAGACGCCGGACCGTGTGAAAAAGATCGAGCAGGATTTTGATATGAATGGGAAAGAGAGCACCCATAGTTTCAGAGAGTTTGATATTTCGAAAATCACGTCCGCGGATGACATAGAGATCAGAGAACTGGAATGAAGAATTTGAAGGCTGGATTGCTTCTATTCGATTAAAAGCCAGGCAGAGTTTGTGACTCTGCCTGGCTTTTTTTAAGTAGTATTCGTTAGGGGAGCAGATGAATGGGAGCTTTAGCGCTTGGATAGATGAATGCTGCGCCCTTTCTGGGTTTGCGTCACGGTCAGCTTCAGATTCAAGGCTGTGGCCATGTCTCGGACAGGTACGTAGAGGGTTTTCTTTATGAAGAGGGGTCCTTCGTACTTACGTTCATCGAGCTTGCAATGGTCCGATTCTTCAGGACATAGCTTGGCTGGCTTGTAAATGTCGATATCGTTTACGCTCATCTCTTGCGTTGCCCGCCGAACGATCGTATATCCCCACTTGTCGTTGCCCCATATCGATACCGCGGGACTGTTCGCAGCCTTTAAGTCATATTGATGAAAGTTGTCCAACTCCTGCTTCAGCGTATAGGAAATCTCATACCCCATTGCATCGGATAAGGACTTGAGGGGAACGTACGCTTTGCCTTTGTGAACAAGAACGTCCGTTATGGGCGTGCCTGCCGCCATCACGGAATAGTCTTCCGCATCGTTAGCGGCTGCTTGTTCGCTGTTCCAGATTAGCGAAGCGGCTAGCAGGACACTTGTCAGCGCAAACAGCGATAGGCTTCTGAATTTCACGATTTTGATAACCTCCTTCCGCTTTTCGATTGTGTATAGGCATCTAACTAGGAACCTATCTATTATATAAACTCCTTTTGAGACTAAATGGTTAGCTAAAATCCTGCATATTGTAATTGACCATGTACTACAAACTCACTACATACTCATTGTGTTCTTCGCATCCCGATAACCGGATAGTTTGTTTACGAAGAATGTAATAAGGAAAGAGCAGAGCATGCTTGCTGCCATGGAGATCAGGAAGCCAACGGTGTTATTTGATGTGATGGGACCAATGAAGGAAGGCACGTAGGCAGTTCCCCGAACGCCGAATAAACCGACGAGCATGCCGCCAAGACCTGCGGAAGCAATTGCCCCAGCAAACACAAGTTTGTTTGAAAACATGAAGGGATAGGCAGCTTCAACGAAAGTGCCAAAACCCATATTGATGGCAAACCCGGGAGCCGCTACGGCCGCTTCTCCCTTATCCCGTGGGGCGATAATGTTGGCCAGCGTGATTCCTGCGGACACCATCACCAGACCGACCATATCGACCGCGCCGAGGAAGCTGTTGCTTGTCGTCTCCATCTCAAGCAGTACTATCGGCAGGATGGCCGCATGATAGACGCCGCCAATGATCGCGGGCCAGATCAGCAGGCCTGCAATCAATCCGGCTATGGCCGGGCTCCAGGAGACAAGGGTTTCGATCAGGAAGCGAATGCCTTGCCCTGCACTCAGCGCAATCGGCGCAATGAGGAAGTAAACCAGCAACCCGGCAATCAGACCCGATATACCGCCTGCTACAATGTTGACCGTGGTTGCAGGGAAACGCCATTCCACGCATTGACGGAATATGTAATGGACGATGATACCTGCGCCAATTCCGCCAATGATGCCTCCGATAATGCCCCCTTCGACGGAAAGGACACCTGCCACGATGCCTGCCACGATGGATACCTCGTCCAGTTCGGATACCTGTTTGGCTGCAATGACAGCGACGATGACCGGCAGCGCCTTAATCAATAGATCAAACACCTCGGTCAGCGAGGATAACCCCGGGATCTTGCTGACCGCGAGGATCAGGGCCATTCCGATGAAACCGGGGAGGGATGCCATCATAATGCCGCGAATATTGATGCGCCGCCATGGCGACGAGCTCCCGGAAGTCCCGTGAAGGTTCGCGGTTGCATTTCCGATGACCGGCCGGTACGTAAGCCGCCAATGCTTGCTGAGGGAAGTGACGAAGGTGACCGCACGGGTTCGGTTGGTGGTCCCGGTTGTGCCCGAGGCGGCGATGACATGCGCGCCTTTGGTTTGTATGATGGCCATGGAAGTTCCGCCGGTACCGGTCACGGGAAGACGGAACTTGGCAGCAGCCTCAATGGCGTGCCGGTTGCTGCCCTCAGGGTCGGCACTCATAACGATGATGCCGTCGATTTCGCCGAGTTCAATCTGCTCTGCAATCTCTAGGTCCAGCCGTTCAGCCGCTTGATTGACCTGCTGTAGCGTACCCTCGGCGATAACGACCGGCTCCCCTTGAGAGATGCTCCAGCTGTAAAGAATGGCAGGCGTTGTATCCTTGGCTGCATCCATGGAGACCTGGGCAGCAATAAACTGCAGTGCCCCACAGGATAGGCCTGCGCTCTCAAGCTGCATCAATATTTCATCCAGCAGCTTGAGCGGGTCTTTGCCGCCGAGATTGTACAGATTGCCGCCGCTGCTTCCGATAATAGCGATTTGACGATTCATGGCTTGCTGCCCCCTATATGTATGGAATTAGATTATTCTATATTACAGCAGAGTTATAACTTGTTAAAGTGCTAAAATATCATTCCCGCATATAAAAAACCGCCATGCATAACCCGGTAATGGCTGCATGGCGGCTTGGCTATCTATTATCTATTCGTTGTTTTCGCTTGCAGCCGCGACGGCAGCTGCTTCTTCCGCTGCTGATTCGGCCGTTTCTTTAACGATTTGCAGCTTCGTGTAGCGGTGAGTCTTCTTCTCGATGACGGTAAACGTCAAGTCACTGTAACTCCATGTATCACCTTTGGCAAGCTCGGAGTTATGTCCGTACAGCCAGCCGCCGATCGTATCCAGGTCATCGGTGCTCAAATCGGTGTGAAGCAGGTCGTTGATCCGGTTAATGGATACCTTGCCATCCGCAATGATGCGGTTCGGCTCAGGCTGGGTCAGCTCGCGTTCTTCATCCTCATCAAATTCGTCGCGGATCTCGCCGACGATCTCCTCCAGAATATCTTCAATGGTGATCATCCCGGAAGTGCCGCCATATTCATCGATCAGGATGGCCATATGCGTGCCTTCCTGCTGCATTTTCCGCAGCAGCTTCTTGATCGGAATCGCTTCGGATACTGTCATGGCCGGATGAATCAGCTTGGTCAAGTCGATGTTGGAATTGTCATCGAACTCCAGGAAGAACTGCTTGGTGTTTACCATACCGACGATTTGGTCCTTGTCACCGCGTACAACCGGAAAACGGGTGTACTGCTCGCGCTTGATGATTTGCAGATTGGCGGCAAGCGGCTTATCCACATACAGGCAGATCATATCGGTACGAGGTACCATAATCTCCTTGGCAAGCATATCATCAAAAGCAAAAATCCGGCTTACATAACCGTATTCGGCTTGGTTGATCTTTCCGCTCTCATAGCTGTCGCTCAGAATCATGCGGAGTTCTTCTTCCGAGTGAGCTTCTTCGTGCTCACTGGCGGGATGCATGCCGAACAGACGAACGATCTTGTTGGCGGAGCCGTTCAGCAACCAGATGAACGGGTACATGATCCGGTTAAACCAGATAATAGGTGTCGCACAGATGAACGACACGGCTTCCGCTTTATTAATAGCAATCGTCTTCGGCGCAAGTTCACCGATAACGACGTGAATATAAGTCATGATAATAAATGCAAGCAAAAATGAGATTAGCGATGCGATAGCAGCAGGAATGGAAAAGCTATCAAACACCGGGTGAAGAATTTTCTCGATGGTCGGTTCCCCGAGCCAACCAAGACCGAGTGCCGTGATGGTAATTCCCAGCTGACACGCAGACAGGTATCCATCCAGATTCGAAGTTACCTTTTTGACGGCAAGCGCGCCTTTACGCCCTTCCATTACCAATTGGTCTACTCGGCTGGGACGAAGTCTTATGATAGCAAATTCCGTCATAACGAAAAAAGCGGTAGCTGCGATAAGCACAGCGACTAAGAATAAATTTAAGCCTATACTGTCATCCAAACAAAACACATCCTTTTTTATCTGATCCGAATTAGTTTTTTAATAACCATCACTTACTATGCATGGCTGTCAACATAATTCGACCGGAATTTTAAAGGGTCTAGCATCATGTGCTTGAGGAGCAGAAACATATCGGTATCCGTGGTACGGGATGTAACGTTATGCAAGGAAAGCAGATACACATGGCGTTTTGACTCCAGCATCAACCGAACAGGTTCCGGACTCTTGGGTACCGGCGTTGGCGATGGAAGAGTTCCTTCAGACGCTTCCAATCCCTGCGTAGCGGCAGCGGAATCGGTGATGTCCACCAGGGGAACATGCGTGACGGAAGCAATCAGAAGAAGGCCAAGTGTTGAACATATAATTCTGTTTGTCCTTCGTATGGGGTCCAAGTCGGATCGTCACTCCTACAATTCATAATCGATTTGTTCATGAAAAATATATGGCTTAATGGTCAGCGTATGAGTATGAGTCATTTAAGTTGTTGTACGTAATTTCACCACGAATGCAGTGTTCAAAACAAGGTATATTGCTATTAATAATAAGAAAAAGTAAGCCACTATGTCAAATAACCGTTGCTTTCGGCTGTATAAACCCTTATATATCAAGGATTTCCGGCATTCTCTGCCAAGCAAAAAAAAGGACAACCCTCCGATTATCCGAAAGAGTTGTCCTATTAAGCAACGAACTATTTATGGTATGGCAGCTGTCTGATATAGCTGTCCGACAGATGGAGCAACTGCAGCGAGCGTTCGAATTCTTCTTTGGTAGCTTGGGTCTTCTTCTCGTCCGAGTTCGAAAGCGGATGCTTGGTTCCATCCTCGAAGCCGATTCCCGGAATGTATAGGGTCGTATTGTTGATAAATGTACCGGAAGGAAGGTAGTATCGTTCCGGCAGCAAGTTATTATCAGTGTTGTTTAACAGATCCTGACCGAAATGAAGCTGATTGTCCATCGATACGCCGAGCAGGTTGGCCACCGTCGGCAGGAGGTCGATCTGCCCGCCGATTTGCTCCTTCACTTCCGGCTTAAGGCCTTCTCCATGGATCATAAGCGGGATATTGATCATATCTGCGGAGTTATAATCACGGCCGTAAATTTCATGCATGAGTTCTTTATCCTTGTTGTCCAAGGAATATATAGGAAGTCCAAGGTGGTCGCCGTAGAGAACAACCAGGCTGTTATCCCACACGCCGTCTTTCTTCAGCTGCTCAATGAACTTACCCAGCGCATCATCGGCGTAATTCTGCGAGCGGATGTAGTCGCCGACAAAGGTGCCTTCATATCGCTCCGGCAGCGTCATCCGATATTTATCTTCGGGAATCGTGAACGGATGGTGAGCCGACATGGAGATGACTTGGGTATAGAACGGTTTATCGGCATCGTCCATCTTCTTCAGCTCGGCCGATGTTTTGGAATACAGGGCATCATCCGAGGCACCGAAGAACAGTTTATCTTCATCACCGAAGAACGCTTTATCGTAATAACGGTTGAACCCGAGGGCCTTGTACAGCTCTCCGCGGTTCCAGAATTCCACCACATTGGTGTGGAAAGTGGCTGTATCATAACCTTCCCCTTGCAATAACCTCGGCAGGCTGGGTAGAACCCTGTCCGCATAATGCTGCGTTGCCGCTCCCCGCGGCGGAATGTAGAAGGATGTATTCACCACAAACTCGGCATCCGAGGTATTTCCTTGACCGACATTCTGGTAGAAGTTCGGGAAATATAAGCTCTCTTTAGCGAGTTTGTTCAAGTTTGGCGTAATTTCCTTGCCATCAATGTTCAAACCTAGCAGGAAATTCTGGAAGGACTCCATCTGAATGATGATCAAGTTCTTCCCTTTGGCTGCGCCCGAGAGCACAGCTTCCTGATCAGACGCCCTGACACCCTTCAATTCGTTGACTTTATCCTGCGTGATGGCCTTGGCATCCACGAGCTCTTTGTTCTCCTGTTGGAAAATCGTATAAGCCTCATAATTAAGAATGCCCATCTCCTGCGCCTTCACAATTTCGTTCATGCTTGCGCGGTTCGGCATAATCTGGAATAGGCACAGCATTAAAGAGACGACAAAAACAATAGGAATGATTTTGCGCTTTTCTTTCTTGGCATGCCGAATCTTCCATTTTTTAACGCGATCACTGCGCCATAATAGAAAAAACATACCGATGATATCCGTAAAGATCAACAGATAGTAAGGGTCCATCAAGGAGAATACGCTATTGCTTACCGCGGTTACCTGGTTGACCTGCTCCAGCGCGTGATACGTAACAATAACACCGTAATATTTATAATACATAATGGCCGCAAAGAATATGGCGGTTAGCAATAAGTTAACACTCATATAGGCAGCGAGCTTTCGCTTGGAAGCGAACCATTCGATTAAGCTGAACACAAGCCAAATAAAAGGGATTTCCGTAATGAGCGGTTTCCATGGCATAACATCATCAAAAATGACCATCCAGGCCAGGTAGCTTTTGAGCATCATAATGACAGAGAAAAATATAAAAGGCTTCGTAATCGTTAACCGAAACCGTGAGGAGGAGAACACCTGTATCGCCTTCCTTTCAATGCCGCCGTAACCCTATTTTCGAAAACTCCAGCGGCCACTCGTTATTTAAGAATCGATAGACGTTATTCTTACTGTTGATATACATTCTGTATACCATTTATTTTACAAAATGAATGAACAGAACTAATTATGACCTCTCCGGAGGAGGTTGTCAAAGAGTTAAAGTAAGTCCATAAGTTTCTTATAACAACACAAAAAAGACAACGAAAAAACCGGCCATCACCGGTTTTGTCAGGGGCTTAGCAAATATTAATAAAGAAAAGACATGATCAGCGGTGCGGTTCCGAGGGTGAAGAGAGCAGCGACGATCATCGAAATGCTGGAGATCGTTCCCGAAAGGGAGCTGAATTCGAATGCCTTGGAGGTGCCGGTTCCATGGGCGCTGGTCCCAAACAGCACACCTCGTGCAATATCGCCCCGAATCCGGAAGATTCGCATGACCGCCGGTCCGATCATGGAGCCTAGAATCCCGGTCATAATAACGAAGACGGCGGTCATGTTCGGCACGCCCCCGATGACCTCGGAGACGTTCATGGCAATGGGCGTTGTTATGGAGCGCGGGACGAGACTGGTGGCCAGCGAGCTGTTCAGGTGCATCCATTTAGCAAGAACTGCAGAGGATAACATGGCCAGTACCGATCCGGTCAGCACGCTGAGCATAATTTCGGCCGCATGCTTTTTAAGAGTTTGGAAGTTTTTGTACAAAGGCACGGCAAAAGCGATTGTAGCCGGTCCAAGCAGCTTGCTGATCCACTGCGCTCCTTCATTGTATGATTCGTAGGATACCCCTGTTTGTGTCAATATCACAACAATCAGTACCGGGGTGATCAGGAGCGGCGATAAATAGACCTTTGGCAGGCGGCGATACAGTCTTTTGGTCCCCCCATAAATTCCGATCGTCAATAATAAGCCGAGAATGACGGTCAGCAGGATGTTCATGGTGTTTTACGCTCCTTTCTGGATGAGATGAAGCCGGCAGTCAGTCCAGAGCTGACCATCACAATGACGGTGCTGAACAAAACCACGGCCAGAATCTGGAGTCCTTCGGCCTCCAGCATCGGGAAATATTTCATAATGCCGACCGCTGCAGGGATGAAGAACAGCAGCAATTCGGCGAGCAGCCAATTGGCGCCAAGCTCAATCCACTCCAGGCGTAGAACTTTGGTTTCGAGAAGTATAAACAACACAACGATTCCGAGAATGCTGCCCGGAATCCCTATATTCAGCCAAGCGGCCAGTTGATCCATCCCTAAGGAAAGAAGCATGAAACCGGCCACTTGGAGTGTTCCTTTCAACATGTTGATCATGACCGGACTCCTTTATTTTCATTGTTAATGAAATTTTACAACGATAATTTTCATAGGTAAAATGCATATATCGAATGAGATGCATTCCATTTATCTATACATAGAAGAAACCGGAGGGAATATCGGATGGACATACGGCACCTGGAGTATTTTCTTGAGGTAGCGAGGAACCAAAGCTTCACCAAAGCCGCCGAGAAGCTGTATATTACGCAGCCAACGATTAGCAAAACGATTCGCAACATGGAGGACGAGTGGGGCGTAACCTTGTTCTACCGGCAGGGCAAGCGGATTGAGCTGACGGATGCGGGTCATATCATGTATCAGCAGGCGCAGCAGATGGTGGATTCCTTTCAGCGGGTATCGGCCGAGCTGGAGGATCTCATGAACCTGAAGCGCGGCCATCTCCGGATCGGGCTTCCACCTATGGTAGGCTCAAGCTTTTTCCCTGAGGTGATCGGGCAGTTCCACCGGGACTATCCGAAGATTACCATTCAGCTGATTGAGGATGGCGCCAAGAAGGTCGAAGCGGATGTGGAAAGCGGTCAGACCGATATCGGAGTCGCGGTGCTGCCTGTCAATGAAGATGTATTTCACTATTATTCCTTTGTGAAAGAGAAGCTGAATCTGCTGGTCCATCCGTCCCATCGGCTGGCAGGCAGAGATCATGTACACCTGAACGAGCTAGCCGACGAGGCATTTGTATTGTTTCGAGAGGACTTTACGCTGCATGACCGGATCATCCGCGAATGCGTCAGCGCGGGCTTCGAGCCAAGGGTGGTCTATGAAAGCTCGCAGTGGGACCTCATCAGTGGCATGGTGGCCGCCAATTTGGGCATCGCACTGCTCCCGGAGACAATCTGTAAGGAAATCGATTCCTCGCGCGTGACGATACTGCCGCTGGACAACCCGTCCATTCCCTGGCAGCTCGGAATGATCTGGAGGAAGGACCGGTATCTGTCCTTTGCCGTCAGGGAATGGATCAGCTTTACCCGCGCCCTATTGGGTGAGCAGGATTAAGTTTGTTTCAAATTAAGGGGCATTTCATACATTTTCACGCCTTGGACATAATATCCATAATAAGAGAACCATTTTACAAGCCTTATATCCAAGGAGGAATGACATTCGTGAGTGGCCAGGAACATGATGGTAATAATGGAACGAACCCAGGTCGGGAAGGCTTTGCCCAGAACCGCGGCGAGACGGAGCGGGAGGATACGCTAACTAATCGTCAGGGACATCCTATTTCGGATAATCAGAATGTGAGAACGGTAGGGAATCGGGGTCCGATGACCCTGGAAAATTATCATTATCTGGAGAAGATCACGCACTTTGACCGGGAACGCATTCCGGAGCGCGTCGTGCATGCACGGGGTGCTGGAGCTCACGGTTACTTCGAAGCATACGGGAAAGTAGGCGATGAGCCTGTTTCGAAGTATACTCGGGCCAAGCTGTTTCAGGTTGAAGGCAAGCGTACACCGGTGTTTGTCCGGTTCTCAACCGTTATTCATGGTTCCGGCTCACCTGAAACGCTTCGGGATCCGCGCGGGTTTGCCGTGAAATTCTACACCGAAGAGGGCAACTGGGATTTGGTTGGCAATAACCTGAAAATATTTTTTATCCGCGATCCGCTCAAGTTTCCGGACATGGTTCATGCGTTCAAGCCGGATCCAGTATCCAACGTTCCGGGTCCAGTCGGCATGTTCGACTTTGTATCCCGTTCCCCGGAAGCGACGCATATGATCACGTTTGTCTTCTCCCCATGGGGCATTCCGGCTAACTACCGCCAAATGCAGGGCTCAGGTGTGAATACATACAAATGGGTCAATGCAGATGGCCATAGTGTGCTGATCAAATACCATTGGGAGCCGCTCAAGCAAGGCATTAAGAACCTCACGCAGGAAGAAGCAAGCAAGATCCAGGCCATGAATGACAGCCACGCAACACAGGATTTATATGAGGCCATTGAACGCGGGGATTATCCGGAATGGGAGCTATGCGTTCAGATTATGAGTGATGATGAGCATCCGGAGCTGGAATTCGATCCACTTGATGCAACCAAGCTGTGGCCGGCAGATCAATTTCCGTTTCTGAAGGTGGGCAAAATGGTGCTGGACCGCAATCCGGAGAACTACTATAACGAAGTGGAGCAAGCGGCCTTTGGCACGGGCGTGCTGGTGGATGGACTCGATTTCTCGGACGACAAGATGCTCCAAGGTCGCACATTTTCTTACTCGGATACCCAGCGGCATCGGGTGGGCACTAACTATCTGCAGCTGCCGATCAATGCGCCGAAGAAGCGAGTCGCTACCAACCAGCGCGGCGGGCAGATGTCTTATTACGTGGATAAGGCACCAGGGCAAAGCCCGCATGTGGATTACGAGCCTTCCATGACCGATGGTCTGGTGGAAGCCTCGCAGACGGCGAAGCCTCATCAGCCCCATTATGATGCCAACCTCGTCCGGCAGAAGCTGGACCGTACGCTGGACTTCAAGCAGGCCGGGGATACGTACAGAGCCTTTGAGGATTGGGAGCGAAATGACTTGATTAGCAATCTGGTGGGTGCGCTCATCCAATGTGATATCCGGATTCAAGACAAGATGGTGGAATATTTTACGAATGCGGATGAGGAATATGGACGCCGCGTACGAGAAGGACTCGAGCAGGCCAGAAAGGGCTCGAACGAGCCCGACCGGGAGCAGGCGGTTGAGGATGCTAACCGCATGGGCCATGAGGCGGATCCTTACTAAAATCTGCTAAGCCGGAAGAGGTCTTCAGGTTATCTTTTGCAATGGCAATTGAGCAGCCGCCTGCACAGTGATAAATGTGCAGGCGGCTGTATTATTTGAGGTTGTAAAATATTTGCGGAATGTTAAGATGTTGCAAGGAATCAAAGCGATACATATCGAATCAACATAGAACCATGGGAAGAGGAGGCGTGCTTTATGGCAATACAAGCGGGAATCATCGGCTACGGCCTGTCCGGGTCGGTGTTTCATGCACCTATCCTGAGAAGCGTGCCGGATTACATAGTCCACACGGTTGTGTCATCAGATCCGGACAAGGTTTACAAGGATTTGCCTGATACGGCGGTTGTCGATAGCGTGGATGAGCTTTTGTCTAATCCGGATATTGATGTTGTCATCATTACGAGTCCGAATGCAACGCATTACGAATATACCCGGTTAGCCATCGAGGCCGGTAAGCATGTGGTCGTCGAGAAGCCGTTTACCGTAACATCCGCAGAAGCGGACCAGTTGATTGATCTGGCCAAACAGAAGGGAGTTCTTCTGACGGTATATCACAACCGCCGCTGGGACAATGACTTTCTGACTGTCCGCAACCTGCTGGAGACGGGAGCGCTCGGGAAGCTATCCATTTATCAGTCGCAGTTCAGCCGTTACCGTCCGGAAGTGCAATCGGAGCGGTGGAGGGAACAGGGGATTCCCGGGTCCGGCATCCTGTACGATTTGGGTTCGCATCTGCTTGATCAGGCGCTGTTCCTGTTTGGTCTGCCGGAGACGCTGTGGGCGGATTTGAGAACGGAGCGCAACGGGTCCAAAACCCATGATTATTTTCATCTGGTGCTGGGTTACAAAACGTTTCGCGTTATTCTGCATTCCGGCTCGCTGGTCCGGCAAGCCGGCCCGAAATTCGAGCTGCACGGGGATAAAGGAAGCTTCCTGAAATATGGAACAGACCCTCAGGAAAGCCAGCTGAAGCAGGGAATGCACCCGGGGGATGCGGGCTGGGGTGAAGACCAGCCGGACCAGTACGGGGAGCTTGCTACTGAGCTGAGCGGACTGGCGGTTCAGGGTGAGATTGAGACGCTGCCGGGACGTTATCAGGCCTTTTATCAGGGTTTGGCTGAAGCGATTCTTAAGGATGGCCCGTTACCCGTTCAGCCTGAAGAAGCCCGTAATGTCATCCGTATGATTGAGTATGCACTGCAAAGTCATCAGAAAGGCCGATTGATCAAGATCACGTGAAACTCTACTATATCCGGTGACAGGGTCCTCTTTGGCTAGCACATAGTTTGCTCCGATTTGTGGGATATTAGGTGATGCAACCCTTGTACGTCTTTCATGAGGGGAATCAATCCATATCACAACAAAGAAGGAGAGAACGGATATGAAGAAACGCGATATCCTTCGGTCGGCCTTTGCGCTTCTGATGAGCTTGGCGGTGATGCTGTCCATATCGGGAGCGGCTTTGGCAGTAGGAAGCGGTCCGTTTCATTTTGGATTCAAAAAAAGCGTCAATGGCCAGCTGCCTTCCATCAATGAGGAGGGTTTTAAGGAGCTTCTGCAAAAATACGGCGCGATCTTCATGGGCGATGCCGAGCAGAAGGAGCTTTATCTTACGTTTGATAACGGATACGAGAACGGATATACCTCCCGTATCCTGGATGCGCTCAAAGAGAAGAAGGTGCCTGCCACCTTTTTCGTGACCGGACACTACGTAAAGACACAAGAAGATCTGCTTAAGCGGATGACGGCGGAGGGACACATTATCGGCAACCATTCCTGGAACCATCCGGATGTGACCACGATCTCGGCAGAGAAGCTGACCGAGGAACTGGAGCGGGTGAAGAAGGAGGTTATGCGCATAACCGGCCAGCCGGATATGAAATATTTGCGTACACCGCGCGGCATTTTCGATGAGCGGTCGCTGGCGACCAGCAAGCAGCTGGGTTATACCAATGTCTTCTGGTCGCTCGCGTATATGGATTGGGACGTGAAGTCCCAGCGCGGTGCACAGTATGCTTATGATAAGGTAACCGCGCAGCTCCACCCGGGCGCTGTGATTCTGCTGCACTCGATCTCCAAGGACAACACCGAGGCGCTTGGGCGGATCATTGACGAAGCCAGGAACCGGGGGTACGAGTTCAAGAGTTTGGATCAGATGCAGAAGAAAGCCCCGTAAATATTTGTTGCATACAGCGTGCAGAACGCTATCCTGTCAGGATGCCGTCTGCACGCTTTTTGTTGGCGAATGAAGATGGATGCTTCGCTTTCAGGAACGAATGTTTGGTATAATACCCTTCATAGAACATGAACGAAGGAGACCATCATGCCTCATACTATCCAAATATCCGTCAGGCCGCTGGTGGAATATGTCTTTCGCAGCGGCAGCATTACCTCGGGTTTTCGCACGGCGACATCCCTTACCGAGGGGACCCGTGCGCATCAACAGGTACAGCGCGACTATGGTGAGAACGATCAGAAGGAAGTTCAGCTTGAAGTGGAGATTCCTTACGAGGATCTTCTGTTTGTGGTGGAAGGCCGCTGCGACGGTCTGATTCAAGAGGAAGAGCGGATGATGATTGACGAGATTAAGTCGACCTCCGGCGATTTAGGCGAGATTACGGAGCACACGTACCCGGTTCATTGGGCGCAGGCCCAAATGTATGCCTATATGTACGCGAAGCAGCATGAGATTCCGAAGATGGCAGTGCGATTAACCTACTTCCAAGTCCCGAGTGGAGAGCGTAAGCAGTTCGTACAGGAATGGAGCTGTGCACAGCTGGAATCCTTCGTATTGGAGGTCGTGGCGGCTTATGCACCTTATGCCAACCTGCTGCGGGAGCATGGCGAGCGGAGGGATCGAAGCATCCGCGAATTGAAGTTTCCGTTTCCCGCCTACCGCGAGGGACAGCGAAAGTTGGCCGGGGCTGTTTATAAGAGCATCGGGGAAGGACGGAAATTGTTTGCCAAAGCGCCAACGGGCATAGGGAAAACGATATCCACGCTGTTTCCTTCGGTTAAAGCGATCGGTGAAGGCCTGTTGTCGCGGATTTTTTATCTGACAGCCAAGACGATCACCCGAACGACCGCGGAGGAAGCCATGGCGCGCATGGAGCGTCAAGGACTCTGCATGCACACGGTCACGCTGACGGCGAAGGACAAGATTTGTTTCCGTGAAGCTGAGGGCTGCGGTCAGATGGGCTGTGTGTTCTCGGAGGGCTACTATGACCGGATTAATGGCGCCATACTGGATTTGCTCTCGAATGAAACGTTGATCACGAGGCCTGTTATTGAAGAGTACGCCCGGAAGCATACGGTGTGTCCGTTTGAGTTCTCGCTGGATGCCGCGTATGCAGCTGATGCCGTCATCTGCGATTACAACTATGTGTTTGACCCGCGTGTATCCTTCAAGCGGATGCCGGAGGACGTGAAGAAGCGCAGTGTGCTGCTCATTGATGAGGCACACAATCTGGTAGACCGGGCGCGGGGAATGTTCTCAGCCGAGCTGAATAAATCGGCTTTTCTGGAACTGCAACGAGCTTACAAAGAGAGCAATCCCGCGCTTTACAACGCCGCGAAGCGGGTGAATAACCGATTTAAAGTGCTGCGCAAGGTCAGTGAGGAGGAAGAGCGGATTGTCGGGTCCCAGCAGCCGGAGATGATGGTGGAGCTGCTGGAGGATTTTTCGCTCCAGGCAGAGGCCGAACTGATGACTGGCAAGAGCGGGGATGAGGCGGATGCGCTCCTGGAGTGCTATTTTGCCGTGCAGGGGTATCTGCGCATCTCCAAGCTGTATGACGACCGCTTTGTCACGTATGCGGAGATGAGTCAGAGCGAGGTGTTTCTCAAGCTGTTTTGTCTGGACCCCTCTTATTTGCTCCAGCAAGCGGGAAAAAACTACCGCTCCAGCGTATTTTTCTCGGCAACTCTCATGCCGCTCGGGTATTACCGCGATATGCTGGGAGCAGAGGAAGAGGACTACAGCCTCTCGATTCCCTCTCCCTTCTCTTCCGAGCAATTGGATGTTCGAATTTTGCCGTTATCGACGCGCTTCAAGGATCGGGAGCGAAATAGCGAAGCCATCGTCCGGATGCTGAGTGCGCTGGTTCAGGAAAAGCCGGTGAATACCCTGATCTTCCTGCCGTCCTATCCCTACATGCAGGATATCCATGAGGCGTTTGCCAGAATGAACCCGGGAGCGCGTACCTTGCTTCAGGGGCATGGGATGAGTGAGGAGGAGCGGGAGGCATTCCTGGATGCCTTCCAGGCGGATGCGGAGGATCCGCTGATCGGCTTTGCCGTAATGGGCGGTATTTTCTCCGAGGGCATTGATTTGAAGGGAGAACGGCTGTCGAGTGTCGTGGTCATCGGCGTAGGATTGCCGCAGCTATCATTCGAGAATGATATCATCAAGGATTATTTCGATCGTACCGGCAAGCGGGGATACGACTATGCCTACGTGTACCCGGGCATGAACAAAGTGCTGCAGGCCGGAGGACGCTTGATCCGCTCAGAGCAGGACAGCGGGACACTGACGCTGGTGGATGACCGCTTTTTGAATCGCCAGTACGGGATGCTGCTGCCTGAGGAGTGGAGGCACTACAGGCGAATCTAATTTTTGCATGAGATGTTGACACCTGGAAATATGACCCCTATAATACGGATATATTAATTTAGCTGAAGGAGGCTGATGTCAAATGGTTATGATGCATAGTGGATGGGTCGCATTGACGTTGGTCTCTTTGGACGGGAAATTCTAATGGTATAGGGGGATAAGGCATGTAAACATACTTGTCTTTTACTCCATACTCAAGAACCCGCAGGAGACCGTGCTTGGTATCCTGCGGGTTTTTTGTGTCTATTTAAGGGCTTGGTATGACCTTTAACGGCTTGACTGTAGGCTGTATGGGGGTTTATGCCTTCTTCTTGCATAGATTCAGATCAGCCGCGGATACAAATCTGCGGTTTTTTTGTGTTTGATAACAACCAATCCAATAACGATAAGGGGATATCACGAATTTGACTAAACAAGACATGACTACGCTACAAGTATATGGATGGAATGAACATTGGGCTTTGCTGGCTGAGCAGATCCCGCAGCAGGATAAAGCGCTGGCACCGGCACGCATCACAGCCCAATTCTCGAAGCAATACCGCATTATCACGCAAGAGGGAGAGCAGTCCGCGATTGTTACGGGCAAATACGAATACGAGGCAGCCAGCAAAAGCGACTTTCCCGCTGTTGGCGATTGGGTCATGGTGGAACCGCTGCAAGGGGAATCCCGTGCCGTCATTCATAAGCTGCTCCCCCGCCAATCTGCTGTGACGCGCAAGGAAGCAGGAAACGTGCCGGATGAGCAGATCATTGCCGCGAACATGGATACCGTGTTTATCATTAACGCACTCAACAAGGATTTTAGTGTTCGCCGGATTGAACGCTACCTGATTGCGGTCTGGGAGAGCGGAGCCACACCGGTTGTGCTGCTTACCAAGGCGGATCTGTGTGAATCGCCGGAAGATTATGTCGCACAGGTAGAGGCTGTTGCACCGGGCGTGCCGGTTCATGCGGTGAGCTCCTTGATGGATCAAGGAAAGAAGCAGCTGCAGCCTTATCTGATACAGGGGAAGACGATTGCCATTACGGGTACCTCGGGGGCCGGTAAATCCACCCTCCTGAACTGGCTGTCCGGCCAGGAGCTGCAGCGGGTTCAGGGGATACGCGAGGAGGACGCAAGGGGACGGCATACCACGACGCACCGGGAGCTTTTCGTGCTGCCGGGAGGCGCGATTATGGTGGATACGCCAGGTATGCGGGAGCTGCAGCTGTGGGATTCGGAAGAAGGGTTCGAGGCAACCTTTGCGGATGTTTCGGCGCTGGTGCAGCAGTGCCGGTTCCAGGATTGCCGCCATGAGACGGAGGCCGGCTGTGCGGTTCAGGAAGCGCTGCAGGACGGAACGCTGGATGCGAAACGATATGCGAACTACAAGAAGACGGAGCGGGAGCTCGCCTATATTGCCAGTAAGGAGAGGGTCAGCACCCGCCGCCAGAATAAGAGCTCAGGCAAGTCCTCGCGGAAGAGCGAGAGAGACCGCAAAGGGAACTACCAGCAGCTTTTGTACGATGACGAATAATGGATGTTATTGAGAGGTCCGGAGTCGATTTGACTTCGGTCTTCTTCGGGTATATAGTTAGGAAACCAAATAAATTGGCAGACTATCTATTTGCTTAAGTAGTTGCAGAAAAGAGGTGGACCATGGAAGAGAATATACATCCAGATTTACCTAAAGGGAACAACGGGAAAGAGGAAAAAGATTCGCGGGAAGGGTTGTGCATGAAGGCTGGCCGGCGAGAAGATAGCGTAGCCGGCAGGCTCTTGTACAGCATTCGCATGTTCCATAAGCAGGAATGGGATCGGCACTTGATTTCCGGCTATACGCCCGGCGAGATTCGCGTTCTGATGGGACTTAAACATCATATCGTGCCTGACGGTCCTGGCATGAAAGTGTCCGAAATCAGCAGCATGATGAATGTTACGTCACCGACGATCACTCAATTTATTAACGCTCTGGAGAGCAAAGGTCTGGTTGAACGGGTGATGGATGTACAGGATCGACGTGCGGTTCGTGTGCAGCTTACGGAGGAAGGGAATCGCGTTGTCCAAGAAACCTATCAGAACGTCAGAAACAACTTTAACGAGCTGGTGGAATTTTTAGGAGAAGAGGACAGCGTCAAACTGACGGAGCTGTTAACGAAGGTGTATCAATTTCACGAGCAAAAGCACAAAACGAACGAAACAACTTCAGACAATGAGTAGGGGTGGGGAATTTGTTAAAACTGTTTCACTATTTGAAACCGTACCGGACAGCGGTCATTTTTGTCCTGCTGTTCACATTTTTCCAGTGTCTATCTGATCTTTACCTGCCAACCTTGATGGCGGACATCGTGGATATCGGCATCGTGAAGGGAGATGTGCCTTACATTTGGCGTGTGGGCGGCTTTATGCTCCTGGTAGCAGCTGGGGGCATGTTGTGCTCCATTGCCGCGAGTTATTTGGCATCCAAATCAGCTACGGGATTCGGGAAAATTGTTCGGGGACGCGTCTTCTCCCATGTCGAGAATTTCACGCTGCAGGAATTTGACAAGATCGGTACGGCATCCCTGATTACCCGTACAACGAACGACATTACGCAGGTGCAGCAGGTCACGATCATGATCCTTCGCATGATGGCGCTTGCTCCGATGATGTGTATCGGGGGCATTATAATGGCCGTATCGAGAGACCCTGGATTGACCACGGTACTTCTCATCGTCCTGCCGATTCTGGCCCTGGCTATTTTCCTCATCGCCAAAAAGGGGATTCCGCTCTTTAAAGCGATCCAGGTGAAGATCGATACACTGAGCCGCGTGCTAAGGGAGAATCTGACCGGAATCCGGGTCATTCGTTCATTTAACCGGATGAATCATGAAACCGTCCGTTTTAATGATGCGAATGAGGATTTGACAGCCACCTCCATTAAAGTGAATAAAATCATGGGTGCGATGATGCCTGTCATGATGCTGGTCATGAACTTTGCAACACTGGCGATTGTTTGGTTCGGGGGGCTGCGAATCGATAGTGGCCATATGAAGGTCGGTGACCTTATGGCATTTCTCCAATATGCAATGATGATCATGTTCTCTCTCATCATGCTATCCGTCATGTTTGTCATGATTCCGCGTGCACAGGCATCGGCGGTCCGGATCAATGAGGTATTGAACATGATGCCGGAGATCCATGATCCGAAGCAGCCGCGCAATACCGGCGTGCAGCAGGGATCGATTGAATTCCAGGATGTGACCTTCTATTATCCGGGTGCAGAGGAGCCCGCCATATCCGATATTTCCTTCCATGCCGGGCCGGGTGAAATCACCGCCATTATCGGCGGAACCGGTTCGGGTAAATCGACGCTGATCAGCTTAATCCCTCGTTTCTATGACGTGACCTCGGGGCGGATCCTCGTCAATGGTACGGATATCCGGGAAATGATGCAGGAGAACCTGCGGAACCGGATCGGATTCGTGCCGCAGAAGGCGCTGCTCTTCACCGGAACTATCGCGGAGAATATCCGCTATGGTAAAGAAGATGCGACGGACGAGGAAATCCGGCATGCTGCGAAGGTTGCTCAGGCGGCCGATTTCATCTCATCCATGGAAGGCGGGTACGATGCCGAGATTTCGCAAGGCGGCAGCAACGTATCCGGAGGTCAGAAGCAGCGGCTCTCGATTGCAAGGGCGCTGGTTCGGAGACCCGAGATTTATGTGTTTGACGACAGCTTCTCGGCGCTGGATTTCAAGACGGATGCCAATCTTCGCGCAGCGCTCCGCGAGGAAACGACGGAAGCTACCGTTCTGATTGTTGCTCAGCGGGTAAGCACCGTCATGGACGCTGACCGTATTATTGTGCTGGATGAGGGACGCATAGCCGGAATCGGCACGCATGAGGAGCTTATGGCTTCCAGCGATGTGTACCGCGAAATCGTTACCTCGCAGCTGTCAGAGGAGGAGATCGCATGAGTGAGAAGAAACGGGGAGGACATCCTCGGGGACCGGGCGGTCCCTTTGGCGGCGGCCCGCACGGACCTGGAATGGCGGGGGAGAAAGCCAAGGATTTCAAAGGCACTTTTCGCCGGTTAACGCGATATCTCAAACCGCATACCGGCAAGCTGATGATCGTCTTGATCGCAGCTATTCTCAGTACGATATTCAGCATCGTGAGCCCGAAAATATTGGGGGATGCAACCACGATCCTGTTCAAAGGCTTCATGGCTAAGATGCAAGGCGTGCCGGGGGCCGGGATCGATTTTGACGCGATTCGGACGATCATGCTCTGGCTTGCAGGCTTGTATCTCTTAAGCTCTCTGTTTGCTTACATTCAGCAATATGTTATGGCTGGTGTGGCCCAGCGGACCGTGTATGATTTGCGCAAGGATGTTTACAACAAACTCGGCCGTTTGCCGCTTAAATATTTCGACGCTCGGACACATGGGGAAACGCTTAGCCGGGTGACCAACGATATGGACAATATCAGCAGCACGCTTCAGCAAAGCTTGACGCAGATGATTACCTCGATAGTCACGCTGGTTGGCGTCATCGTGATGATGCTCACGATCAGCCCGCTGTTGACATTAGTAGTTATTCTGACCCTACCGCTTAGTGTGGTGGTTACAATTGTGGTTGCCAAACGCTCGCAGAAGCATTTTGTGGCTCAGCAGAAGCATTTGGGTGAGCTGAACGGGCATGTGGAAGAAATGTACACAGGTCATAAAGTGGTGAAGGCCTTTGGCCGGGAACGACAGTCCATGGAGCAATTTAATGAGGTCAACGATAAGCTCTATGATGCCGGGTGGAGAGCCCAGTTTATATCGGGTACCATTATGCCGCTGATGGGTTTTGTCGGCAATATCGGTTATGTGATCGTCAGTGTTGTCGGCGGCGTGCTCGTTACCCGTAGAGCGATTGAGATCGGGGATATTCAAGCATTCATCCAATATTCACGCCAATTCACGCAGCCGATCACCCAGCTTGCGAATATCGCGAACGTCATTCAATCTACCATAGCATCGGCAGAGCGCGTATTTGAAGTGCTGGATGAGGAAGAAGAAGTGTCAGAGCATACAGCTCCGGCAGCACTCAAGCAGCCACTTGGCGACGTGTCTTTCGAGAACGTGAGTTTCGGCTATAAAGCAGACCAGCTTCTGATCGAGGATATGAATGTGGACGTAAGGCACGGGCAAACGGTCGCCATCGTCGGCCCGACCGGTGCAGGCAAGACTACGCTTATTAATCTGCTGATGCGGTTCTATGAGCTGAATAAGGGCAAGATTACGATAGACGGCACAGATATTACGGCTCTTCGACGCGGTGAACTCCGCAGCCTGTTCGGAATGGTGCTGCAGGATACATGGCTCTTTAACGGGACAATCCGGGACAATATCGGATATGGACGCGAAGGCGCCACGGAACAAGAGATCATCCGAGCGGCGGAAGCGGCTCACGCGGATCACTTCATCCGGACACTGCCGGACGGCTACGATACCGTTCTGAACGAGGAGGCCTCCAACATATCGCAAGGGCAGAAGCAGCTTCTTACGATTGCGCGTGCCATTCTGGCCAATCCATCGATTCTGATCCTCGACGAGGCCACCAGCAGCGTGGATACGCGGACAGAGCTCTATATCCAGAAAGCGATGAATGAGCTGATGAAGGACCGAACCAGCTTTGTCATTGCGCATCGGCTGTCCACGATCCGGGATGCGGACCTGATTCTGGTCATGAACAAGGGCAGCATTATCGAGCAAGGAACCCATGAAGAGCTGCTGTCTCAAGGCGGCTTCTATGCGGACCTGTATAACAGTCAATTCAGCGACCAGCATGAGGCTGGATAGCGAGGCGAGGATTACCATCATAAGAAGACCCATTGGAGTGCGAGTGGGTCTTCTTTTTTTGGCTTAATTAAAGGTTTTTGGTAGGTTTAGAGTAAGCTAGCAGGCATATTGGTTGTTGCAATTTCATATGGTTCTTTTATAATGATGTTTATGTTTAGATCTTTAAAGGGAGCCATGATCATTATTGAATAAGTCCGAACTGAACCGAATTACGCAAGAGCTTCTACGTCGGTCGGGCAGCAGTGTCACCGTGGAGATGGAGGCGTATTTCCCAGGGGGCCGGTTAATCGGCGGGAAATATGTTATGAATTCGCACAGCGTGACGATGTATACCGAAGTCATACGCCAGCAGTGTCTGCAGCTGTTTGGGACACTTGAGCTGTTTCATGCCTATTTTGCGGTAGTATTCGCACATGAGCTGGGCCATTCGATGGACCTGATGCTGACAGAACTCTGTGACCAGATGGATCGAACGGTGGATGAATGGGAGCAGAATCAGATCGCGCTTCAAATCGAGGAAAATGCTTGGAATAACGCCATGCCATGGATTCAGGATATGGATCCGGATTTTATACAGGTCATCGTGGACCGGTCGCTTGAGGCCTACCGCGAGGAGCCGGCACCAGAAATCGCTTAGGCTGGCTTACTAGGTTAATCCAGGCCAGGTCGTAACATGAAAAAGGCACCCTGACGGGTGCCTTTTTGGACTTGCAAGAAAGTATAAACTTCAGAGACTTACCGTCTTGGAAGCATGGGGAAGGGCTTCTAATATCGTATGTTATACAAGATAAAACCAAAGATGGCAGCCACCACAATGAAGGCACCTGCAGCAGCAAGGGTCATTAAAAAATCACTAAGGGCTTTGCTGCCGGATACCGCGTAGCTTCTCCTGCGCTTTTTTCTCCGAGACGTCCTCTTTAATCCGATCCAAATACTCAGGGACTAGAACCATAGCTGTCCCTCCCGTAATGATTTGTAAGCTTATTATACCAGAAATATGTTATTTTTGGTTGAATTTAGGCCACTCCGGTGTGAAGTCCCCTGTTATAAAAAAAGATGTGAAGCTCGCATAGGCTTCACTTCTTTTAGGTTAGAGTCCTTGAGGGAGCGCAGCGTCCGCTTAGCTCTCCGGGTCCAACTGCTTCAACGGCTCAATGGCCGGCCCTTCAATCACTTCGCCATTATAACGGTAGCGTGATCCGTGACAAGGGCAATCCCATGAGCGTTCGCCCTCATTCCATTCCACTTCGCAGCCGAGATGGGTACATGTCGTATCCACGAGATGGAGATTCCCCTTATCATCCTTGTAAGCCCCGGCGCGCTGACCGTTATGGCGGACGATGGCGCCTTCGCCTGCCTTCAACTCGGTAATATCAGCATGGGACATTTCGAACTTGCCGGAAACGAAATCTTTCGCAACCATAGCATTTTGTGCAACAAATGTTTTGATGCTTGGATCTGCGATGAAGCGGGACGGGTTGAAGACGTCGGCGTAACGGTTATCCTTCTCCAAGATTTGATCACAGATGATATTCGCGGCCAATGTTCCTGTTGTCATGCCCCATTTTCGGAAGCCTGTCGCGACAAAGATCCGGTCCTGATTGGATGTGATCGGCCCGATGTAAGGCATGTTGTCCAGGGTAATCAGGTCCTGGGCCGACCAGCGATAAGGAATCGCGGAAGCGCCCAGCAGCTTTCCTGCAAACAGCTCCAGGTTTTCGTAATGCTGATGGGTGCAGATGCTGCGGCCAGTCGGATGATTCTCGCCTCCAACGATAACCAAATCCTCACCGCCATAAGAAGCGGACCGCAGGGAACGGGTCGGTTGATCCACGCTTAAATACATCCCGCCCGGATAAGCGGTTTCAGGTTTGACTGCAATGGCATAGGAGCGTCCCACATGCAGCCGCGTGAAGAACAGTCCTTTCCCGTCAATGAACGGAAAATGAGAGGCCGATACTGCGTAATTGCAAGTAATCCGGTGACCGCCCCGTTTGGTCAGGAGTGTGATCGGTCCATCGGTTTCGGCCTTTTCATCCATGGTCGTGTTCTCGTAGATCCGTCCTCCTAGCTTCAGGAATTGTTCGGTCAGATGCTTAAGATATTGCAAAGGGTGGAATCGATATTGTCCGGGCATCTTAATGGCTCCCCGAATCGGCATAGGCAGGGGAAGGCTATCCTGCCATTCTCCCGGAATGCCGAGCTTTTCATAGGCTTTGATTTCATCCTCCAGCTTCGAGAGATACTTGTCCTCCTGTTGAGCGTAGATATAGGCATCCTCCAGCTTCAGCCCGAATTTCCCTTCGTCTCCGCCAATAATATCCCGAATGAATTCAATCGCTTCCCGATTGCCTTCGTAATAGAGTCTTGTCTTCTCCTCCCCAAAATGATGCATAAATTCATGATAGATGAGCCCATGCTGTGCCGTAACCTTAGCTGTTGTATGACCGGTGGTTCCGTTCAGGATTTGCCCTGCTTCGATCAGCACGACATCCTTGCCTGCCTTAGCAAGCAGATAAGCGGTTGTAATGCCGGTTATGCCGGCTCCAACGATGGCAACATCCGCCTCAATATCTTCGGCTAAGCGGGGGAAAGCGGGCAGTTCGGTTGTCGCTACCCACAGCGACTCCGGAAATTGCGGCAGTTCTTGATGCAATGAATTGGATGGGTTCATTCTCGATTCCTCCTCAGTTTCTATGGGCGTTGCCCTTAAACTCCGACTCTTGTCTTCATTATTACCACATGGGAATGATTAGAAACTAGGTGATTTCGATTCACAGTCTTCCTAAGTTTTTCTGGATGATTGTAAATAATTTGGGACATTTGCGCAGAACCTAAAGAACAGCGGGAGAACCGGAATTTAGTGAATGAGGGGTGGTATCATGACCAGCGAACAATATCTAAATGCGGAGGAAGCCAGGCAATGCCTGCAAGAACATCTCCGTAATGTCGGGGATATCGAGCAGCGTGAGCTGAAGAATGAAGGTGAGCATGCGTTATTGATTTATCTTAAGAGCATGTGCGACCCCGCTATGATTAACGATAATTTGATTAACCGTTTCTATGAGCTGAATTCCTTGGAGTTATACGACCAATTCATCCGATCCTTTCCCTCAAGTGTGGAGCCGAAAGATAAACAGGAACTGCTCCGTAATATACTTAGGGGATGCGTAGCCGTATTCGTTCGGGACAGTGTGCTCCTGTTTGATGCCGTATTGGTTAATGCAGGCTTCATCCAACCCGCCAGTACGGAGAACGTCATTCAGGGTCCCAATGATTCGTTTACGGAAAATATCGAGGTGAACTTGAATCTGATTCGCCACCGTTACCAAACTGAAAATTTGAAGACGGAATTCATGACCCTTGGCAAGATATCACAGACTCGAATCATTATTATGTATGATGCATGCAAAGTGGAAGAAACGGTATTAGAGGAGCTTAGGAAGCGATTGTCCGAGATCAAGGCGGATATTGTGCAATCGGCCTCCGAAATCGAAAGACATACAATGCATCCTAAATTCCGTCTGTATCCGACGCTCATGCTGACCGAACGCCCTGACCGGACCGTATTGAATATATCTCAAGGAAAGATCGCTGTGTTGATGGATTCAACGGGGTATGCTCTTCTACTGCCGGCTATATTCAATGATTTCTTTACGGCGATGGATGACAAAATACAGCTTCCTCCGATCGGCTGGTTTCTCAAGGGAATCCGGTATATCGCATTGTTTGTCACCGTGCTGATGCCAAGCCTTTATGTGGCCTTCACCTCCTATAATCCGGAAATATTGAGGATGCAGGTTACGTTGCTTATTGCGGGAAGCAGGGCTACGGTGCCGTATCCGTCTTTCTTTGAAGTGATCTTCATGCTGCTGGCGATGGAGTTTCTGACGGAGGCGAGTGTTCGGCTGCCCAAAGCGATTGGTCAGACCGCTACCACGGTAGGGGGTCTCATTTTGGGAACCGCTGCTACGGAGGCGGGATTGGTTAGTAACATCATGATCATTCTGGTTTCCGCGGTTGCAATAACAAATTTCGTGATCCCGATCACGATGATGAGTTCGGGCATCCGTGTCACGAAGTATTTGTTCATTGTCCTGGCCACCTTCTTCGGCTTGGTTGGCATCGTTCTGGGCATCGTGGCCATGATCATGTATCTTACGAGCCTCAGGTCCTTTGGCAAACCCTACTTGAAGATGTTTGCGATGGATTGGAACAAGAAAGGAGATCAGCGAAGTGGTTAGAAATAAATATTTATATTACCTCTTCCTGCTCAATGCAACCATCAACCTGATTATTTTTGTCCCCCGCATCTTGATTACGGATCGCTTTGACGGTGCGCTGATGTCGATCCTGGTGTCCATTCCAATTGGTGTCTTTGTGATGTTTACTTTCGTAAAACTGATCCAACAATTCCCGGGACAGGGGTTGCCGGAGATTTTTCATTCGGTTATGCCCAAGTGGATATCCGGCATCCTGCTTGTTTTATACGGACTCGGGTGGTATTTCTCCAGCGTCATTACCTTGGTCAGTTTCGTTGATATTACCTCCCGATACATCAGTCCGGATGTATCACCCTATATCGTTCTGATGGGATTTCTGGTGGTGGTTGCACTTAGTGCCAGGCTGGATTCTGAGTCCATTCTTTATGCCCTGGAGATGATTCTGTACATTACCGTCCCCATCATCGCTTATATGTCATGGCGTATCTTCAGCAATCCGTATTTCAGTTGGGATGCCGTAAGGCAGATCATTACCCATGCATGGAACATGCCCAATTACGGGACTGTAGCCGCGGCAACCTATATTTTTACTGGCTACGTGAACATGGTGGTATTTAATCGGATATTTCACCGATTCAGGGTGCGGCATATTTGGGCGATTGTGGTGGTTAGTATTCTTACCCTTCTGGTTTCGATCTTTGCATCCATCGGCATATTGGGAGCCGCGGGCGCCGGAGGACACGTGTATCCTGCCTTCTCGACGGTGGACTCGCTTCGGATTCGTTATTTCATCATAGAACGGATGATTTATGTCTTCTACGTGGTGTATATGTGCCTCTCCCTCGTGAATTCCATCGTTCATTGGCATGTGGGCAAGGAGTTGATTCTGGGAGGCTTCGGATTAAAGGTCGATAAGGGGGAAGCGATGTCTAAAAGGAGGAAATTCGAATGGTGGGTGCTTCTCCTCTTTTCCCTGATTATCTTCGGCACGTCGTTTATCGTTAATCAATACATATTAAATGATATGGCGATTGTCTTTTTGGACGTCCGGTTCGCTGGGGAATTCCTGCTCATTGCCCTATTATTCTATGCGGTATGGAGGAAAAGGAGGAAGAAGGCATGAAAGACCTGAAACGATGGCTGGTCTGGCTCATGTGCTGCTCTTTTTTATTTGTGTCGGGATGTGATTTTAGGGATATCGATCTCAGACTTTTTGTCGTGTCCATTGGTATTGACGTCTCTGAGAAAAACCCCGATATGAACCGATTTACCTTCAAAATGGCGATTCCTTCAGGAGACCCTAAGATTGGGGATAAGAAGTCTTTCCTTATTACACAAGAATCAACAAGTATTGCGGAAGCGATCAGGGAGGTCAAATCCAAAGTAGATAAGGAACTTGACTTTGGTCATTGCAAGGGGGTCATGTACGGCGAAGCATATGCTCGAAAAAATATCAGCAAAATCCAGGACTGGACCGTTCGGAGGCGGGATATGCAGCTCTTAATGTATCCAGCCGTCGCCATTCCTTCGGCAGAAGCCGTATTAAAGACGGATCCTCCAACGGAGCGGATTGCCGGGAACGCAATATTTCTGGCGCTCAGCGAGGATGGGACGGAATCTCCCTTCATTACTAGGACATACTCCTTCGATTTGTCCCGCCGAATGTTAGAGGAAGGGGAAGATCCGGTCATGCCCGTTGTGGAAACTACCACTGACAAGATCCTGAATATCGAGAGAGTAGCCTTGATGGATAAGGACAAGGTGAAGGTGATTCTGACGCCGGATGAAACCAGGCTGTTTAACCTGTTGGATCGTCGTAATTTAAGCACGAATTTCGGGACGAAAATGGACGGCAAATTGCTTGAAATCAACACGGATAGAACCCGAGCAAGATACAAGATCGTAACGGATAAACCAGGGGAAGAAACGATTGATTTCAATATTCGGATAACGGCGATTTTGGAAGAGAAAGAGGATCCAACACAACTGAATCAGAAGGGTCTGCATAAGATCGAAGAGCAGTTTAGCAAGGAACTATCCCAAGCGGTGAAAAACTTGCTGGAGAAAATTCAGAAAACGGGCCTAGACCCGCTGGGTTTCGGCCTTCGGTATGGAGGGACGCACTGGAACAATAAGACGGAGATGGAGGAATGGGACGCCATGTATCCCCATGCCAAGTTTAATGTATCGGTCATGGTGAAAATAAAGTCGACCGGTTATAAACGTTAGACAGGGCACATCTGTCTATCGTACAGGAAGATGTTACAATAAAGAATAAGCATCTATCTTGTATGAAGGAGGTTTCACATATGGAATTTAGAAGATTGGGCGGAAGCGGACTGAAGGTTAGCGATATCAGTCTCGGGAGCTGGCTGACGTACGGGGGATATGTGGAACGGGAGAATGCGGTGAAGTCGATTCAGACCGCATATGGACTCGGCGTTAATTTTTTTGATACAGCGAATGTGTATGCCCAGGGAGCGGCTGAAGTGGTTGTCGGGGAAACCTTGAGAGCATTCCCAAGGGAATCCTATGTCCTGGCCACGAAGGTATTCGGCAAGATGGGGGACGGACCCAATGATCAGGGACTTTCCCGCAAACATATTAGAGAGCAGTGCGATGCGAGTCTGAAGCGGCTGGGAACCGATTACGTCGACATCTATTACTGTCATCGATATCATGAAGAAACACCGATAGAGGAAACGCTGCGGGCGCTGGATGACCTTGTCCGGCAAGGCAAGGTGCTCTATGTAGGAGTCAGTATGTGGACCGCTGCCCAGATGGAAGCGGCATTGGCCGTGGCGGACCGCTATTTGCTGGATCGCATCGTGGTGAATCAGCCGCTGTACAACATGTTCGAGCGCAAGATCGAGGAAGAGATCATCCCGTTAGGCGAGAAGAAGGGCATTGGTCAAGTGGTCTATTCTCCTCTTGCGCAAGGGCTGCTGACGGGAAAGTACGCCTCCAAGCAAGCCGTGCCGGAGAACAGCCGCGCATCGAAGATTGGAGCCGACCGGCTTAAAATGAGTGAAGACCGCATTCAGAAGGTGCAGGCCCTGGGAGTCGTTGCAAGCGAGCTGGGTATGACCGTCGGCCAGTTGGCTTTGGCCTGGATTCTGCGTCAGAACAACGTAGCTAGTGCACTGGTGGGGGCCAGCCGTCCGGAGCAGGTGGAAGAGAATGTGAAGGCTTCCGGTATTAAGCTCTCTTCAGATACGCTGACTGCCATTGAAGAAATACTGAAGGCGGATTCGAATTAAGAAAGAATCAGATCATGGATTTCGGGAGCGGAACATACGCGGTTGCGTCCGCTGTCCTTGGCGCGGTACAGTTCGCGGTCTGCTTGCTGGAGCAGTTCCTTGGCACTTTTCGACCGGATTGTATCGGGATGTACGGCAGCCCCAATCGACACGGTGATCTGGATCCTGGTTCCGTTTTCCAGGACAAAGATATGATCCGCTACGGCGGCCCGGATTCGTTCTGCAATAGCGGCCGTCTCGTCAATGGTCGCTTCCGGGACCAGCACCGAGAATTCTTCCCCGCCGTTGCGGGACACTTCATCAAAAGAACGGGAATGCTCCCTCAGCACTTTGCTGAGCTGCTGCAAAACGGCATCTCCGGCCGCATGGCCGTAGGTGTCGTTTATTTTTTTGAAATGATCAATGTCCACGACAAGAACACCCAGCCGTTCGCTGAAATGCTGGGCTTCGAGAAAACGTTCCGACAACAGCTGCTCGAACTGGCGCAAATTGTGAAGACTGGTCAGGTAATCCGTTTCCGCATTTTTCTTCATCTGCAGAAATAGTTGATTGGACGTGTTGATATACTCCGTCAACATGTAGATGACCACCGTGGCGAGGACGGATATGATAAGGTGCTGCGTGAAGACAGTATATACCTTATGGTGGTCCTGGATATTCATCCACATAATGCCTAGGAGCACCAGCATGCTCGATACGCTCATGAGCAGCATTTTGTTTAAACGATTCCAATGGATACGAGATACAGTCCCGCATATGATGCCGATCAGTAGCATGCCGGCTCCCGCAATGGCAGAGGAAGCGGACATGCCGAACAGAATCAATCGCCCGAGCGCAATGAGCACGCCGGCAATCAGGGATGGAAGCCAACCCAAGTAGCTGGCGATCACTACAATGGCCAAATGCCGCAAATCCGCGAAAAACCGGGGGTCAATCGGGAAAGAATAGTACATCAAGATGATCCCGTAAATGCCAAAGAGCAGTCCAGCGTTGATCTTAACGCTGATGGACGGTGTCACAACGCCTGCTACATATTTTTTGGACAGCAGTCCGGACAAGTATAAGAAAGTCACAAATATACAAAAGTTGGTAAATAGTATATTAGTCATGGGGGATCATTCCTTTCATGTACCTTGCACAAGGGCGGCAAGGCGATGAAGACATTCACCCCCTATTTTATCGGAAAATGGAATTGTATGTCGAATATTAAATGTTTTATTTTGTTAATTTTCAGGAGTCTCCAAAGGTAGGAGAACTTCAAACATCGTCCGTTCCGTATTACTGGTCACCTGAATCGTGCCGTGATGGGCATCCACGATGGTCTTTACGATAGCCAAGCCAAGTCCGGAGCCGCCGGTTTGATCGGTGCGCGATTCGTCCGCCCGGTAGAACCGCTCGAACAGATAGGGGATCGCATATTGAGGGATCGGGGGGCCGTAATTGATGACCTGTACGACGGCAAACTTCGAATCACTTGATACCTTCAAATCCACCACCCCGGCTTCCCGTCCGTGCCGTACCGCATTGGACAGCAGATTCTCGAAGGTGCGCATCAGTTTATCCCCGTCCGAGGAGATCATGATTTTCTCAGTTTTAGGCGTGAAGTTGACCTGTACGCCTTCCTGCTGCCCGGTTAGTGAAAAGTCCACGGCCAATTGTGCGAGCAGCTCCACCAAATTAATGTCAACACGGTTCATCGGGGAGTACCCCATTCGTGTATATTCAAACAAATCGTTCACGAGTCCGCCCAGGCGCAGCGACTTATCATACGCGATATCGGTATAATACCGGAGCTCGACTTCATCCTTGTAATGGTCTTCATTGACCAGCCGCAAGTACCCGATGATGGAGGTGAGGGGGGTGCGCAGATCATGCGATACGTTGCTGATTAGCTCGTTCTTGGATTGGACCGCCATTCGTTCCTCTTCCAGCGATAGCTTGAGCTGCTTGGCCATTTGATTGATGTGCGTTGCCATCTGGCCCAGTTCGTCATTCGAGTTAACGATAATCTCTTCATCCAATTCGCCCTTCGCCAAACGCTGTGTACCCTCCATTAAGTGGTTGATTTGACGAATGGTGCTCTGGCTCAGCAGCAATACCATGCAGATAAATAGCATGATGCCGATGATCGTCGGGATGATGGGGAAACCGAAGAAATCCTCCAAAGTACGATCAACTCTGAAAAGGGTGTTTACCCAAGGCTCCTTCCAGTATTCCCGACCGATCATTCGGATGATCTGCTGGGCGATGAACAGGATGGACAGGGTCAGGGCTCCGCCGACAAAGAACAGCGTGATGATCTTCCATTGCAGTTTACGCATGGATTTTGTACCCGACACCCCATACCGTTTGAATGAGCTTATAACCCAGCTCCTTCTCGAGCTTGTCCCGCAAGTTGCTGATGTGCACCATGACCGTATTATTGGATACGTAATATTTCTCCTTCCAGACCTGCTGGAAGATATCCTCGGCGCTAAAGATTCTCCCCGGTTGGCGGGCAAGCAAATACAGAATCTCGAATTCTCTCGCCGTCAGAGAGATCGCTTTGCCGTTGGCCGTTACTTCATGCGTGGTTCGGTTAATGTCGAGCCCATCGATCTCGATCCGCTCGCTGTCCTCCCGATGGAGTTCGGCATTGTACAGGGTGGAGCGCCGCAGCAGTGTTTTGACGCGAGTCGTCAGCTCCAGCGGATTGAACGGTTTGATCATATAGTCATCCGCGCCGGTCATCAGCCCCAGTATTTTATCCATATCCTCACTCTTGGCGCTCAGCATCAGGATGGGAATGGACGAGGTTTCGCGAATTCTGCGGCAGGTGTCAATCCCGTTCAGCTTAGGCATCATGACATCCAGAATCACGAGATCCACCCCCCCGTTATTGGTGGTCATGGCCAGCAGTGCTTCCTCCCCGTCATGGGCTTGGATTACGCGGTAACCCTCATTCTCCAGATAGATAGAAATCAGCCCGGAAATTTCTTTATCATCATCTACGATTAATATACTTCTCATTAAGATATCCTCCAGTAAATCGCCCCATTGGAAACGATGATTCCTTACGAACAGTGTACCCTAAATCGACCCCATAGAGTGCAGCTTGGCCTTCAAAATCGTGAGTTCTTCTATGACAACAATTAAAAAAGGGCGGATAGGAGATTCGAAAGAATGCCTTGCCGTTCGAATCCGTAATCCATCAGCTTCCGGGTTTCCGTAAACCGCTGATCGGCATCCCCGGTTCCCATCACGACGGAAATCAGCCGATTTCCACCCCGCGACGCAGTTCCGGTAAAGCAATAACCGGCGGAGCGGGTGTATCCGGTCTTAAATCCGTCATTACCTTCGTAAGAATGCGGCTCGCCAGGCAGCATAAGATTGGTGGTATGCAGGGAAAGCTTCTTCTGCGGAACAGGCAAATCGCGCTGGCTGGTTACCTCGAGCAAATCCGGATGTTTGTTAAGCAGCCATCGGGCCAGCATGGCCGAATCCCTGGCCGTCATGACGGTATCGCGTTCGGTGGCCGCTTCGGCAAAGGGAGCGAGGTCAGCGGCAGGCAAACCGGAAGCATTGGCGAATACGGTGCGATCAGAGAGGCCGATTTGTTTCGCCCGGGCATTCATGCTCTCCACGAATCGGGACTCCGACCCGCCGAGATGCTCCGCAATAGCTACGGCCGCATCATTGGCCGAATGGATGATGAGCGCTTCGAACAGCTGCTTCAACGTATAACGTTCGCCTTCATGCATGCCGATGCCTGAACCGGGCACCTCTGCGGCATATCGGCTGACCGGTACATTCTCGTCCCAAGCATGCTGCCCGGAACGAACAGCATCCAGCACCAGCAGTTCGGTCATCATCTTGGACATGCTCGCGGGAGGAAGGGGAAGATCGGCATGCATAGCATAGAGCACGCGGCCGGTATCTGCATGAATCAAGATGGCCGAACTGGCTTTGATGGGAGGAGGAATAAACACCCGCGCTATGAACACGGCCATCAGAATGACGCTAAACAATAGCAGGAGCAAGCTTAATCTTGTGCGTCCCTTGCGGGGCTTCGCAGGTTTATGCCGAATCGTGCCGGCTTGCCGTCGGGATCGTTCAGGGGATGACGGTACATGACTGGGATGCTTGGCTATGGATTCCATGGCGATCGATCGCCTCCTTTGGCGGGCTATATATGTCTCATCGTTTTATGTATGTTCTAATTCTAACCACACAAGCTAAAGGAATTTTTAATTGAATCTAAAGAAATCTTAAAGATTACCAGCGGAAATTCTGGCACGGGATGTTGACCTTGAAGAGAATAGGATTTATACTTGATCTAAAAATAAATTAAAAGGGTGAATACCTTGAAATCTTTAAATCTGACGACGCAACGCCAAGCGGTGTACGATGTCCTTCGGGAATCGCATGATCATCCGACTGCTGCGGATATCATGAACCGGCTGGTGGAGAAAGGATATAATTTAGCGTACGGAACGGTTTATAATTCCCTGCGTTATTTGACGGATAAGCAGCTGATCCGTGAATTGAAGCTGGGCGAGAGCGCGAGCCGGTACGATGCCCGTATGGACGATCATCAACATATTATTTGTGAAGTATGCGGTAAAGTGGACGAGGTCATGACGGAGGTGCCAGAGGATTGGGCTGCTACGGTAGCCGGTGAAACCAATTACGTCATCCATCATGCTCACGTCGTATTCGGGGGGGTGTGTCCAGAATGTCAAACCAAACGGAAGAAATGACGGAACTGGGAACGGTCTATTCATTTCCTGATTTCCAGTCCGGCAATCTGTATGTTCGTCCGACGACGCCGATCGCGATGGCGATAGGGGATGCTTGTCCCACAACCCTGCGGGCTGCGTTATTAAGCCGTTCCCCCGGACGGGTGAATGAAATGTTCATTACCTTGACCGAGAACTGCTTCGAGGTGATGATGTTCCGCAAATGGGAACCGCGTCTTCAGTCGGCATTGAATACAGGACTGATTATTGCCGATATGACGGGCTGCCGGAATATGGCGGCGTTCAACAAGGAGAAGGAACTCCTGCTGCCCGAACATTCCTCTATTCCGATTCTATACCTAGTAGGGGAAGAGTTAATGAGCAAAGCAGGTTCAAGTTTGTTAAACGAAGAGCTTATGGTATGGCCTGCCCGTTCCAAAGATACGATGATGTATCAGGTGCAGCGAACCATCCGATTGTTCTCTCCTGCTGCCGGATTGTCGGGTGGAGAAGAGGTCATGCGCGGCCTCATCTATAAAGACTTATCCATTGATCGGGATAAAATGACCATTCACCGGGGCAGCACTCCGATCCATTTGACCAAGACAGAGTATCATTTGCTGATGCTCTTGCTGGACAGCGAAGGAGCCGTCTGCACGCGTGAGGACCTGATGTGCAAAATTTGGGATACGGATTTTATGGGCGGCAGCAATGTGGTCGACGTCCATATCAAAAGCTTGCGTAAAAAGCTGAGCGACAACGCGGGAGCCCCGCGCTATATTGCAACGGTAAGAGGAGTGGGATACCGCCTGGCGGACTAATCCCCCTCCCTTTTTTTGTTCATTTTGCTGTACTCAAAATGAATTCATTCGACCTTCATATAACGATCATAGAAGGGTCATATAACACTCATGCGACAATCATGATCCAATGGATTCTCCAGTGATACAATCAAATCATAAATTTAGATTCAGTCTAAAATCAATTATAGAAATGATGGAGGGTTCATATATGGATAGAATGACAACCAATCAAGGGGCTCCAGTCGGAGATAATCAAAACTCCAAAACGGCAGGACGCCGCGGACCGACGCTGCTTGAGGATTATCATCTGATCGAAAAAATCGCCCACTTCGACCGTGAACGGATTCCGGAGCGTGTCGTTCATGCCCGCGGGGCAGGTGCACATGGCACATTTGTTGTGGAGCACGACATGAAGCCTTATACGAGAGCTGCATTCCTGCAGGAAATTGGTCAGGAAACTCCTGTGTTCGTTCGCTTCTCTACGGTTATTCATGGAACAGGGTCACCCGAAACGGCACGTGACCCACGCGGATTTGCCGTGAAGTTCTATACGGGGGAAGGCAACTATGACATTGTAGGGAATCATATTCCGGTCTTCTTTATTCGCGACGCGATCAAATTCCCCGATATGGTGCATTCTTTGAAACCTTCACCGGAGACTAACATCCAGGAGCCTGGCCGGTACTGGGACTTCATGACGCTGTCCCCGGAATCCACGCAAATGATGACCTGGGTGTTCTCGGATCATGGCACACCAGCGAGCTATCGCGAAATGGATGGCTTCAGTGTCCACGCCTTCAAGTGGGTGAATAGCGAAGGCAAAGTGACTTACATTAAATACAAATGGGAATCCGTGCAAGGCGTGAAAACGCTGAATGCAGACGAAGTGGTCGAAGTGCAGGGCAGGGACTTCAATCACGCCACCCGTGATCTTCATGAGCACATCGCAAACGGGAATTTCCCGAAATGGCGCCTGCAGGTACAGCTGATGTCCCCGGAAGAGATGGATGAATTGTCCTTTGATCCGCTGGATGCTACAAAGACCTGGCCGGAGGATCGCTTCCCGTTCGTAACGGTCGGCACCATGACCTTGAATCGCAACCCGCAGAACTTCTTCGCCGAAGTTGAGCAGGTCGCTTTCTCCCCAAGTGCATTGATGCCTGGCATCGAGCCGTCGGAGGATAAACTGCTGCAAGGCCGGCTATTCTCTTACCCGGATACGCAGCGTCATCGACTGGGTGCAAATTATTTGCAGATCCCGATTAACTGCCCGTATGCTCCTGTGCGTAATCATCAACGTGATGGCTTGATGAACGTGAATCAAGATCCGTCGCCGGTAAACTATGAGCCGAACAGCTATACAACAGGTCCTGTGGAAGACCCTACTGTAAATGAAAGCGAAGCACCGCTCATCGGGCATGTTGTTCGCCAGCGTATTGAAAAAACAGATGATTTCACCCAAGCCGGAGAATTGTACCGTTCGTTTACGGAACAGGAGAAGGATCATTTGATCCGCAATCTGGTTGATGACCTCAGTCAGGTCAAATCTGATATCCAGCTCCGTGCCGTATGCAATTTCTACCGTGCGGACGCCGAATATGGTGCAAGACTCGCTGCCGGACTTGGTGTAGACCTGAGCGGATTCATACCTTCCAATCAGCCGAAGTAACGTAGTTTGAACTTATAAGAGCCAGCCATCTTTGTTTTTCGCTGTGCAGGATGGATGGCCTTTATATAGAGGTGGTTTATGACCGCCACCAAGAGGGGTACCCGTATAACATGGGTACCCCTCTTTTGGTGGAAATAATTACCTATATATACTACATAATGAATGGTCTTAGAGATGCCGATAAGTTGAAAGGAGTATTTTTTTATAGAAGACAGGTGAGATTCACTGCAGTTTAGAAAGGAAAGAAACCCATGAAGAAAAAAAGAGCTAATCGTATTAGAAGAAACCTGATTCTCACATTTCTGCTCGTGCTTCTTGTGCCCAGCTGCGCTATCGGTATTATCACTTACCGTGACGCCAAGGGAACTGTCGAGGAAGAAATTCTGCGCAGTGCATCGCTGAGCGTCGAGACGGCGAATGAGATCATTAATCACACGCTGCAATCCAAGTTCGATGACCTGAATTATTTAAGCGTGGCGATGAAGTCCACTGAAATCGACAAGGAACTCGAAGCGAAAGCGGGTTCAACTATCAATGCACTGAAGCAGTACCTGGGACTTCATCCGGAGACGGTGGACGTTTTTATCGGTACGGCACAGGCTGGCATTATCAAGGCATCAGGGGAAAAGCTGCCGTCCGACTATGATCCTAGACAAACGGAATGGTTCCAGCAGGCAATGAATGCATCGGGCCAACCGATTATTACAGCCCCCTATACTTCGAACACGGGCTCCTTGATTGTAGTAACGCTAGCTCAGATGCTGCCTGACGGCAAAGGTGTCGTGGGCATTGACCTCGACCTTCATAGCATCCGGAGTCTGGTCCAAGTGCAGGTAGGTAAAGAAGGCTATACGATGGTGCTGGATCAAAATCACAAATATCTGTTTCACCCCGATTATGACGCAGGGACGGACGCGTTGGCTAAGGAAGCTTGGGTCTCCAAGATGTATGAGCAGCCAACCGGTCATTTTCACTATGATCATGACGGCATCGAGCAACAATTGAACTACATTACGAATGAACGAACCGGATGGAAAATTGCCGGGACCATGTTTGTTAAGGAGGTTGACGACTCCGTTAATGGCATCCGCCAAACGATGATTGTGGTTATGAGCGTTTCGCTGCTAGCCGCCTTAATCATGGTGACTTGGAATGTAAGCTCTGTGATCAAACCGATCCGCCGTATGCGCCAAGCGACGGAAGTCATTAGCGAGGGGGATCTGACGCTTCGCATGAATGGTTTCAAGCGTGACGAGATTGGCGAGTTGGCCGATCACTTTCAGCAGATGGTGGATAGTCTCAGGGACATGGTTCACGGGGTCAAAGCCATGACGGAGAATGTTTCCGCATCTTCAGAGCAATTGTCCGCAAGCGCCCTGCAAAATACAAGCGCCGTCGAGCATGTTACGTCTTCCATTCAGGAGGTTGCCGCCGGCAGTGAACGTCAGTTGAACGCCGCGGAGGAGATTCTGAAGGGTATTCTTCAAGTATCCCGGCATGCTGATGACATTGCGGATGTATTGGAGAAGGTTACTGAAGCCATGAACCAGACGGAGGAATTGGCCCGAGAAGGGAACCAGACGGTGATTACCGCAGCAGCGACGATGCAGGATATTGATCATGCGATGAATGATCTGAATGGGGTTATCCATCAGCTGTCTGAGCGGACCGAGGAGATCGGCGGTATCGCTTCCGCCATTACCGACATTGCCAAGGAGACGAGTTTATTATCGCTGAATGCCTCTATCGAAGCTGCGAGAGCCGGGGAGCAGGGCAAAGGATTTGCGGTTGTAGCCGCGGAAATCCGTAAGCTTGCTCAAAGGTCGGAAAGCTCAGCGGATTACATATCGGGGCTGATTATAGGAATACTGGCAGAAGTGGAACGAACCATGGAAATGACGGAAGCCGCCAGGCAGAAGGTATCGGACGGCGTTGACGCAGCGGATCTGACCGGACGCTCCTTCTCTCGTATCAAAAAGGCAGTGAACACGGTGTCCGGCCAGGTAAGAACCACTTCGAAATCGGCTAAGGAATTGGCTCAAGATACAGCTTCTACGAAAAAGTCCGTTGAAGAAATCCGTGGGGTGTCAGAGCAAACGTCAAGCCAGACCCAGACCATATCGGCAGCCTCTCAGGAACAGCTTGCTTCCATGGAAGAGGTCAGCGCATCTGCTGCGGATTTAAGCCGTTTAGCTGAAGAACTGCAGGAGATGGTGAAACGCTTTAAGATTTAAGAGATTCAAGGGCGCTGTAATATGCCCCGAATATTTCGTGTTGAAGCAGTAAAGGAGCTTATATTCCTTTGCTGCTTTTTTGTTTGTGGCAGGAAAGGGGGGCTTTATGAAAGAATAAGACCAAAGTGGCTTTATCTCTAGGAGCGGGGCCTTTATACTGGAATCAACTGCTTGAAGCTGTAAGACTGACGGATGCACAAGCTAGAAAATGATGAGAGTGGGGCATATAACATGGCACAGCATATGAAAGATCGGATCGTCGCTTTAGCTGGTCCGCGCAAGGCAGCAGACATGGCCAAGCTGGTGGAGAAGATGGGTGGCACCGCGCTGCTTCGTCCGGCCCAGGGAACCGTATTTTTGGATGATGAAGTACTGCGCCGTTCGATCGAAGCTTGGCTCAAGGCGCCTGCACCGTGGGCGATATTTACGACGGGAATCGGCCTGGAGGCCATTTATGATACAGCAGAACAGATGGGCCTTTTGGATACATTGAATGAAACGCTGCAGAGCACCTCGATTGCGGCAAGAGGGTACAAAACGGCCAATGCGCTGAAAAAGCGCGGGCTGGCACCGGTCGTCAGAGATGATGACGGCAGTACGTCGGGGCTGATCCGGTCTTTGGAGCCGCATGTCCTGTCGGGCAAGCGCGTCATTCTTCAGCTGCATGGCGAGTCTGCTCCGAAGCTGGTGGATTGGCTGGAAAGTCGTGAGGCGGTAGTAGAGCAGATCCTGCCTTATAAGCACATTCCGCCGCTGGAGGAGGATGTTTCGCAACTCGTTGACGAAATCGTGGGCGGCAAGGTTCACGCGGTTGCTTTTACAAGCGCGCCCCAGTTTCGTTTTCTTGCGGATTATGCACGTGCCCATGGCAAGCTGGAGGCTGTGCTGGAGGCGTTCCGCGGACCGGTCGTGGCAGCGGCTGTCGGCAAGGTTACGGCTCAGGGGCTTCGCGAGGAAGGCATTGAACGCATGGTGGTTCCCGAGGAAGAGCGAATGGGCAGCATGATGGTGGCGCTTGGCCGCTACTTTGCTCAAAACCAAGAATAATGTCATGATATAACGTAATGAAGTTGGGGAGATTTCAGTCCATGCCAGCTTCTTCATGCATGTTCCTAAGGATCATGTGAAATATTGAGTAGTAAATAGGAGGATGACCGATGGATAAAAGAAAAGCATTGCTGCTTGGCAGCTATACCCACCCGAAGTTTCATCCGCTGCAAGGCATCGATAAACAAATGACACACCTACTGAACGACATGTTCACCGTGCAGTGCACGGAAAATCATAAAATGCTGCATGAAAGCAATCTCTACCCATACGAGCTCTGCATCGCCTACAGCGACCTATGGGACGAGCGCGTTTCGCCCCGGCAGACCGCAGGTCTGCTATCCTATGTAAGCGGAGGCGGCGGCTTGCTTGTGATTCATAACGGCGTTACGCTGGCCAATCGTTATGAGCTGGCGCAGCTGATCGGCGCCCGTTTTGACGGACACCCGCCCATGGAGAAGCTGTACTTCGTTCCGGGGGAGACCGATCATGATATTACGGAAGGCGTGGAGCCTTTTGTGCTGGATGAGGAGCCTTACCGGTTCATATTCAGTCCGTTTACGGAAAAAACCGTGCTGCTGCATTATGAATTCGAAGGCAAGCAGTGGCCTGCTGCCTGGTGCCATACGTATGGCATCGGACGCGTTGTCTTCTTGATGCCGGGTCATCACGAGCCGTCCTTTCTCCAACCTCAGCTGCGTTTAATGATTACGCAAGCGGCCAAGTGGGCTGCACGCGTTCCGGGTTAAGAAGCCATTTCGATACGATCGGTAGGAGGGACGCGCTTGAGCGGGAAGATACTAATTGTTGAGGATGAAGCGAAAATATCCCGTTTGCTTGAAATCGAGCTGGAGAGTGAAGGATATCAGGTCACCAAGGCGGATAACGGGCTGGATGCGCTGGAGGCATACCGCAGTCAGGACGTCGATTTAATTCTGCTGGACGTTATGCTCCCCGGTTTGAGCGGGATTGAGCTGCTGCGGCGGATTCGTGCCCATGATTCCCACACAGCCGTACTGCTACTGACAGCCAAGAGTTCCGTGGAGGATAAAGTATCGGGGCTTGATCTTGGAGCCAATGATTATATTACGAAGCCGTTTCAGATCGAAGAGCTGCTGGCGCGGATTCGTGCTGCGCTGCGGCTCCAAGGCAAGCAGGAGCCGGAAGAGCAGGCGGCAGGAGAGTGGCTTACGGCGGCGGATTTGAAATTGAACGAAGGTACACGGGAAGTCATTCGCGATGGCAGAAGGATCGATCTGACGCCGCGTGAATTTGACTTGCTCGTATACTTACTGAAGAATAAACGGCAGGTGCTGAACCGCGAGCAGATTCTCGCTGCCGTATGGGGATACGATTATTACGGCGACACGAACGTCGTCGATGTATATATACGTTATGTCCGCAAGAAAATCGATCATGACAGCACATCCGAGCTCATTCACACCGTCCGCGGTGTCGGCTATGTGTTGAAAGAGACCCCATGAAGCTGAGCAGTAAAATCCACCTCTATTCATCGGTGCTGATGGCGGCCATTCTGATTGTCATGAACTTATCCGTATACTATGTGTTCAGCAAAATGACGGTGGACAGCCAGCTGGAGCAAGCGGAAGCCGAGGACTCCAGAATATCGAGGGAAATGGCCAAGGCTGCGGATACGATCCCGGTGGGCGAATTGCTTCGGAGCTATGTGCCGCTGGACGGGAAGATCCAATTGCTCGGACCCAATAAACGGTATCCATCTACTTGGGTGACTTCCTCCGGGGAGGATATGGATGAGCTCAAGCTGCCTTACGATACGAAGAGGCAGGTGAAGGTCGTCGAGTATGAAAATATCCGGTACACGATGGTTTCCCTGCCCCTCATCTGGAGAGACGGGGTCGTGGTCAATATCCAGGTCGCCCGCAGTCTTGCCGCTACGATGGAGACGCTCCAAGTGCTGCGAATCGTGCTGGTCGCCGTAACCGCAATTGCCTTAGTTCCGGTCATCATCTCGACGCGGATATTGGGGCGTTTAATCGTGCAGCCGATTACGGCTTTGATCCAAACGATGCGGGAGATCCGGCAAAGCGGGCGGTTTCGGCGAATCGAGCTGAAGGAGAAGTCGAAGGATGAATTGGTGGAGATGGGGGCTGCATTCAACGATATGATTACGCTGCTGGAGAGCAATCATGCAAGGCAGGAGCAATTCGTGTCCAATGCTTCCCATGAGTTAAAGACACCGCTCACCATCATCGAGAGTTACGCCAGTTTGTTGAAGCGGCGAGGTCTGGACCGGCCCGAGCTATTCATGGAATCCGTTGAAGCGATCCATTCGGAAGCGATCCGGATGAAGGAGCTGACGGAGCAGTTGCTGCTGCTTGCCCGCAATCAGGATCAATGGCAGGTCGAAATGGAGCAGGTGGATCTGGTGACATTATCGGAGTCTTCCGCGCGCGCATTTCGCGATGCCTATAACCGCACGGTGGAGGTTGAAGCCGATGGCGGGGTTCTCGGCTGGACGGACAGCCGCAGGCTGAAGCAGCTCTTGTTCATTCTGCTGGATAATGCGCGCAAATACAGCGATGAGCATATCGTCATCCAGGTTGGCAGGAAGCCAGCGGAAGTTTATATCCGGGTCATCGACCGCGGAATCGGCATTGCCAAAGATGAGCTGGAGCACGTCTTCGACCGTTTCTACCGGGTGGACGAGGCTCGTACCCGCCGGGGTGAGGGCGCCGGCCTTGGTCTGTCCTTGGCAAAGGATATCGCAGAGGCCATCTCGGCTTCGATAGAGCTGGATAGCCTGCCAGGTGTGGGTACAACCGCCACGATTAGGCTTCAAGCAACGAAATAAAAGACAGCCAACTCCCTTTTTCTCATCGTATTCTAACCATGCTGCGCTATACTGACGGTAAAGACAGATTGTATCCGAGGTGATTCGATGCGTAAAAAAGTCAGTCTGCTGCTGGGTGTCGTGATGCTGGTAGCGGTTTTGATTATTGTGAATGTGGTATGGAGTCCTTTTAGCCCTTCAACTTCCGCCATGTCAACGGATGAAGTGGTGGAGGAGGTGCTCTCCCAATATCCTGGCGGCGAAATAACGAAGACCACGCTGGATGGCGGGGTGTATCGATTGGAGCTACAGTCGGCTATCGGAACGTATGAGATGACGGTGGATTCCCGCCAGGGCGACATCGTGTCCATCCAGCAGCTGAATGAGAGGGCTTCGCAGCCGCCCACCGAACCGGTTGAGCCCACGGAGCCGGATCCAGATACTCCTCCTTCCGAGCCAGCGGATCACGGTGACAAGGAAGCAACAGGGGGAACGACAGGCGGGGAAAGTGGAAATGGAAGTGGCACTTCGGAACCGCCTGCAACGATGATTACCAAAGAATATGCGATCAAGCTTTCTTTAGAGAAGGTACCGGGAACGGTGGAAGACGTGGAATATCGCGAGAACAAGAGCAGTCGTTACTACCTGGTGGAGATCGAGCGGGAAGACGGACGTGAAGCGACCATTCAAGTCCATGCGATTACCGGCAAGATCATGACGGTGACTTGGGATGATGAAGACGATTGATGAATAGATGAGAGGTCTTGTCCGTGTTTTCTCATCGTTTTCTAATCTTTCTCTCTGAAAGCTCTCATGTTGAGAGAGTATATTGGGTTTGTAGAGATCAACAGGAGAGAATCATGAGGAGGCGTAAGATGATGAAGAAGAAAATATGGTGGGCAGGCGCACTGTCCATAGCCATCGCGGCGAGTGGAGTATACGGCTATAACGCTGTACAGGCGGCAGGATCAGGACAGACGACTGCAGCGGGAACTCAGGCAGCACCGGAGCAACAGCAGCAGCTGATCGGAATGGAGAAAGCAGAACAATTGGCACTGGCTGCTGCCAATGGCAAAGTGGAGAGCATGGATATAGACCGGAAAAAGGGCAAACTGGTGTACGATGTGGAGATCCAGCAGAATAACCGGGATGTGGATGTATGGATTGATGCCTATACCGGCAAATCCCTTGGTGTAAGAGTGGACCGGAATGACGATGATGATCGTGACAACCTTCCAGGCAATCTGATCGGTGCCGGCAAGGCATCCGCTATCGCCGTTAAACACGTTAAGGGCGGGACGGCTGTGGAAGTGGATCTGGACCAAGATGATGGCAGATGGGTGTATGATGTCGAAGTGAAGACAGCAAACGGATCATCCGACGTAGAAGTCCATGCGGTCAGCGGTAAAGTGATCAAGGCAGAGTATGAGAAATACGACGACCATGATGACGACGATGTCCATGATGACCATCACGATTGGGATCATGTCGATCACGACGATCATGATGGGGATGACGACTAAGTCATTCTCTATCTATATGGGATAGCATTTATAAGCGAACAGGCGGATCATTTTCTTCCAGCCTGTTCGCTTTTTCCATTGTATTTTACATAATAAGCATGGCTGGAATGCAATTGCTTGTTATCCGATTGCGGGTTGCCCTCATATTTCATGTGAAATCAGGGGAAATTGATAAGGCAGCTCCTCTATACTTATGAAAGCAAGTCCAAGGATAGATGTTTTTACCAGCGTTAAAGGTTATAATGGAACCAGACAACGACCGGGAGGGATATACCGTGAGTGATCTTTTTAAGAAAGCAATCTCGTTAGGATTGGGCCTTACCGTGGTCAGCAAGGAAAAAGTTGAGAAAATCGTGGATGATCTGGTCAAACGCGGGGAGCTTGCTCCTGCGGAGTCCAAAGCGCTTGTGAACCGTCTCGTCGAACGCGGCGAAGAGGAGCAGTCGCAGATCAAGACCTATATTTATGAACAGGTGCAGCGTGTATTGTCCGATCTGGATGTTCCCAAAGAGAGTGATGTCGCCAGCCTGGAACAGCGCATTGCTACTCTGGAGAAGAAGGTTGTAGAACTGGAAGGATCGCGGCAGGAATAGATGGCGGTCCGAATCCGACATGCCGGACGTTACCGGGAAATCGCCATGGCGCTCATGCGTCATGGCTTTGGCTATATGGTGGAAGAGATGGGACTGTTTCATGTTCTGTCGCTGCCTGTTCGCTGGAGTTCAAGGGAACAGCCGGAGACGATTACGCTCGGGGAACGCATACGGCGAGTGCTTGAGGATCTTGGCCCCGCCTTCGTAAAGCTCGGACAGTTGGCGAGTACAAGATCGGATCTGCTGCCGGACCATATTATCCAGGAATTGGTGAAGCTGCAGGAGCGGGTGCCTCCTTTTTCTTCCGCGAGCGCACGGGAGCTGATTGAGCAAGAGTGGGGTATGCCGATCGATGAAGTGTTGAGTGAGTTTGAAGACAAACCGCTGGCCGCGGCCTCGATTGGGCAGGTCCATGCCGGGAAGCTGAAGTCCGGAGAGCATGTTGCGATCAAGGTACAGCGGCCCGGGGTAGCCCGAATGATCGGTCGTGACTTGGAGATATTGCGGGATTTAATCTCGATTGCCGAGCGCCACTGGGAATGGGTGAAGCAGTACCGTGTGGACCGGATTGTTGACGAATTTGCCAGAGCGATGATGGCAGAGCTGGATTACAGCCATGAAGCCCGAAACGCAGAGAAGATAGCCTCCCAGATGTCGGAGCACGAATTTATCCGCATTCCGCGGATTTATTGGGAGTATACGTCTTCCAAAGTGCTGATGATGGAGTATGTCGATGGCCTCACGTTAAGCCGGAGGCAGGAGATCGTGGACAAGGGACATGATCTGAAGGCGATCGCTGAACATTTGATCGATGGCATGCTGCAGCAGATCTTTATTGAGGGATTTTTTCATGCCGACCCTCATCCGGGGAATTTGCTTGTCAGGGAGGACGGCAAGCTGGTCTTTCTGGATTTTGGGCTGGTGGGTCACCTCAGCGAAGATATGAAGGACCATCTGTCCGGGCTCATTATTGCCTTGATGCGGCGGAATTCGGAAGGGATGATCCGGGCGATTTCCAAAATGGGATTGATCCCGGACGATTGCGATATGGATTCGCTCCGGTCGGATATGGACCGGCTGCGGGGAGAGTATTATGATGTGCCGTTCGCACAAGTGCGGATCGGCAAGGCGTTGACGGATCTGTTTGCCGTTGCCCAGCGGCACGGGATTATGCTGCCGCCCGATTTGACGCTTCTTGGCAAGTCATTGCTGACGCTGGAAGGCGTCATCGAGATGCTGGACCCGAACCTGAGCATTATCGACATGGCGGAGCCTTTTGGCCGAAAGCTATTGAAGAAGCGGTATAATACCCGCCGGATCGGCAGGAAGGTGCTGGATGGGGTGAGCGGACTTGCCGAGAGTTTGCTTGAGCTGCCCGGACAGGCCAGGCAGCTGTCGGCTCTGATCAGCAAGGGGAAGCTGCGGGTAGAGATCAGTGTTCCGGAACTGAAAACCCTGATGCGCAAGCTGGATCAGGTCAGTAACCGGCTCTCCTTCAGCATTGTGCTTCTGGCTTTCAGCATCATCATGGTGGGTCTGATTATTGGTTCATCGCTGAGCCGGGAGCCGATGATGCTGTGGAGTTTCCCCGTGATTGAAGTTGGATTCATTGTAGCCTTGCTCATGGTTGCATGGCTGCTGTATGCCATTTTCAAATCCGGCAGGTTCTAACCGGCAGACTCCGTTCTTGCCCGCTTGCGCTGCTGCACCCAAGTCTGGACTCCGATGAGGATCCACTCTATGAGGTGAAAGAATACGGCAATGAGAAGCGCTTGCAACCAACCGCCGACAGGAATGCCGGGCATGATCAGGAACGCTATGTACAGCAGAACCGTGTCGGTCACGACTGTAACCGCCTGTTTAATATAGATGGAGGTATCCTTGCGAAGCAGCAGCCTTAGCAGGGTGATGATCAAAGGATGAAGGATACCTTCGAAGATCAGGAATCCAATCAGGATGGTAAGCGAGAAGCTGAGCCATACGCCCTGACCGTCGTAAGCCAGGATTTCACCTGGCCCCGATGGCTCCGATATGGGGAACCACCGGGCATATAACATCGCGAAGAGTTCTAACGGTATAATGATAAAGGCCGACAACAGCGGGATAAGCCACAGCTTCTTTCGGAAGGGGACGATAGGCTCCCCGTCGCGTCGTGAGATATAATTCATCATCAGATTGATCAGGCCGAACAAGACCATCAGGATGAGTGCTGACAGGATGATCTGTAGGGTATGCATATCGGGGACACCTCCTCGCTGGTGCAAACTGGATATCTATATCATTGACATTACCAAAGTCAGGGTCTTTTGTCAGTCGAAAAGAAAGACAACAAAAATGTTCCGGTCTTCTTAGAACGAATTCGATCGGCATTTTGTTGGGACTTATATGTAAATATGTCTGTTTGCTAAATCCAATCGATTTAACGCAAGCAGATGCTAAATAATTTAAATGAGGTGGAACGTTTGCCGAACTTTCAACAGCTGGGCATTGACGAACAAAGAGTACGGAAACTGAAGGAGCAGGGAATTGCGGTGCCGACTCCGGTACAGCAAGAGAGTATCCCGCTGCTGCTGCAAGGAAAGGACGTTATCGCCCGGGCGAAGACTGGCACTGGCAAAACGCTGGCTTTTATGCTGCCGATTCTGCAGCATATCGATCCCAAGCGGGCGTACCCGCAGGCGCTCATTATTGCGCCGACACGGGAATTGGCATTGCAGATTACGGAAGAAGCCAAGAAGCTGACAGCCGGCGAGCCGGACGGGATCAAAATCCTCGCGGTCTATGGTGGTCAGGACGTGGAGAAACAACTCCGAAAGCTCGAAGGCGGACGACATTTGATCATCGGAACACCGGGCCGATTGCTGGATCATTTACGCCGGGGCACGCTTGAACTGGGCGGAGTGAAGCAACTGGTGCTGGACGAAGCCGACCAAATGCTGCACATGGGTTTTCTGGATGAGGTCGAGACACTGATCCATGCACTTCCGTATCGGCGCCAGACGATGCTCTTCTCGGCTACGATGCCTGCCGGCGTGAAGCAGCTTGCCGGCAGCTATATGAAGGAACCTGTCGATATCGTCATTAAGGGGGCTTCCCCGATCCCGCTGGAGCAGATCCAGCAGGTTGTGGTCGAGTGTACGGACCGCTCCAAGCAGGATGCGCTGCGTGCCATGCTCGAGGAGCATAACCCTTTTCTCGCGATTATCTTCTGCCGGACGAAGCGCAGAGCTACTATATTGAATGAGGCGCTGCTGGCCCATGGGTATCAATCGGACGAGCTTCATGGGGACCTGTCACAGGCGAAACGGGAAGCGGTGATGAAGCGATTCCGGGATGCCAAACTCCAGCTGCTGGTAGCAACGGACGTTGCCGCAAGGGGGCTTGACGTTGAGGGCGTGACTCATGTCTATAACTACGATATGCCTCATGATGTTGATAGTTACATCCATCGTATCGGACGGACCGGACGGGCCGGTGGGAACGGAATGGCTATCACGTTCGCTGCCGGTAAGGATCTTAACGATCTACAGCGCATCGAGGAAGGGATCTCCCTTCGCTTGAAGCGCGTGCGCTATGATTCCAGTGCAGGAGGCCTTCGGGAAAGCACCGGCGGCTCAGGCAGGGATACGGGCAGACCGGGAAAAGCAAGAAACATCTCTTCGCTTGAATCTGATCAAGAACGTGGTCAAGGCAGAAGCCGGGCAGATCGCGGTACGGGTTCCGGGCGGAGCCGCGGTAGCGAGCAGGGTAGAGGAAGAGACGGATCGTCACGCAGAGATGAGCATGGCTCCGGACGGGCTGGAAGCCGCGACGGTCGTCCAGGCGAGGGACGCGGACCATCGTCGGCTGGAGGTCGCAGCAGTGGCAGTCGTGACGGCGGGCGTGCAGGCGAAGGCCGTGGACAGTCACAGGCCGGAACACGTGGCAGCAGCAGCCGTGGACAGTCCAGAACCGAGGGTCGGGGAAATCAAGGCAGTCGCGGTGGACAAGGCGGTACACGATCTTCCGAAGGCCGCGGTGCAAGAGGCCAGAGTGGTGGACGGCGCGGTGGCCGCAGCCGCTAGCAGGTACAGGAGATTTTTGGAAGGCATCTGTTTCAAGCCGGAAAATCCCGTTTAAGTAGAGAGCGTTACCCAGTCAATGACAAGGAGGCGTTACCATGTCTGAACATAATCATGTAGTGAACAAGAACGGTGAGCTGGATGTGAGTAAGGTCAGTGACGCGATGGACCGGATTGATGATGGGGAGAAGGAGAGGATCCTGGCCGATTTTGATGCCTTCCAATCCTATTTGAACAAGCGAATTCAGCTTGCCGAGAGTATTGGGTTGAATGAAGAGCATCTGGCGCAGGCAGCAGAGAAGGTAGCTGGCTATCTGGCTGCAAATGAGGAGCCCCGGAATTCCGAAGAGAAGCTTCTTCAGGAGTTATGGAAGGTTGGAACCCAAGCGGAGCAGCATCAACTGGCTCATCTGCTTGTGAAGCTGGCTCAGAAACGTACGGCTCCATAAGGCAAAGTATGAGATGGAGATCCTTCCCGGCCAACTTGCCGTGGAAGGATTTTTGGGTTCAAGAGTAGTAATTAACATACTTATAGGGATGTAGGGATGTATATTAATTTCTATACATAATATGATGCATGCAAGCTAGAGCTGCTTGTCCGCCCCCTGGCTTCGGTATCCGGGTGAGGTGCATCGAAAAGGTATCTAGGTGCAACGAAATAACACCCAGGTGCAACGAAAAAAACCAGGTGCAACTAAGTGCAACGAAATCGCAGTAACGATGGCCAGAACCCCGCCGAACGCCGAGGCTAACGGACATCAGATACGTTATTTCCCTGTTATGAGGTCCATTTATCGTAATTACGGACACCACAGCCGTTATTTAGCGTGGAAACAGCCAAAATATCATCTTTTTAGATGAATAACGGATCTCCTGTCCGTTTGTTTCGCTAAAAACCCCATTTTCTACGAAATAAAGTCTCCTGAGTCCGCTAGACTTTAAGTGAACGCAGGACGCAGCTCCATCGCTCGGCAAGACTTACAATTACCGCTCTTCTGTCGCACTGCCGGCGCACGCTCTACCGTTGGCCTAACATACTATTTGGTACATCGTGCGAACTGCTGCCTATATGATCTACAATGTCTTCATTTCATGTGAGCTTTAGAAACAACGAAGAATATGAGGGGGAGTTGCTTGAATGTCTCTGGTGATTCATGAGCAGAGAAAGCCCAAAATGCAGCCTTTTTATTGGGTGATTACATTTGAAATGCACGTGCTGGGCATACTGCTTGGCCTGGCATTGACACTGGGTTCTTTGATGTTACTGTACCTCTGGACCAATGTCTGGACCTGGATGAGTCTGGCGGCTATACCCGCCGGTATCTTCATGATGATTCGTCTGTCCAGAAGCCTGAAAGGGCATATCTGGAACAATACGCATCTGGACGAGTACTTGTTATTCGAAGATCATATTGAGTACGAGAGATGGGACTCGGAAACAAAAGACTCCCTGAAGGGGAGCCTTAGGATCGGTGACATCAAGGAAATATACTATGGGCGATACATCTTTCAATTCAGCTATGCTTATAAGAAAAGCAAAATGACCGAATCCGTGCCTAGTGCGGAGTTAATGCCCATTATGTACCTCATCGCGGGAGAAGGTCAGACGGAACGGGCGGTTGCCATTCCATTCACGGATCCGATGGAGGCGAATCGTTGGCTGGAGGTTATTTGCAGAAGGGACGTTCCCTTATATCTGACGTCCATCATCATTCAAGATCTGGGGGATGAATCGGTTGCGTCTTTGCTTCGCGAGGATGAGGATTTAGAGCGTTCCGAATTTGATGGCAATATGGAGCGGCAATTCCGGCCTTACCTGGACCGTCTGGTGCAGGAGAACGAGGAGGAAGACCGGGAATTGACAGAGGAGGAGCTTAATCAGCTGGAATACGAGATGAAGCTCCTCGAATACGAAGAGGCGCTGCAAAAGCGAAGATCGGCTTTCCGTGGAACCGGTTTGCTTGCGTGGCTGATTTTTCCGGTTCAGTTCGCCATCGGTTTTTGGCTGACGCGTCAGGCAGAACTGGGGAACGCGGACCCGGAACAGCGGCTATACCCTATTCTGCTGGTTGCACTCTCCGCGATCCTGTTCTTCTTCCTGGTGAAATGGATGCGCTGGCTCCAGATCATCATGTTCTCATTGGTTACCTTTATATCGTTTATGTTCTTGGACTTTTCCGAGATCGAAACGGATCCCTCGTACCAAATGTCCAGCATGCTCCTTGCTATAGCTATGCTGTCACTGCCTGTGGTTGGTCTTTTCTATTTGGGTATCCGGTATATCCGCAAAGGAAGGGATGCGAAGAATCTGCCGCCGATGCCGGGGCCGTATCAGCCTCTCCCTGATAAAGATAAGGTGGGGATCCAGTCCGGAGACCATCTGTCAACTTAATACAAAAGCGAGAAAAACGCGCCCTTCACATTTGGGGGTGCGTTTCGTATCGGTACCTGTAGGTTTCCATAGGCTGGCTGGTAAAGGCGGTGTCGAGCTTCTTCTTCTCGCCGGGGGCAAGGGTTACGTTCTTGTACATCTCGGTGAAAACTTCCTCAACAATGTCCGCATCATCCTCATTTTTATAGGCTCCAGCATGGACCAAGATGTAGTCTTTAAAGCTTTGCAGCTCGGAACTAATCTTCTTGTCCTCAAAATTCTGATCCAAATCGGTCAGCATCGTTTCTTCTTTGTAAAGGGATTCCTGGGTGATCAGGCCAATGGGGATCGTCAGTATAAAATAAAAGGCCAGCGTCGATAGCCCAGTGCTGCGCAGCACGGTCTTCCGGTCATACCCCCCTTTGATTAAGCCGATGAAGGCAATCAGGGCCAGGACAATGACAATGAGATGCCATGGGGATATAAACATTTCGGGATACAGTTTCATTTCTTTTCCTCGCTTACTGTTGTTGAAATACGGAATCGTACATTATTTTTCCAAACCTTAAATCATTACCCTGCTTACTTGCTGATTAAACAGCTGTTATTAGTCTATGTAAATCTTGTTTAAAGAGGTTATACATTCATCATAATGGATTTGCGGGCGACGGGGTAGAGGTCTTGGAACTGAAATTTGGTTTAGGGCCATTTATTCGATATGATGGAGGGAGATTGGCTAGGCTGTTGCGCTTGAAAAGCATGCCATCCATTCAAAACAAGCCGGGAGGAGATTCGAAGATGTCAGTTTATGAATATCATGCAACCAATACCAAAGGTCAGGAAGTCTCGCTCGATCAGTATTCAGGCAAGGTTCTGATTATTGCAAATACGGCAAGCCAGTGCGGACTTACGCCGCAATACGGAGAGCTTCAGCAGCTGTATGACCAATACAGCCAGCAAGGGCTGCAGGTTCTTGGCTTCCCGTGCAATCAGTTTGGCGGACAGGAGCCGGGTACAAGTGAAGAGGCCGAATCGTTCTGTCAATTGAATTATGGTGTGAATTTCCCAATCTTTGCGAAGATTGACGTCAATGGGGAAGAAACGCATCCGTTATTTCAATATTTGAAATCCGAGCAACCAGGACCGAATGAAGGCGGAGAGATCGCTTGGAATTTCACCAAGTTTCTGGTAGACCGCGAGGGTAAGGTGGTTCAGCGGTTCGAACCGAGGGATACGCCGGAATCGATGAAGAGTGCCATTGAAGCTCTGCTTGGTTAGTAGCAGGAAGTAACGATTACATAACAGGGCTGTTTTCTTTGGGGGGATTTCCCTCTGAGGAGAACAGTCCTGTTTTTCTTGGACACCACTTCGGTTAACCGGATTAATTGACAGTATCTTAGAAAACACTGAGCGTAAGTATCATTCCGTTAGATCAGGAGAAGCAAGATCCTTCAAGGCAGCACGTATAGGATAGATGATTCTTGAATCAACTTCATGAGGCGGGCACTTATAGCTTTCCCTGATACCGAACCCGCATTCTTGGTCAACTTCTTTTATCATTATAACCATGTGAAATTATGAACAATGTGTGAATAACGCGATTGCCTATTGAACTGTGAAATTAATCACATTATAATAAGGGCATGAAGTGAAAACATTCACAAATAATATTACCAGTCACCGCATTCATGCTCAACAAGCGTTACCAAGCATGAATCCAGGCAAAAGAGCTCATCTTAATCAAATATAAAGCTTCATACTTGGAGGAGGAAAAACCATGAAAGTAGCAGTTATCGGTTGTACCCATGCAGGAACGGCCGCCATCGTGAATACCGCCAAACTTTACCCAGAAGCCCAGATCACCGTTTATGAACGCAATGATAACATCTCATTCCTGTCTTGCGGCATCGCGCTTTACGTTGGAGGCATTGTAAAAGACCCTGACGGTTTGTTCTACTCTTCACCTCAGAAGCTCGACGAGCTGGGTGTTGAAACCAAGATGAAGCATGAGATTATCTCGGTGGATACGGATAAGAAAAGCTTGAAAGTTCGGAACCTGGTTACAGAAGAAATTTTTGATGATACCTATGACAAATTGATTATTACAACCGGATCATGGCCTATCGTGCCGAAACTTGAAGGCATCGATCTCAATAATATTCTGCTCTGCAAAAACTACAATCATTCCAATGCGATCATTGAAAAAGCGCAGGAAGCGAAACACATTACGGTTGTCGGCGCCGGTTATATCGGCGTGGAGCTTGTTGAAGCCTTCCAGCAGAATGGCAAGCAGGTTACGCTGATTGATAGTGCCGACCGCATTCTAAACAAATATCTGGACCCTGAATTTAGCGGCAAGATCGAGGAATCCTTCCGTGAAAAAGGGATTGAGATGGCCCTGGGTCAGACCGTGACTTCTTTCCAAGGCGAGAATGGCAAGGTGAACAAGGTCATCACCGATAAAGGTGAGATCGACACGGATCTGGTGATCCTCTGCATCGGCTTCCGTCCAAATACGGAGCTGCTGAAGGGGCAAGTGGATATGCTGAAAAACGGTGCCATCGTCGTGGATCAATATATGCAAAGCAGCAAGCAGGATGTATATGCAGCAGGCGATTGCTGCTCCGTACACTATAACCCGACGGGTAAAATGATGTACATTCCACTGGCAACTAACGCCGTCCGGATGGGAACGCTTGTTGCACGCAATCTTGTGCAGCCGACAACCCCATATATGGGAACGCAAGGTACGTCGGGATTGAAAATATACGAACACAACATTGCCTCGACGGGATTGACCGAAGGAGCCGCCAAGGACGAAGGCTTGAAAGTGGAGACGGTCACCATTACGGATCATTACCGTCCGGAATTCATGCCTACCTTCGAAGAGGTTACGCTGAAGGTGGTATATGAGCAAGACAGCCGCCGGATGCTTGGTGCACAGGTCATTTCCAAAGTGGATATGACGCAATCCATTAACACGCTGTCGGTATGCATACAGAATCGGATGACGATTGATCAATTGGCCTTCATCGACTTCTTCTTCCAGCCGCATTACAACAAACCGTGGAATTTCCTTAACACGGCTGGACTGCAGGCATTGCCGGCGATTGAGACGAAAACACCGGTGCATTCGTAAGCCATTCGTAATCCATTTACGAAGAAGACTCCCTAATTTGGGGGTCTTTTTCGTGTTTTTGAAGGAATATGGATTTTGACAGCGAATTGGAAAATATCCGGACATGTAGATATCGACTTTCAGGAGGTAGGATAAAGTATGAATAAAAAAGTAATGCTGGCTTCGGCTGTGTTGTTCTCCATGCTGCTGACGGCTGCTTGTTCCAATGATCAGGCTGATCCGCCCGCAGAAACTCCGCCGGCTGTTGTGGATAGCGAGGGGACAGGTCAGACGGACACATCTGAAGAGCAGCCGCCTGCAGAACCAACCCAAGAGGAGGACCAACCGTCCGACAACGCAGAGGTGAAGCCGATCGGCGAATCTGCCGGGGTGGGCGATACGGTGGATTATCACGGCACGGTCATTACGCTGAACAGCGTGCGCGAATCCGAAGGGGACGAGTACTTAAAGCCCCAGCCGGGACATACGTTTAAAGTGGTTGACATTACCGTGAAGAACAATGGCCAGGAGCCGCTGGTCATCTCTTCCGCGTTATCTTTTTCCCTGACGGATTCGAGTGATCTTAACTATACGGTTCCCATTACGGATGATGTGAAGATGCTGGACGGCACCATTGCCCCAGGCGGTGAACTGACAGGAGAAATTCCGTACGAAGTGAAACAGGGGGTTACGGGGCTGCAGCTGAGTTATGGCGATCCGATGAAAGAAGGAAGAGCCATTTGGGCAGTGGAATAAAAAAATATTATATTTGTTTCGGGATGTACGAGTAATGAGAGGATTTTGCTTAGGCAAAGTCCTTTTTTCTATGTCATTGTCAAGGCGTCGCTTTACATGGGGGAATGTTTTCGGTATGATTAAACCGTACAGTCGGTTTTTTTTATTTGGAGTGGCGTTCTTTGATTTTAAATTCATTTTGATTACAGGAAACAGATTTCTGCTTACTGATTGCGGACTATTATTTCCAAGCAAGGAGTGCTTACACCGATGTCTTCAGAAAAAGCGCAGCGAAAGCGGGATTTGATTCTGGATAAAGCGAAGGAGCTGTTCATCCAGCGCGGGTATGCGGCAACATCCATGGATGAACTGGTCAAGTATACGGGTGCCAGTAAGGGAAGTATCTACTATCACTTTGAGAGCAAGGAAGATTTGTTCGTCAAGCTGCTGGCGAAGCAGAATCAGGAATGGATGGAAGCCTGGAACGATAAAAAAGTCCGTTACGCCAGCTTCGAGGAGAAGCTGTACGGCATTGCCGATCATATGGTCGATGACTTCCAGAATCCGCTAACCAAGATCGCGGAGGAGTTCTATATCAATCAGCCGGAGAATAAGACGATTGTGGGCGAGATGCTGGCGATTCTGCAAGGACCGCGTACGCTATACCGCGAGATTTTGGCGGAGGGAGCGGATGAGGGACGGATACCGGCAGAAGATGTCGAGGAGATATCCGTCATTTTTGGTGCGCTTCTGGATGGAATGTCGATTTCGTACTATGAACGTTCTCAGAAGGAATCGAGACTGCTGTACCATAAGGGAGTAACTTACTTTTTAAACGGTGTGTTATCGAGTCAAGGTTCGTAATGTATTGAAGGATTTATCGGAAACGCTTCTGTCGGTTTGAACGCAGGGTGGGCGTTTCCGCACATATTATTAAACCGAATAGTCGGTTTTGCTGGAGGATGGAATATGAGGCATTTGTTTGGCAACCGCGCGTTCGTGCTGCTGATGGTTTCGGATTTTATGCAAAATATCGGGATCTGGATCCGCAACATGGCGCTGTTGTTCTTTATTATGGAGAAGAGCAACCATGACCCGGTCGCCGTATCGCTGCTTACCGTGATTGAATACGCGCCCATCTTTGTGATCTCCATGATTGGCGGCGTGCTGGCTGACCGTTGGCGTCCCAAGCGAACGATGATCTGGGGAGACATTTTAAGCTTTTTATCCATACTGCTTATCCTGTTTGTTGTGTATGCGGGATATTGGCAGGCCGTGTTTGCGGTGACCCTGGTCTCGGCCGTTGTATCCCAATTCTCGCAGCCTTCGTCCATGAAGATCATCAAGCGCTGCTTACCGGATGAGCATGTGCCCGCGGCCACGGCTTTGTCCCAGACCTCGATGTCGCTGTTCATCATTTTGGGACCGATGGTCGGCACGACGATCTATCAAGCTTTTGGATTGCAGGCTTCTTTAATCAGCCTGTTGGTTCTATTCGGCGGTTCGGCGATTGTGCTGGCGTTTCTCCCTTCCAGTGTGGATGAACCATCTGAAAATTCAGAATCGACCGGTTCTTTTATGAAGGACTTGAAGGCAGGCTTCACTTACATCGGTTCCAGTCGGCTGCTGAAGGTGCTGTTGGTGGTCTACGTTTTATTGGCGCTCGGCAGCGGACTTGTTCAGCCGCTCGATATTTTTGTCATCACGGAGCGTCTACAGCTGGCAATGTCCAGCGTTCAGTGGTTCACCGCGCTAGAGGGTCTTGGCATGTTGATTGGCGGCGTGCTGGCCGCCGTGATTGCGGGGAGAGTGAAAGGCTCCTACTTGCTGTTTGCCGGGCTTGCCTTCCTCGGCCTTTCGACCTTTGTCGAGGTGCTGTCCCAGTGGCCGATCTTAACCGGTACGATGCGCTTCGTAACCGGGGTGCTGATGGCGATGGCGCAGACAGTATTGATGGCCGTGATGATGCGGCAGGTGGAAGAGAAATTCATCGGTCGTCTGAACGGCGTGATGACACCGATGTTTACCGGCATGCTGCTCATCGGCTCCGGGTTTACGGGATGGTATATGTCGGCGACCTCCATTGTCGTCGTGTATTTCACGGCAGGTGCGCTCTTCCTGCTGTCGTCCTTCATTAGCATGAAGCTTCCGATCTCGAACGTTCCGGTTCAGGAGAAGGAAACGCCTGTTAGGGTAGAGACTGCCGCCGAGGCATAGGCTGCTGGTTTTGAACATGATGGTGGTATAAAGCATAGGCTTTCCGGGTTAGAACATGATGGTTGGTTAAAGCATCAACCAAGCGGTGTCGGGATCCTCTCCGACACCGCTATTTTACATGTACCGCTCGCTCGGATTCGAGCGAATGAGTCAGGGCAAATCAAGAGCAGCCAGGACAGAGGCTGTCTTGTCCCCTCTGAGGCACGCGATCGTGATATAATTCACGTTCTTGCTATGGAGGCTGCGGTACAATATGGGTAACTGTAAACAGAAACATCAGACGCTGCATTCGAGAGATTTCAGGACGGATTGCGGGAGAAATGGGGGAGCGGCCATGGCCTATTACAAACCTGATCGCATTGCGGAGATCACCTTGGAGAACGGGGTGAAAAAAGCACATAACTCCGCCATGAACGTGATGATATTAGGATTTTTGGCGGGTGCTTTTATTGCGCTCGGCTTTTTGCTGGATATTCGCGTAATTGCCGGAGCATCGGAGGCTTGGGGAGGCATTGCCGGTTTTATAGGCGCGGCAATATTCCCTGTCGGACTGATTCTTGTATTGCTAGCGGGTGGAGAGCTGCTGACAGGCAACATGATGGCCGTGTCCCTGGCCAGATTCAAGAAGCGGATTTCCACGAAAGAAATGGTACGAAATTTAGCTCTTGTCACGGTAAGCAATATGGCAGGGGCGTTGTTCGTCGCTTATTTCTTTGGTCACGTGACGGGTCTAACAGGCAGCGGCGTTTATTTGGAGAAGCTGGTGGCCATGGCAGGTCATAAGATCGACGACAGCTTCCTGCAGGCCTTCTTGTCGGGCATCGGGTGCAACTGGCTCGTAGCGCTCGCCGTGTGGCTGTCCTACGGATCGGATCAGATGAGTGGCAAAATTCTCGGGATCTGGTTTCCGACGATGGCGTTTGTAGCCATTGGCTTTCAGCACGTGGTGGCCAATATGTTCCTCATTCCGGCAGCGATATTTGAAGGATATTACAGCTGGGGCGAGTATCTGGTGAACTTCATTCCGGTATGGCTTGGCAATTTCGTCGGAGGCGCGCTGTTTGTGGGAGCTGCCTACGGGACCGTATATTTGAAGAAGGATGATAAGGTTGAGGTCATGCTTCGCGGCGAACAAGACGCCGCACTGCCGTCTGCGCCAACTACCGGCACTGCTCAACAGGTTCATTCTGCGCAGAATGTTTCTTAATATCCCGAAGCCTGGTAAGCGTCTAGGCGGAGGAAAAAAAGCTGCGATTGACCGCTCCCTTAAGAATAGGGATCGGATGATCGCAGCTTTTTTAACGTTGTTGGCGGAGTGGATTCCTTGTATAAGTCGCAGCGGAACAAGCCCGCTATTTTTTAAAATGGTAAGGTACTGTGGTGATAATCACATCTCTCCGATACAGTAAATGTGCGCGAATGAGCAAGCTGGACTGATTGTGCAGGAAGTTATGCCAGCCCTTCTTGGGGATGAACTGCGGTATGACAACGGTAACCTGATAGTGGGATTCGCTTGCCTTCCGCTGCACGGTATCGATGAATTTGGTCAGCGGCTGAATGATGCTCCGATAAGGCGAGTGCAGCGTCACCAGCCGGATGTCCGGCTGCCACTTCTTCCATTTTTCCTGGAAGGCCGCCTCGTCCTCCCGCTCGAACGGCACGTACACCGCGATAATTTGTCCTGCTCCCAGTGATTTGGCATAATTCAGCGAGTTCTCCACTACATGCGTGATTCCCGCCACAGGCAGAATAATAACATTTCCCTCAATCGGCTTAACCGGCTCACAGGTCGTAATTCGCAGCTGGTCTGCTACGGCCTCATAATGTTTGTGGATTCGTGTGAAGATCCAAATGATCAGCGGCAGGAAAATCAAGACGGTCCACACTTGGGCGAATTTCGTGAAAAAGAAGATCATCGTCACGATAAAGCTAATGCATGCGCCGGTGGTATTAATGATCAGCTTGACGATCCATCCTTCAGGCTTTTCGCGAATCCACTTCACCATCATCCCTGTTTGGGAGAGGGTAAAAGGGATAAACACGCCGACGGCATACAGAGGAATCAGATGCTCGGTTTTGCCTTCGAAAGCCAGCAGCAACAGAATGGAGAAGAACCCAAGTATGATAATCCCGTTTGAATATCCCAGACGGTCCCCCCGGACGGTGAACATTCGGGGAATAAATTTATCCTTCGCCAGATTAACGGCAAGCAGCGGGAAGGCGGAATATCCCGTGTTGGCGGCCAGGATCAGAATGAGAGCTGTTGTTCCTTGGATAAAGTAATAAAAAACGTTTCGTCCAAAGGTATGCTCGGCAATCTGGGAAACGACAGTGACTTGCTCGCTGGGGCTAACCCCATAGTAATAGGCCAGGAATACGATGCCCGAAAATAACATTGCCAGCAAGGATCCCATCGCGACCAAGGTTTTGGCCGCATTATTCGGAGCGGGATCCTTGAAATTCGGGATGGCGTTAGAAATGGCTTCAACGCCGGTCAGGGCAGAGCTGCCCGAGGCAAATGCCCGCAGGAGCAGGAACAAGCTGAGACCGGCGACAGGCGTGCCGATCGGCGTGTGAAGCTCTGGTGATGCATGGCCTGTAGCTATGTTGAATATTCCGACGCCAATCAGGATAAACAGCGCCAGTACAAACAAGTAAACCGGATAAGCCAGTATGGTGGCCGACTCCGTAACCCCTCTTAAATTGAGTACGGTCAAACATAGAACGAACACGATGGAGATGGGCAGATTGTAGGCATGCAGTTCCGGAAAAGCCGACGTGATCGCGTCCGTCCCCGCCGATACGCTGACCGCAACCGTCAGGATGTAGTCGACCAGCAGGGAGCCGCCAGCGACCAATCCTGGATACATGCCTAAATTCCGTTTGGAAACCACGTAGGCTCCCCCGCCATGCGGATATGAGAAAATAATTTGTCTATATGATAGGATAAGTGCCAGCAATAAGACCAGGACCCCGACGGCAATCGGTATGGAATACCAATAGGCAGCCGCGCCAACGGTCATCAAGACGATCAGAATTTGTTCAGGTCCATAGGCCACGGACGACAAGGCGTCGGATGAAAGGATGGCCAGCGCTTTGGTTTTGTTCAGCTTTTGCTCGCCCAATTCCGTTGATTTAAGGGGTCTTCCGATGAGGAATCGTTTGATAGAAGATAACATGTTTTTCACCGCCGATTAAGAATAGGTACATGATGGGAACTGCTTGAAGTGAGTTCAATCGGTGTGCCTCATGTGCTGGACATATGGGCTATCTCCATTCCAATATTGATTTTTGGCAAACAAAAAACACAGGTTAGAACCCTGTGTTTGATCACAAGTTCACAACCCTCTCCATCAACGCTGACGAGGTTAGCTGTCGGATTCGGGCGGTGAGAGTCGCCCTACCTGATAATAGTCGCGGCGTAAGTACGCGCTGCATCAGGATTCACCCCATAGTATGGTTGACAGATCCTATAGGTATCCATCCATACGTGTGGTTCCCCCGCTTTCCAAATTGGAAATTAAGCGAATGTCATGTGAATATGAAGAATGATTTCGAAGCTGAATAGTATATTACGCCTGCTCAAATCTTTTGTAAAACACCCTCCAACGAAAAATTAAGCAGAATTATTTATAAAAAATGACAGATAAGCGCTTACATAAATGTGTGGCTTTGACAGGCTTTGTTTTTTGCATGTTTGCTACAGAAAGCATGATTTTCTATGATGCGTAAGGGCAAGTAGCTCAGATGTGATGCGATAGACGCTGGATACAAACAAATTCGCCATGCCGGTCTCGGGGGAGGAGACATGGGCATGGCGAATTTTTTGGGAGTGGTCCATGATTTGGCAAGGAAGAGAAAGGGTCTGGGTTCCTCTTCGTTGCTCTTGATAGGAATATACCCGGAAGGAAGTAGAGTGAAACACCCGCTCAGAAAAAAATGTAAGACTTTACTGGAGCCCTGATTTTCTTTTAAGATAAGGGGATATGATTCAGCGTGTACAAGGGGGAATGGACGAAATGACTCAAGCGATGATTCATCAGGAGAATGGTGTGTTTCCGGCGGTATGTCCGTTGGATTGTCCCGATACTTGCGGTTTGCTGCTGCATAAAGAGAATGGAAAAATCGTGAAGGTTACCGGCAATCCGGATCATCCGATGACGCAGGGAGCCATCTGTAATAAAGTCCGCAATATGGCACATCGGGTGTATCATCCCGAGCGCGTGCTTTATCCGCTGCGGAGGTTAGGGCCCAAGGGTGAGGGGGCTTTCGAGCGGATCAGCTGGGATGAAGCGATTCAGGAGATTACCGGGCGCTACAAGAAGCTGATCAAGGAATATGGCTCAGAGAGCATTCTACCATACAGCTTTTACGGCAATATGGGGATATTGAGCGTGGACGGTATGGATCGGAGATTCTTCAACAGGCTGGGCGCCAGCCGCCTGAAGCAGTCGATCTGTAATTCCGCAGGCACTGCGGGCTGGAAATCCGTGATGGGGTTTAATGGAGGCACCGTCCCGGAGGAGACCGTTCATGCCGATGTCATCATTGTCTGGGGCGGTAATATCGTCAGCACCAATATGCACCAAGTAGTGCTGGCAGAGAAAGCACGCAAGGCCGGTGCCAAGGTCATTGTGATTGATGTTCATAAGAACCAGACCGGGCAATGGTCGGATTGGTTCATTCCGCTGTTTCCGGGCACGGATGCGGCACTGGCGGTCGGCCTCATGCACATCATGTTCCGAGATGGCATGGTGAATGAGGAATTCCTCCGGCAGTATACGCTCGGGCATGAAGCCTTGCGTGAGCATGTCAAAGACTATACGCCGGAGCATGTATCCTCCATTACCGGCATTCCGGTAGAGGATATCGAGAAGCTGGCCGAGCTGTATGGCCGGGCCGGTACTTCTTATATTCATATTGGTAACGGTCTTCAGCATCACGACAATGGCGGCTTGACGGTGCGCAGCATCGCGGCGCTTCCGGCCTTGACCGGACAATGGCTGAAGCGGGGCGGAGGGGCTGCCAAGTCGAATGGTGGCTACAACAGCATGGACAGCGATGCACTGGAGCGTCCGGATCTCCGGCCGAATCCGGATGCCAGGACCATTAACATGAACCGGATCGGCGAGGCGCTTGCCATGACCGAACAGCCGATTAAGTCGGTCTTTGTCTATTGCAGCAACCCGCTGGTTGTCGCTCCTGACACCGGGCGGGTGCGCGAAGGGTTTGCAAGGGAGGATCTGTTTACCGTCGTACACGATTTGTTCATGACGGATACAGCCAAGTATGCGGACATCGTGCTTCCGGCAACCTCCTCATTTGAGAATACGGACCTGTTCGCATCCTACTGGCATCAGTATATCCAACTGCAGGAGCCGGTCATTCCGGCGCTCGGGGAGAGCAAGAGCAACGTGGAGCTGTTCTCCTTGCTGGGCCGGGCCATGGGGTTCACCGACCCGGCCTTCCATGAGACCGAAGAGGAGATGATGGCAAGAGCGCTCGACTTCCCGGACAACCCTTATCTGAACGGCGTCACGCTGGACAAGCTAAAGGAACACCGCTATGTGAAGCTTGACATGACGCCGCTTGAAACATATCTGGATCGTTTGCCGACGCCTTCGGGCCGGATCGAGTTATACTCCGCGAAGTTGGAGGAAGCAGGTCTTCCGCCTCTTCCGACTTACGTGCCCTTGAAGGAAGGATATGACGGTGTAAGGCGCGGCCGCGGGCACAGATACCCGCTTATGTTCATTTCGCCGCCGAACCACAACTTCCTGAATTCGACCTTTGCGAATGTGGAGAAGCATCAGAAGTTGGAGAAGGAGCCTGCCCTGCAGATTCATCCGGCGGATGCAGAGGAACGCGGTATAGTGGACGGAGACATGGTTACGGTGTACAACGACCGTGGAACCTACGAAGTCCGAGCCAAGGTGACGGATAAAATGCTGCCGGGCACCGTAGTCAGCCAAGGCTTGTGGTGGGAAGGCGAAGGCAGGAAGCAGCGCGCCAATGCCCTTACACCCGACAGGTTGTCGGACATGGGCGAAGGAGCTACCTTCTTCTCAACGGTGGTAGAGGTCAGGACTACAATAACCGGTGCTTAAAGATGAATACAAAGACTGTCTTGAAGGTCTATATGACCTGAAGGCAGTCTTTTTTTCAAGGGTTAGCATCCTTGTCGCGCAAGAAATACCTCTGCCAAATAAGGTCTGTCTACTGAGAAAGTACGTCGATAGATGGTTATTTTAATTGGCTGGAACGGATGAAACATTCAGGTAGAAGTATAAAAAATCGGGCTTTTATTATATAGCTTCAATATATTTCCATGGGTAGAATGGTACTAAGTCAATTGCAAGCGGTTTCGAAGTCGCAGATTTCAGAGAACCGGCATGTATTTACATCAATTTGTAACAGGAGGATAAATATGCCGCAAGCTACTACAGAACAGCAACCATCACCCATTTCCCGGCAGCAAAAGGTCCATAATAATAGCTTATTTAGGCGCTTAATGAAGCAATGGGATGTTCAGCTGATGGTTATTCCAGGAGTTATTCTGATTTTCATTTTTGCCTATCTGCCGATGTACGGTGTAATCACCGGATTTATGGATTACAGCATTTTTACTGGTTCACGGATTTTTGAAAATCCATGGGTGGGCTTTAAACATTTTGAGGCTTTTTTTAATGCCCCAGAGTTTGAGAGGATTATTCGGAATACGATTGTAATCAGTTTACTTAAATTCTTTATTGGTTTTCCGGCACCGATTATTCTCGCACTGATGTTGAATGAAGTTCGACATATGTTTTTCAAAAGATTTATCCAGACTATTACCTACTTGCCTCACTTCTTGTCCTGGGTTATTGTCGCGGGATTTGTAATTGCAATGCTCTCCACAGAGAATGGTAGTGTTAATATGCTGCTGCAGAGTGTGGGGGCCATTGATGAACCGATCAACTTCCTTTCTCTAAAACAATATTTCTGGACAATTCTGATTTCGGCTAACGTATGGAAAGAGATTGGTTTTAACTCGATTGTATATCTCGCCGCCATAGCCAGTATTGATCCGGCTCTGTATGAAGCTGCAGACATCGACGGGGCTAGCAAGACAAAGCAGATCTATCTAATTACGGTTCCTTCGATTATGCCAGTCGTTATCATCTTTATGATACTTGCAATCGGTAGACTGCTCGATGCAGGATTCGAGGATATCTTGCTGTTGGCCTCTAACCCTGTATTAAGGCCGGTAGCCGACGTTGTAGATACCTATGTTTATCGCGTCGGCCTAGGAGGAAATCGCTATTCTTACGGGATTGCCATCGGACTCTTCAAATCGGTCATCGCTGTCATCCTGCTTACGATCGCTAACTATGCGGCCCGAAGATCCGGTAACAGTCTATGGTAATAATCAGTAGCAATCAGGAGGTACAGCATGCTAAAAAGAATTAGCACTGGTGACAAGATCGTGCTTGTCTTGATCTATACATTTCTTACTTTATTGGCCTTTTCAGCGCTTTATCCATTCTGGAATGCTGTGGCCGTATCCTTTAACCAGGGTGTAGACACCGCTAAAGGCGGGATTACCTTCTGGCCTCGGGAATTCACACTGGAGAATTACAAAATTATATTAGATGATGACCGATTGGCTAATGGATTCTTTATATCCGTTAGCCGGACCATAGTCGGAACCGCAACGTCAATATTTATGACCGCCCTTTTGGCATTCGGAATGACTCGTACCTATTTGATCGGTCGGAACTTTTATATGGTGTTCTTGGTATTTACGATGTATTTTTCTGGAGGATTGATTCCGTCTTATCTCCTGATCCGTTCGCTTGGTATGATGAACTCTTTCTGGGTGTTTATTATTCCAACCTTAATTAGCGTGTGGAACATGATTATATTCCGAACCTTCTTTAAAGGTCTCCCTGTTGGTTTGGAAGAGTCTGCTAGTATTGATGGCTGCAGCAACTGGGGAATGTTCTTCCGGATTATACTTCCGCTGTCCGGTCCGGTAATTGCAACCCTATCATTGTTCACAGCCGTAGGTCACTGGAATGATTGGTTCTATCCTAGTATTTACATTACTAGTGATAATTTGCTTCCAATACAGACGATATTGCGGCAGACGCTGAATGCCAATATTGTAACGAATTCAAACTCAGTACTTGATAGCGCTTCTGTTATGTTAATGGAACGGTCAAAACAGATCACCTCCAAATCACTCACAATGGCGATGATGATTGTAGTGACACTGCCAATCGCTCTTGTATATCCTTTTGTGCAAAAGTACTTTGTTAAAGGTGTTCTTGTAGGCTCGCTGAAAGAGTAGTTTTAAGAACGGTTTAAGGCGAACAGCTTTGAACATATATATTTTTAGAATGAGAGGGGTTTAGTACATGAGAAAGACAAAAAAGTCTTTGCTGTTGATGGTATCTTTGATTTTCGTACTGGTCACAGCTCTGGCAGGATGCGGCGGCAAATCAGCTGAGCCAGCTCCAGCAGCACCGCCTGCAGCAAACGGCGATAGCGGCGAGAAAACGGACCCGCCAGCAGAAGGCAGTGATGAAGGCAAGTGGGTACTTGGCGAGAAGCCGCTTCAGTTTTCAGCTTATGCTCACTATGAAGGAACAGACTTCCCTAAGTGGGAAAGCGTTCCGCTTGGTAAGTATTTAAGTGAAGAGAAGCAAGTGAAAATCGATGTAATTGCGGCTAATGGAGCACATAAGCAAAAGCTGAGTGCAATGATTGCATCTGACGATCTCCCTGATTTGATCTGGACAGACCGTGACGAACCAATGATTTTAAGCCTTCAAAAAGAAGGTAAGCTCGTTGCATTCGATCCTTGGTTAGATAAATATCCTAACCTGAAAACATGGATGGGCGATCTGGATCTGCTTCGTGCTGACGATGGAAAGATTTACAGATTCCCTAACTGGTACTCATCTAATCCTTATGGTACTGCAGGTTATGTTGTTAACAAGAAAATTTATGATGAGTTAGGTCAGCCACCACTTGAAACAACTGACGATTTGTATAACTACTTGAAGATGGTTAAAGACAAGTATGGTGATACAATTGTTCCATTCGAACCGCACCGGGCGCAGGATAGACAAGGACTTGGGGTATTATATACGGCATTTGGAGAGCAATTAAGCTATTCGAACTTAAAAGCAAACTTGCTTGCTGTTCCAAAGGATGGAAAACTGACTCCGTTACTTACAGATCCAACATTCCGTGAAGCTCAGAAATATATCGCTAAGCTCTACAGAGAGAAACTTATTTCTCAAGATGCATTTAGCCAAACCGAGGATATGGTTAAAGAGAAAGTAATGACGGGTCGAGTGGCTGTATTTGCAGGTTCAAGCCCGACAGATATCGCAGCAAAAGCACAGATTGAATTAACGAAGGACGATCCAAATGGCGGTTATTTCATGATTTGGCCTATTCATAAGCCAGGATTGGATAAGAACAAGATTACTGCAGGTACTTACACGAGCTTTGGATGGAACGCTGCACATATTACTACAGCAGCCGAAGATCCAGAAGCAATCTTCGCATTCCTTGACTGGATGACCGGTCCAGAAGGTATGAACGTTCAATTCTTCGGTCCAGAAGGTAAGAACTGGAAGGGATTCGATGAGAATGGTCAACCAAATTTCACAGAAAATTATGATAGAGAAGAAGTAACAAAAATCTCAGCTGAGAATAGCCCGTGGCAGCTCGTAGGTAATACGAGTTACATTGACCCTGCTAAGTGGAAGTATATGTCGACCCTTCCTGCTGAAGAACAGCAGTGGGAAGTGCGTTACCAACAAACGGTTACTTGGCCGACACAATTAAACGTTACTGAATTTGTTGGTCTTGATGCTCCTCCAAACTCAGATGAAGATATTATTGCCAAATCTGTGGATGAATTGTTCCTCGAAATTTATGCTAACTCCGTTATGGCGAAGAGTGATGAAGAAGTAGATCAAATTCTTGATCAAGGAAACAAGAGTTTGATGGATCTGGGTTACCAGCAGCTTCTCGATTACCGTACAGCTAAGTGGCAGGCAAATCTTGAGAAACAGAATAAATAATCTTTAATCGAACAATCGTAATGAATCATCCCAATGAGTCCCTCGGACTCTGTGGGATGATTCTGTTTTAGTATCGATTACCCTTGTTTTGTATTCGTTAGTTCATTATGTATAGTATGATATGAGTATGAAAATAAGGGAAATTTTTACAATTGGCTAGGGGGATTACCATGTACAAGGTGCTGCTCGTAGATGATGAGGAACTAGATTTGGAAGGTATGAAAAGGTTCATTCCCTGGGTTGATCTGGGCATGGAAGTAGTAGATGGCATTAATAATGCATTATCGGCATGTGAGATCATTAAGAATAAGGACATTGATATTCTAGTCAGCGACGTTAACATGCCCTATATGTCCGGTCTTGAGCTTGCACGTATTGCATTAGAACATAAACCGAATATACGAATTATATTTGTCAGTGGATATCAGGAATTTAGTTATGTTCAGGAAGCGTTGTCTCTGAAAGCTTATAGTTATGTGCTGAAGCCAATGAACGATAAAGAACTGATCTCGTCATTGCTCAAGGTGAAACGGGATCTTGATGATGAGTTGAAGCATCGCGAAGTGGAGATGGCCTACCAGGAGATGATTCCCATTGTCAAAAGTGATTTTCTTATACGTTTGCTTGAACGGGAAGAATCAGAAGAGTCAGAAGAATCGTTGACAATGATGAGCTTTTCATATGAATTCGACCAGTTGAATTGGCCAATCCGCATCGCTGTTATGGAGCTCGATAACGTATCATGGCGCCAAGCGGGTAGTCTTTCTTCACAAAGGGAAATGGCGAGGATATTCTTGCAGCAAATTCAGGAGGCTATCGCGGAAATGGGCAAGCTGCTATATTGCAAGCTGTCAACTCAACGGGTAGCGATATTGCTTGAGGATTCCGATGTCATTCAAACGGTAGACGCATTGATAGATAAGCTTCGGCAGCATTTGACAATCTCGATCACGACAGGGCTGGGCGAACCTGTCCATACCTTGAACCAACTCCAGATTTCATACCGGCAAGCGGTTGAAGCTGTGGAAGGCAAAATGTTTTTAGGCAAGGGAAGCGTGATTAAGTACGAAGACGTCAGTGCCGAGCCGGGAATGATCGACGCCAAGATTCTAGATGAGCGTATGACTGTTCTCCTGAATGCGATGGAGAAATATGAGCTTGTTCAGATTTGTGATGAGCTGGAGAAATTATTCGGTTCCATTGGAAGTCTGCGCTCACGATTTACCGTACATAATATGTCAAATTATATTATTTGGAAACTCGAGCAATATTTAAGCAGTAGAAACGAAGATTTGTTTGAGCTGCTGGGCATGGAAATTCATCATCTGGATATTCTGATGCAATTGGAAACCGTTAGTGATATTCGCTCCTGGTTTATACAGCATATATTCGAAATTTCTGAAAGATTGTACGAGAAATCCAATTCGAAGGATAGCAAGTTTATCCGAAGTGTAATCCAAACCATGCGGGAACGTATGAGCGAGAATATAACGATAAAGGATATCGCACAACATTTTTCTTTTTCGCCTAGTCATATCGGATTTCTAATTAAAGAAAAGTCAGGAAATACGTTTAATGAGCTGCTTGTGCAGATGCGCATGGAAAAAGCGTGCGAATTGCTGAAGGAGCCCGGTATCAAAATATACGAGGTCGCCAATCAGGTAGGATACCGCTATCTTCCTTATTTCAGCCGCCAATTTAAAGAAAAATTCGCAATGACACCGATGGAATATCGAAAGAGAGAATTGGGATGAACAATCACTGGATTCCATCATCCAGAACAAATGGCAAGAAGTTGGGATATATACCTATCGGCTACAAGCTCATGTTGACCTTTACAATATTTATATTGCTGTTGGTTTTCGTGAACTTTTATATTTTACATTCTATGTATGATGAGACGATGCGCAAACAAACCCGGGTCAATATCCAGGGGACGCTCAAGCAGATTCGAGATAACGTAGCCTATAAAGTGGACGATATCGTTCAAACATCGGCGACATTGTACGATGATCCTACATTGATTCAGAGCGTCCGCAGGAATTTATCGGGCACGGATAATCATATCCGCATGAGCAATGTCATTCTTCCGAAGCTGGAGAGCGCTGCAAGGGCGATAGGTCTTAATTTAAGGCTATCTGTCTATTTTCATAATCAAACGGTGTACGAGAGATATAAAAATTGGGACAACGAGAAAAATCAAGATTTCAACGAACAAACGTATGATATTTACCATATGACTCGAATATCCAGTGAGTTTTGGTATTTTACACTACCGGAAGAGAAATATAATTCAACGATGATATGGAGGCAGGTAGAAGAGGATGAACGGGATGGGCGGATCTCGATGATTCGACGTTTGGTGGATATGAATAATCCACTCGAGATTAAAGAAATGGGAATCATGCGCTTCAGTGTTCGCTTGTCGCAGCTGTTCGATAGTGTGGATTACACGAAGCTTGGCGAAGGAAGTATGTTATCGGTACTGGATCCCTACGGGAATGTGGTGTTTACTTCCGGCCCATTCGTTGAACATAACACAACCCGCATCAAGGCAGAGCAGTTTGCTGCTTTGGCAGCAAACGATAAGAAGAATTATTTGATCATCGAAGAAGATTTGCCGCAGAAGAATTGGAAGATTGTTGCCCAGGTTCCGCTGAACATTATTGAACAGGAATCGAAGAGGGTACGAACCGTTTTGATTGCGATTTGCATCATCTGCGTAGTGTTGTTTACATACACGGGGTATGTTATTTCCCAGTCTTTCTCTAAGCGAATCCTGAAGATTGTAGGGGTACTCAATGCATTTCGGGAAGGGGATCTGCATAAACGGATCACTTATCGGGGCAAAGGGGAGTTCCCTCAAATTGCGAATGCCTTGAATGCGATGGGGGAGGATATCGAAGCGTTAATAAAAGAAGTGTATTTAACCCAACTTCAAAAGAAGGAAGCCGAGCTTGAAATGCTGCAATCGCAGATCAATCCTCACTTCTTATACAATACGCTATCATCCATTAACCAACTTGCGAAATTTGGCGAGACGGAGAAGCTTCAGAATATGGTTGTGCAGTTGGCCCAATTTTATCGACTCACATTAAATTCAGGAAGAATATTGATACCCATAGCATTAGAGATTGAGCAGGCCAATGCGTATTTGGATATTCAAAAGGTGAAATATGGTCAGCGTATGGAAGTCACTTTTGATATCGATACGAATATATGGCCTTACGAGACTATTAAACTGATTTTGCAGCCCTTCATTGAGAATGTACTGAAGCATGCTTGGAGCGGGGACCGGATTCATATTCGGATCGTGGTCCAAAAGGAAGGCGATGATATCTTGTACCGAATCATAGATGATGGTCTGGGCATGAAGCAGGGGAGAATCGATGAAATATTCGATCCCCGGGATAACAGCCATATGGGCTGCGGGATTCGAAACATTGACCAGCGAGTGAAGCTGCATTACGGGAGCGAATATGGCGTGTCCATCTTCAGCAAAGTTGGAATCGGCACTTCGGTTCAAATACGCATTCCTGCAAGATCAAGAAATTCAAACCCTGATAAGAAGGCGTCGGGATAGGCGGGAAGCTCCGAACCAAGGGGGTATTTGAGAATTGGGGATCCGTTATTTAGCGCCCTCTTCGCTGTTATGGTAAAGCGTCAATGAGTGTACTTGCTAAAAATGGATCTCTCAAGCGATACTATGATTTGGGCGATAAGAAATGACAGGTAATGTTCTTCCTTACAGGATTATAGAGCATCAAAAAGATGGAGTTCGCCTCTTTCTTTAAGAAGAATTATAAAAGCCCACAGGGGCTTTTTTTTTAGGTTAAATGCGTAATTATACTGCTGCGAGGCTGCTGGGAGATTATAAACATGAAATGGTTGGAGCAGTACCCTAAGGAAGTAAAAGGTTTTCTTGTTGCAAGTCTCGTTGCCTCTGCAGGCGGGTCCTTGATGTGGCCGCTGACAACGATGTATGTATTTGATGAACTGGGACGCAGCATGAAGGATGCAGGCTTTGTCATCCTGATTCAATCTCTGGGGGGAATCGCCGGTCAACTCCTTGGCGGCGCGCTGTACCACCGGGTAGGGGTGAAAAAGCTCATTGTAGGCTCGCTGCTGCTAAATGCCCTCGGGTTGTTCACCCTTCCGTTCATTAATGGATTATGGGGCTTGTTTATCGCTATGATGGGTTTCATCGGATTCTGTAACGCGATATCGATGCCAGCCATTCAGGCATTTATCGGCTTCCGGTTTGCCGATCGGCGGGGAGAATTGTTTAATGTCATTTATGTCGCGAATAATATAGGCGTAGCCTTGGGAACGGCCATGAGCGGTTTCCTGGCGGAGATTTCCTATCATTTAAGCTTTGTCTTAAACGGGGTCACGTCCTTTGGATTTGCTATTTTCTTCCTGTCCTACCTGACGAAGCTGGGTGGAACGGACGTATCGCAAGGGGCCCATCATCCGCAGCCTAAGAATCCGCTGCCGGCAGGCCCCGGGGCTTGGGCATTGCTCGGGAACACCCGAATCTATCTCTTTATGGGATTGGGTTCCCTGTTCTTGTGGTTCGGGAATTCCATCTGGAATACAGGGGTGTCTCCATTCATCATCTCGGAGGGAATGTCCAAGACAGCTTATGGCTATTTATGGACGCTGAACGGGATCCTGATTTTTGCCGCGCAGCCGCTCACGAATGCCATCAAGCGCTGGGCGGCTCGTACGGAGAGCAGTCAGATGACGGCAAGCGCGTTGTTCTATCTGGCAGCTTATGTCGTTATCGTGACGGTGCACAGTTATCCGGGCATGATCTTCGCGATGGTGCTGGCTACATTGGGTGAAATGCTGATTTCGCCTGCGATCCCGGCTTTTATCTCGGAGCGTGCAGGACAAGCCGCACCGTTCTATATCGGCGTGACAGGCGGCATGGGTGCCGCAGGCCGGGTGATTGGGCCATATGCGATGGGAACGATGTATGACGGCGGCGGGCTGACGCCGGTGGCATGGTTGGCAGCAGGTGTTGCCGTGCTGTCAATCCTGTCATTTGCGGTACATGGCCGGCTTAGTAAGGGCATCCCGCTGCATCATGACGGTCATGACAAGGATGCAGGTCACCTTAAAGCCTAACTCAGGTTTTAAAAGTTGAAATAATTTCAAGATATAGGATTAAGCATCGGGCATCCTTCGAAGCCTGATGCTTTTTTGTCCATGGTTTAAGGCTTACACCACTTGTCAAAGAAACGCCTTACAAAAAAAATAAAAAGGATATTGAAATCGCTCTCAGGGGGAGCTATAATGAACTTGTCGAAACGTTTCAAAACGGAATGCGTTTTTTGTAGTTATCAAGTAAGCGAACTATTTATTATGAATACGCAAGAGCATGTTTATCCCAATGATAACCATGAAAAGGTGCTTTATAGGGGGAATGAAGAGACAGTAGGATTATAGAAATAACCTTTATCCGGCGTCTTTATTTTTTCGAATATAATCGAAACGTTTCGAAGTAAGTGCTTTCAATTAGGTTTTGTATTACGTTTCGCATGGTGGTAAACATTAAAAACGGGGTGAATGTAGAATGAGAAAAAAATCAATATTGTGGACGTTGGCAGCATTGTTGATGTTCTCCGTCGTATTAGCCGGATGCTCGGGCGGGTCTGAGAAAGCAGACGGAGGTAGCAAAGGCGGCGAGGGCAAGAAAGAGCTGAAAGTTTGGTTGATGGGTGACACAACAGACGAAACTCTGATTAAGGCATATGAAGAGAAGAACCCAGGCGTTAAAGTAAGCGTTCAATTGATTCCTTGGGGCAGCGCGCATGACAAGCTGCTAACAGCCGTTGCATCCAAAAGCGGCCCTGACGTTGTGCAAATGGGAACAACCTGGATTCCGGAATTTGCTCAGGCTGGGGCTTTGCTCGATCTGACGCCTTATCTGGAGCAGTATCCAAACTTGAAGCAAGAAAACTATTTTGACGGTGCTGTGCAAACCATGAGTTATGATGACAAGGTTGTCAGTATCCCATGGTATGTGGAAACGCGCGTACTGTTCTACCGTACGGACATTCTGGCTGAGGTAGGCTATCCGGAAGGTCCTAAGACTTGGGATGAAATGAAGGATGCCGGTAAGAAACTGGCAGCTAGAGGGGACGGCAATTACGCAATCACCATTGATGCGAAAGATATGAACTATCTGTCCATGTTTGCTTGGCAGAATGGAAGCGATATGATCGATGCGAACCGGGCACCTCATTTTAACGAGCCGGAATTCATGGGAGCCATGGAATACCTGAAGAGCTTCTACGACACGGGTATGACGCCGCTTACCAGTGATTTGGATCTGTTTGCCGCATTTAAAGACGGACAATTCCCGATGTTTATCAGTGGTCCTTGGATGATTCAAGGCGTTAAAGACAAGGCGCCTGAAATTGAAGGTAAATGGGCTACGACAACACTTCCAGCTAAAGAAAACAATGCATCGTTCCTAGGCGGAGCGAACATGTCGGTATTCAATACAACCGAAAATGCAGATGAAGCCGTTAAATTCATCTCCTTCATGAGTGAAAAAGAATCACAGCTGACCAATTATGATGTGGCCAAAAACCTGCCTGCTGTTAAGAGTGCATGGGAAGACCAACGCTTTGAAGATCCGATTTTTGCTACCTTTGGAAAACAGCTCGAAAGCGCTAAACCTGTTCCGTTCATTAAGGAGTGGGATGCTGTCTCCCAAGAAGCCATTGCCGCTTTTGAGAAAATTACCCTTGGCGGAGCTGACATCAAAGCAGAAATGGATCTTCTGAATCAGAAAGCTACTGAAATTCTAAACAAAAAATAAGAGTGCGTCTTCACGCAGCCCGGCTTGTTTCTTCGAAGGATGAAACAAGCCTGACTGCTTCCAAAGGGCGTTATTCTTTCATTGAGAAACCCACACTTGCAGGAGGTGAATGACATTGCAGAACTTTATCAAGCGCTTTAACCAATATAAGTATCCTTATATGTTTATTGCGCCCGCACTGGTGCTGCTTCTGACGTTCTCAATCATTCCGATCATCATTGCGCTTGTCATCAGCTTCACGGATATTGACCTTGCTGGTCTCGCTAATTATTCAAACATTGAAGGCGTTGGCTTCGATAATTTTATGAATGTATTTAAAGATCCGGTCTTTCTGAAATCCATGTTTAACACCATGTTCTATGTTATTATCGGAGTTCCGCTTGTCGTAATGCTTGCCATGGGCGCTGCATTGCTGCTTAACTACGGCACGGGATTGTTGTTTAAAACATTCCGCGTCGTGTATTATATGCCTTCCATTACGAATATTGTGGCGGTCGCGGTTGTTTGGGGTTACTTGTATAACAGCCATTACGGCCTCTTTAACCATATATTGTCCTGGTTCGGAGTTCCGGCTCAGCAGTGGCTGACAGATCCGGCACTAGCCAAGCTATCGCTGATTCTGCTGGCCGTATGGAAATCCATCGGACTCAACATGATCATTTTCCTGGCTGCGCTGCAGGGCATTCCACGCTCCTATTATGAAGCTGCGGAAATTGATGGAGCGAGCAAATGGAAGAAGCTTCTATATATTACAGTACCGCTGCTTAGCTTTGCGACCTTCTTTGTCACCATAACGACATTGATCGGCTGGATTCAGTTCTTCGAAGAGCCGCTGGTTATGACCAAGGGCGGCCCGCTCAATTCAACGATGTCGATGGCTCTCTTTATTTATAACAATGGCTTCCAGCTTAGCAATTTTGGTTATGCGGCTGCAGGATCGTTTGTGCTCTTCATCATCATTATCGCTGTAACGGTCGTACAATTCGCAGTCAAGAGAAAAGATGTCGAATATTAAGGTTCAGGTTCAAGCGATGTTCCTTATCGTAACTGAAGGAGGCTCAGGGTATGGCAGCTAAAAGAATTGAGAAAACAGTCATGACGGTGCTGCTCATTGCAGGGGGACTGCTGATGATGATTCCATTTATCTGGATGATCACGTCCTCATTCAAGCCGGAAAATGAATTTACGGCGGTTCCGCCGACGTTATTACCGAAAGAATTTACGGTTAAAAATTATGTGGATTTATTTACGAAGCTGGACTTTATTGTATATCTGAAAAATACGCTTATTATTGTGTTCTGGTCTTTTGTCGGTCTGTTCCTCAATGCGCTTGCAGGATATGCATTCGCTAAATACGAGTTCCCTGGCAATAAGAAGCTTTTCTATCTCGTGCTGGCAACGATGATGATTCCGGGACAGGTTACTATGATTCCAGTCTACCTGCTGATTAATGCCATGGGATTGACTAACACGATGGCGGGTATTGTGCTGCCTGGCCTGGTCGGAGCATTCGGTATTTTCCTCTTCCGTCAGTTTATGTCCACAATCCCGTCGGATCTGATTGAAGCATCAAGGCTGGATGGAGCGGGAGAGCTGCGGATTTTCTTCCAGTTGATTGTTCCGATCACGAAGCCCGTATTTGCTGTACAGGGAATCTTAGCGTTCATTGGCGCCTGGAACAGCTTCTTGTGGCCTCTCATTATGGCAAACGATCAAAAGCTTTATACGCTTTCGGTGGGTCTGCAGCTTCTGAAAGGACAGCATGGATCTGATTTCGGCCTCCAGATGGCAGGCGCTGCATTTATGGTTGTTCCGATTATTATCGTATTTTCTTTCTTCCAAAAACATATTATTGAAGGATATACGATCTCTGGCATGAAATAAAATAGATAGAGTTTCTTAAGTAGTAGAAGGGGCGTAAGGAAATGGCAACGATAAAGGATGTGGCAAAGCTCGCTGGAGTCGCCTTGTCAACGGCTTCATACGCGTTAAGCGGCGACAGCAGAGTGAGTTCCAAGACAAGATCAAAGGTGCTCGATGCAGCAAGGCAGTTGAATTATCGGAAGAACGGATTTGCCATGGATTTAAAGCGGAGCCGCACCAAGACAATCGCTCTTATTCTGACGGATCTATCCGGCCCTTATTATTCCGAGCTGATCCGAAGTGTGCAGGAAGTCGCTTTAACCAATGGATATGATCTGATCGCCTGCAGCTCGATAGGGGGCAGAGATTCAACGGCGGTTAAATTTTTGAGAGAGAAAAGGGCGGATGGTGCCATCATACTTGCACCTAATATTCGGGATGAAGTTCTGATCGAGACCTCCGGTCCCCAATTTCCGATCGTCGTGATGGATCGTCCATTGTGCAGCGAATACCTGGTGAATGTGCTGGTTGATGGAGAGCAAGGAGGGTATACGGCTACCCGTTATCTGCTTGAGAACGGTCATCGGCATGTGGCGTACATCAGCGGTTCATCGGATTCGTACGATAATCATTTGCGTTATCAGGGGTATTTACGGGCACTTGCCGAGGCGGGGCTGGAGGAACAGTCGAAATGGCGTCTCAGCGGCAACTTCGTGCGCGAGGGTGGTTACAATGCGACCAAGATGATGATCATGCAGGGGTCGCTCCCGTCGGCCATATTCTACGGCAACGACGAGATGGCCATCGGAGGATTGAAGGCTTTTGAGGAGAGTGGCATATCGGTGCCTGATGATGTATCCGTCATCGGATATGACGATATTCAATTAGCCGAATACGTGAATCCGCCGCTAACCACCATCAAGCAGCCCAAGAGCGAGGCGGGATCGCTTGCAGCCCATTTGCTGTTTCAGATATTGGGCGGCGAATCCGTGAAGCAGTCTTATATGCTGACGACTGAAATGATGGAACGGGCATCTGCAGGGAAGAGCAAAGTAGAGAATTAATAGACCGGATTGGAGATGAGGAACTTGGCATGGATCACGTGTGATTTTTATTCCGAAACACTGAAACTGTCTACCGGCATCGAGGTTTTTATACCGCAAGCCGCTTTGATGCCGTACGGTTCTTCTTCGAAACTGCCGGTGCTTTATTTGCTTCACGGCCGAGGAGCGGATCAGACCGAATGGATGCGCAGATCGTCCATCGAACGATACGCCGAGAATAAAGGCATCGCGCTCGTGATGCCGGGCGTCGGACGAAGCTATTATATGGACATGGCAAACGGCTTGCCTTACTTTACCTTCCTGAGCGAGGAGCTTCCAGAGCTCGTTCCATCGTTTTTTCCGGTGTCCGGACGAAGGGAAGATACCTTTGTCGCCGGAATTTCGATGGGGGGTTACGGAGCGTTCAAGCTGGCCATGAGTTATCCGGATCGATATGCGGCGGGCGCAAGCCTGTCGGGCGGGCTGGATCTTGTCAGTCGTGCTGCAGGGCTGGGCTTTCAGGAGCAAGAAATTCGAACCCTCTTTGGCCGTGTCGATAGATTACGGGGGAGCCGGGACGATTTGTTGTTTTTGGCCACGGAATTCGCGGCATATACAGGCGATAAACCGATGTTGTATCAGTGTTGTGGGACCGAAGACTTTTTGTACAACGATAACCAAACCTTTAGACAATATGCGGACAGCCTGGGGCTTCACATCACCTATGAGGAAGAACCCGGTGGTCATGAATGGGGATATTGGGACCGTAAAATTCAGCGTGTGCTGGATTGGCTGCCCCTGCCCTGATTTTTTTTCGTCCGCATGTATAGAAACGTTTCGATTATACGCGCAGATAAGCGCTGATTCCCTTGTTTTTTAGAAAGTTAATTTTCAAGTAAAAATGCTTATAAAATATATGGTTTTCGGGAAAACATGGACCGCTTCGGGAGAAATCAAAACGTTTCGAATTGACTATGAAGTGAACGGCAACAACAAAGGAGGATGGGAAATGGCAGACCAACAACTACTTTCTCTGGTAGAGCAGATGACGCTGGAGGAAAAAATTGCGCAGCTTATACAACTGGCCGTCCCTTTTTTCGAAGGCGCTCAAGAATCGGGGCAGATTACAGGACCGATGGAGTCGCTTGGCATCACCGATGAGATCGTAAGCAATGCCGGCTCCGTGCTGGGTTTGGCGGGTGCGGAGGAAGTGATAGCTGTCCAAGAAGCGCATTTGCGCAAGAATCGATTGAAAATTCCGCTGCTCATCATGGCCGATATCGTTCACGGCTTTAAAACAATCTTCCCGGTGCCGCTTGCCATGGGGAGCTCTTGGGACCCTAGCCTAGCGGAGCGGAGTGCGGAAATCGCCGCCCGTGAAGCGTCGGTATCCGGCCTGCATGTGACATTTGCGCCGATGGTAGAACTGGTGCGCGATCCCCGCTGGGGACGCGTGATGGAGTCGACTGGTGAAGACCCTTATTTAAACAGTGAATTTGCCAGAGCCTTTGTCAGAGGTTTCCAAGGGAATGACCTGAGCGGCGATCTCAACCGGCTGGCCGCTTGCGTGAAGCACTTTGCCGCATATGGAGCAGGCGAAGGCGGCCGCGATTACAACACGGTGGACATGTCCGAGCGTCAGCTGCGGGAATATTACCTGCCTGCGTACAAGGCTGCGCTGGATGAGGGTGTCGAGATGGTCATGACCGCCTTTAATACCGTGGATGGCATACCAGCTACGGGCAATAAGCGGTTGATGCGTGATGTGCTGCGCCGCGAATGGGGTTTTGACGGCGTGCTGATCTCCGACTGGGGTGCGGTCAAAGAGCTGATTCCTCACGGGGTAGCGGAGGACGAGGCAGAGGCCGCGTTAAGAGCCATCGAAGCGGGCGTGGACATCGAGATGATGACTTCCAGCTATGTTCATCATTTACCGGACATGGTACGCGAAGGCCTGGTAGACGAGAGTCTGATCGATGAAGCGGTGCTGCGTATTCTGTCATTGAAAAAGCGTCTCGGTCTGTTCGAGCGCCCTGTGCGGGGAGCCGATCCGCAGGCGGAACGGGAGATTGTGTTCTGCGAAGAGCACCGTCAGGCGGCCCGGGAGGCTGCGGCTAAATCCTGCGTGCTCCTGAAGAACGATTCCTTGCTGCCGCTGCGCGGTGAGCAGCGCGTGGCTTTGATCGGCCCGTTCGGTGCCAGCGGCGATATTCTTGGGCCATGGTCCTGGACGGGCTCGAAGGAAGATGCGGTGACCCTGGAACAGGGACTGCGCTCCAAGCTATCTTCCGGTAACCTCACGGTAGCCGAGGGCTGTAACGTGAACGTCATGACCGGGCAGCAGCTGGATGAGGCGATGAAGGCGGCGAAGGAAGCCGACGTGATCGTGCTTGCGCTGGGCGAGGATTCCGAGATGAGCGGCGAAGCCGGCAGCCGTGCGTTCATAACTCTGCCGGAGCCGCAGCTCGAGCTGATTCGGCATTTGAAAACGCTGGAGAAGCCGATGGTTGCCGTATTGTTCAACGGTCGTCCGCTGGATCTGCACGGTGTGCTGGATGAGGTCGATGCCGTACTGGAAGCCTGGTTCCCGGGAAGTGAAGGCGGAGCGGCCGTAGCTGCCCTACTTATGGGCGAAGCGAATCCTTCCGGACGTCTCAGCATGTCGTTCCCTTATTCCGTTGGGCAGGTGCCGGTATACTATAACCATTTTAATACCGGCCGTCCGAAGGATGCGCCCGATGCGCAGGTACGCTATGTATCGCAATATTTGGACATTCCGAATGAGCCGCTGCTTCCGTTTGGATTCGGCCTCAGTTATACGGATTTCCTCTATGGGAGCATGAGCCTGTCGGCAGAAGAAATGTCCCCGGATCAACCTCTTGAAGTTACGGTTTCGGTAACGAATGCCGGCGATATGGCCGGTGAAGAAGTCGTCCAGCTGTACGTCCGGGACCGATCCGGTGAGGTCGTTAGACCCGTCAAGGAGCTGAAAGCCTTCCGCAAGGTACTGCTGCAGCCGGGCGAACGCCAGGAAATCACCTTTACGCTGACCGAAGAACAGCTGCGGTATCATCATTCGGATCTGTCCTTTACCAGCGATGCGGGTGAGTTCGACGTCATGGTCGGAAAGAACAGCCGGGATACGGAGACAAGACGTTTTCGGCTTCGGAAATAACACGACTAACATCATTTATGCAGAATAGGAAGTGAAACTTGTGACAGCCAATCATGTAATGCACGATGCAAAAGTTGTACTCCAGGCAGGAGAATTGACGTTTTCCTTTTTGCCTAGCGGTGATCTTTATCAAGCCACTTACGGCACGACGATGATTAATCAGCTGCTCTCCAATTCGATTGATGGCGCCCTCAATAATTTGTTTCTGAGAATCCATACTGAAAGCGGCATTGAGGCCGTTCCTATGCTCGGAGTACACTCCAACAGCGTGGTCACTCATGCGGATAACCGGATGATGTGGGAAGGCAGCGTCAAGGGAGTAGATTATAAGGTTCTGTTTACCCCAACGGATACCGGCGCGTGGTTCTGGGACATTCAGCTCCAGGGGGAAGGAATTCTAGCCGACGTCGTGTATGGACAGGATATCGGCATCGCCCATCCGGGCGCCGTTCGAACCAATGAAGCATATTTGTCCCAATACATCGACCATGCTGTATTCGAGCAGGAAGGTCTGGGGTATGTCGTGTGCTCCCGTCAAAATCAGCCGCAGGGAGGCGTCTTCCCCTATCTTCAACAGGGAGCGCTGACTTCTGCGGTCGGGTATGCAACGGATGGCTTTCAGTTTTTTGGCCTTTCCTATAAAGAAACGAATCAGGCGGAGGCTTTATCCAAGGAGAGCCTGCCGAATGAGGTATATCAATACGAGTTTGCCTATACGGCCCTGCAGTCCCCTCGCGTACCGCTTAGTGGCACAACCCGGTTCGTATTTTACGGCTTGTTTAAAGAGAATCATCCGGATGCAGTCACAACACTGGAATTCCAGGATGAGCTTCAGGCTGCATGGCAGCAGGTTGAAGCGTCCCGCTTGACGGAGACGGGCAATCCGCTGCCTCGGATCGAGCGATCCGAGCGTTTCGGGGAGCCTCTGCGCACATTGCCGCTGACGGAAGACGAGCTGAACAATTTGTACCCTGTACGTTGCCAAGAGGAGCGTGAAGGGGAAGAACTGCTCTCGTTCTTCACGGATACTTATGAACATATCGTCATGAAGGAGAAGGAGCTTCGCGTAGAGCGTCCACATGGCCATATCTTGATGAGCGGCAACAATGTGAAACTGGGCAGTCCTGTCATTACGACAACCTCTTACATGTATGGTGTGTTTAATTCCCAGCTGGTGACGGGGAACACGAACTTCAACAAAATGATGAGTCATGCGCGGAATGCACTGAACGTGCCTAAGACATCCGGTCAGCGGATTTATGTGGAAATGGACGGCGAGTATCGTCTTCTGACGATGCCATCCTTGTTCGAGATCGGCTTTAACTATGTGCGGTGGTACTATAAGACCGAAAGCGACATGCTGATCATCACCAACTTCACGTCTGCTGCGGCATCGGAGGTTACGCTTCAAGTCCGTTCCGAGAGCGGAAGGGCTTATCGTTATCTGGTCACTATGCAGATCACGATGGATGTCAACGAATACGAAGTGCCTTATCATATGGTTCAGGAAGACGGTATTCTGACGTTCCGTGCCGATTCGTCTTCACTCAGTGCTTCTGTGTACACAGATTTGCATTATCGTCTTGGCGTGACGGGAGCCGATATGCAGGTTAAGGATGAAACTTGTCTGGCAAGCAACACCGCGTCTGGCAGTGCTTCCTTAACAGTACTTGAGCTTGGCGAGAGTGCGGAATGGACCATGACCGTACAAGGCAGCCTTGATGCAGCGAACGCTCCGCTTGCGGTGCGGGAAGCTGATGAAGAGATTGCAAGCTACCGCTCATTCTATGCTTCCGTCATGAACGGGTTCCATCTGAGTCTGCAGAATGGACAGGAAGAAGGCTTGTTCAAGGTGAATGCGCTCGCCTGGTGGTATACGCATAACATGCTCGTTCACTATTCGGTACCGCACGGTCTGGAACAATACGGCGGCGCTGCGTGGGGAACGCGCGATGTGTGCCAAGGGCCTGTTGAATATTTCATGGCTACGCATAAATATGAGCAGGTACGCGATATCCTGCTAGAGGTGTATTCCCACCAGTATGAGGATGACGGGAATTGGCCGCAGTGGTTCATGTTTGATCAATATGCCCATATTCAGCAGGAAGAGAGCCACGGCGATATTATCGTATGGCCGCTTAAGGTGCTGGGCGATTACTTGGCCGTCACACATGATTACGACATATTGGATTCGGTTGTTCCTTACACCAGAAAGCACAGCTTCGATTTTACGGAGCAGACGTACACCGTGCTTGAGCATGTGAAGAAGCAAATGGCCTATATTCAAAATCATTTCCTTCATGACACTTATCTGTCTTCTTATGGAGACGGGGACTGGGATGATACGCTTCAGCCGGCGAACGCGCAGCTGAAGCAGTTCATGGTCAGCAGCTGGACGGTAGCTTTGACCTATCAGACCTTGAACCAGTTCTCCCGCGTTATGGAGCGTGTGGACCAAGCGATGTCCGATGCGATAGGGGACCTCGCGGAAGGAATCCAGCAGGATTTCAATACGTATATTCTGAATTCTGAAGTGATTCCCGGTTTTGTCTATATGGAGAGCAAAGAGCAGAGCAAATTCCTGCTGCATCCGTCCGATCAGGAAACGGGAATCCAGTACCGCCTTCTTCCGATGACGCGCAGCATGATTAGCGAGCTGCTGACGCCGGAGCAGGCAGCAAGCCATTATGAGATCATCCGTGAGCAGCTGTTCTGTCCGGACGGCGTGAGATTGATGAACCGTCCAGCCGTATATGCCGGGGGCGTTAGCACGCACTTTAAGCGGGCGGAGCAGGCGGCGAATTTTGGCCGGGAGGTTGGTCTTCAATATGTGCATGCGCACATCCGTTATGTAGAGGCGATGGCCAAGCTCGGCAAGAGCAGTGAGGTTTGGAGTGGGCTTGAGCGTATTAACCCGATCGGCATTACAGAGGTTGTGCCAAATGCGGAGCTGCGTCAGAGCAATGCGTATTTCAGCAGCTCGGACGGGAAGTTCAACACGCGCTATGAAGCGCAGGAATCGTTTGATGCGCTGCGGAGCGGACGCGTGCCTGTCAAAGGCGGATGGCGGATTTATTCCAGCGGCCCGGGGATCTACATGAACCAGCTGATTTCCAATGCGCTTGGCATTCGCGAAGCGGGAGGAGACCTGGTGATTGATCCGGTCCTGCCGAAGACGCTGGATGGCCTGGAGTTCCAATTCAATTATGCGGGGAAGGCGGTAACGTTCATTTATCACGTGGATCGCGCCGAGCGGACCCGTATCACGATTAACGGGCAGGATGTGGCAGCGGATGCCATCCGGAACCGATACCGTACAGGCGGCGTTCGTATTGCAGGTACGGATTTCAAACGATTGGCCGGAGAGGGCGACACCGGCTGTGTCGTGGATATTTACGCCTCTATTCATGAACAATAAATCTTGACCCGTGAAACTCGTCTGCAAGAAGGCTAACTGGTCTGATATAATAGAGGGAATGGTTATCAAAGCGAGGGATGGCGATGAAGACCCGGCAAGAGACATTGACCATCCGGTTCTCCGAGATGAAAGATGCTGCTGCACTCATGGAACTCGACGAACTGGTATGGGATCGCAACACGGCCCCTGCCCCATTGGAGTGGACCTCAAGAGAACATTATCTTCTGCATTGTCCGCCGGGCACACAGCTCGTGGCGCTGCATGAGGAAGAACTGTGCGGTTACATCGGATTCCGGTCGCCCACAAGTCTTCACAGTAATCGTCATGTACTGGAGCTGAACATAGCGGTTCACCCTGCTTATCAACGGCAGGGCATCGGACAGCGGCTGATCGAGGCCGTGAAGGATATGGCGCGCGTGGAAGGCATTTCGAAGCTGAGGCTGCGGGTGCTGTCCAGTAATCCGGGCGCACTCTCTTTTTACAGGAACTGCGGGTTTCAGGAAGAGGGCAGACTGATTCAGGAGTTCTACGTGGATGGACGTTACGTCGATGATATCTTAATGTGTTGCTTCTTATCATGATCACATCATGATATCCCTCTAGGCCGGTTAACGGGCAGCAGAGAGATGGAGTTATAGGTTTGAACAGTCCGGCAGCTTGCCGGGCTGTTTCGTATGTTAAGGTCAACCAGGGATTTCTGGTTGGCCTTATGTTATTTGGCCCGCCGCTTAAATGGCTTCTGGACAAGGGCGCAGGCTATTGCATATAGTAGATGAAAAGAAAAGAAGGCGGAGGTTATTTTCCATGACCATGGGCATTGTATCGCTGAATGTGGGAAAGCCTGTAACGGTTGATTACCAGGGAAAGGACCTGTCTACCGGAATTTATAAGCAGCCTGCGGAAGGTCCCTTGTTCCTAAGTGCATTGAATTTCGAAGGGGATGGTCAGGCCGATCTCGTCAATCACGGCGGCGTGGATAAGGCGGTGTGCGCGTACCCCTCTGAGCATTATCCCTATTGGGAACGCTCCTTGGGCAAACAGATGGAGTATGCTGCATTTGGCGAAAACCTGACGCTGCGGGGGATGCTGGAGGATCGGGTCTGCATTGGGGATGTATACCGGATAGGCAACGCGGTGGTGCAGGTCAGCCAGCCCCGGTATCCCTGCTTTAAGCTGTCGCAAAAGCATGGCGTTAAAGATATGCCGGCAAGAGTATTGAATACGGGCTACAGCGGGTTTTACTTTCGGGTCCTGGAGGAAGGGAATGTCCGCGCCGATTCCGTGGTCGCTCAGCTTGAGTCTCATGCTTCCGGCATAACGGTCCTGGACGTGCTCCAGATGATGAAGGATGGACGGAAGGATGACCGCGGGTTGTCCCGCATGCTGGAGATCGATGTGCTGTCAGCCAGCCTGAGGGAGCAATTCGGCAAATGGCTGGAGACCCTGCGGGACAACCAGGAGTGAGACGTGGGCTCCCAGCCAAGCCAGGCCCTTGCCTTGAACACATAGACAACAAAAACCGGCTTGTGTCCTTATCGCAGGATACAAGCCGGTTTTATTTCGGATTAAGGGTTACCTCATCCGCTTCCATTCGCTCTGAATCATGCCGTAGACCGCGTGGTTGACATATCCTTGAGGCAGCTTCTCGGCTTCCCTTATGACTCCCTCCAGCACAAACCCCAGCCGTTCCGGAATGGCCCGGCTGCGATGGTTTGCCGTTGCACAGCGGATCTCCACTCGGTTCAGGCCCATGCGCATGAGCGCGTGATCCGTGAACGCCCGGCATGCGCTTGTCATCAGGCCTTGCCCCGTAAAATGCTGATCCAGCCAGTATCCGATGCTGACGGAGCGGTTGCTCCAATCAATCTCATGGAACGAGATGGTGCCCGCCAGCTCCTCGCGGACCCAGATGCCGGCCGAGAAGCCGCCATTCTCAGCCGCTTGCTTCATGGCGCCTTTGATATAATTGACGGTATCGTTGACCTCGGTGACGGCATCCACCCATGGGAGCCACTTGCGGAGACGGTCCCGAGACCGGTCGGTAATCTCGAACATCGCCCGTGCATGCTCTATGGCAAGGGGGCGTAATTCAACATGGTCATCTAATGTGTATCCAAACATACGGTATCTCCTTTGTTCTCCATCGTGAAGTGTATGTAGCTTTAACGAGTCCGCTTCACTTTTTGCTCTAATGCGTAAATATCTTCTTCAAGGGAAATCATACGCTGATTGACCACCGTTCTGCAGTCGCTTAGCGCTTGATTGTATAGATGCGGCCCTAAGGTCTCCATGAAAAAATCAAGAATCCCTTCCGCAGCCAGATGGCCGAGGGTTTCGCCGCGCTCCGTTTCAAAGTATTCCTGAACCCGTTCAACCAGCTGTTCGCGTTGTTCTTTGGGGAATTTGCTAGGTTTCATAATATGATTGCAGGCCTCCTTCCATCGTTGTTTTTCTCTCCATGCTACCCTATTGAAAAGCCCCCGTCAAAACGATTCTCACCGGCATTTTCGGCTGTGGGAGGATCCTCTGTATGCAGGTTAGATGCAGGGAGCAGGCTGCTCGCTGGAATCCTCATCCCAAGTCGGCAACTTGCGGCACGGAAGTGCCGAATTCCTTGAACAATCACGGCATTACAGGTATATTTAAGGGAAACACGTTTATACAGGAGATAGACAGAAATTACAGGACGAAAGGTTGATCAACGTGGAGAACCATCGGGGCACCCCCTCCAATTTCATAAAAAATGTTATTACCGAAGACCTGAAGTCCGGTAAAGTCAAGGAAATCGTTACCCGCTTTCCGCCGGAGCCGAACGGCTACTTGCATATTGGACATGCCAAGGCCATATGGATCAATTTCACGCTGGCCGATGAATTCGGCGGACGGACGCATTTGCGGTTCGATGATACGAACCCGGTGAAGGAAGACATTGAGTATGTTAACTCCATCAAGGAGGACGTGAAGTGGCTCGGATTCGATTGGGAAGAGCTGCGGTACGCGTCCGATTATTTTGAAGAGATGTACAATCGCGCAGTGCTGCTGATTAAGAAAGGGAAAGCTTACGTGGATGACCAATCCGCTGACCAAATTCGCGAAAAGCGCGGAACCCTGACCGAGCCTGGGCAAAATAGCCCGTACCGGGATCGCAGCGTGGAAGAAAATCTGGATCTGTTCGAGCGGATGCGCAAAGGCGAATTTTCCAACGGCGAGCGCGTGCTGCGCGCCAAGATCGATATGGCTTCGCCGAACATCAATTTGCGGGATCCGGTCATCTACCGTATCTCCCACGCGCATCATCATAATACAGGCGACAAGTGGTGCATCTATCCGATGTACGCTTTTGCCCATCCGCTGGAGGATGCCATTGAAGGGGTTACGCATTCCCTGTGTTCTCTTGAGTTTGAAGATCAGCGCCCCTTCTATGATTGGGTTGTGGCGGAATGCGAGATGGACAGCACACCGCATCAGTACGAATTCGGGCGTCTGAACGTGGCGCAGACGGTTACGAGCAAACGGAAACTGAAGCAGCTCGTAGACGAGAATGTGGTGGACGGCTGGGATGATCCGCGGATGCCGACGATCTCCGGACTTCGCCGTCTGGGATACACGCCTGAAGCCATTCGCAACTTCGTGTTTGAGACGGGAATTTCGAAGGCGTACGGCACGGTGGACCGCCAAGTGATGGAACACTTTATCCGTGAGGACCTGAAGCTGAAGGCGCCGCGCACGATGGCTGTGCTGGACCCGCTGAAGGTGGTCATTACGAACTATCCTGAAGGCCAGACGGAGTGGCTGGATGCCGAAAACAATACGGAGAATCCGGAGATGGGCGTCCGCCAGATTCCGTTCTCGCGCGAGATCTATATCGAACAAGAGGATTTCATGGAAGATCCGCCGAGCAAATATTTCCGCTTGTTCCCTGGCAATGAGGTGCGTTTGAAGCATGCGTATTTCATTAAGTGCAATGATGTGATCAAAGACGAGAACGGCAAGGTCGTTGAGATCCACTGCACGTATGATCCGGAGACGAAGAGCGGTAGCGGCTTTACCGGACGCAAGGTGAAGGGAACGATTCACTGGGTGGAGGCCACGCAGGCCGTACCTGCCGAATTCCGCCTGTTCGAACCACTGTTCAAGGACGAAGAGGAAGAAGCCGAATTGGTACCAGAGGTTGCAGGCGAAGCGGAAGAAGCAGCTGTCGAGAAGTCCTTCCTGGACGACATCAATCCGAACTCGCTGCAAATCGTGCAAGGATTCGTGGAGCCGAATATGAAGGATGCTGCACCGCAGGACAAGTTCCAGTTCTTCCGCCACGGATATTTCAACGTCGACTCGAAGTATTCGCAGCCAGGGCGTCCGGTATTTAACCGCGTAGTCTCCCTGAAGAGCTCGTTCCAGCTTCCGAAGAGCTAATCAAGATTGCAAATAGAAATGGAGGCATTGAAGGGGAGAAGAGTCTCCCGTGCCTCCCTATAACGTAAACAAGACTCGAAGATTCCGTTACAGGATTCATTCGAGTCTTGTTATATTTACGGTGATACCATCTTGTCATTTGAATGGCTTCTCATACGGACCACGTTCTAACTCGCAGCATACTCCTCGATCTCGTCGCCTTCGGGATCGTCCGGATGCAGCGGCTGGTACCCGTGCTTGCGAAGGTTGTACCACATCCAGCCAAAGCCGATAGCACCCACAATGGCAAGCATCGTACCGGTCCGGTACATGATCTGCGCCCCGAAGTTCTGGAACATCCAGCCGCCGGCGAGACCGCCGATGACGCCGGATATGCCGCTCCAGCTCAAGGTATAGAGCGCTTGTCCGGAAGCGCGATACGGCGTGGGCACAAATAGCATCGTCAGCTGAACGCCAACATAGAAATAGCCGCCGAAGGTTACGCAGTGCAGCAGCTGGATGAAGGCCACCTCCAGCGCGCTGTTGGCTTCCGCCATCAGCAGCCAGCGGAGGGCGAAGAGCAGGCTGACAATCGTCAGGCAGCCGACCAGGATATTGATTTTCCGTTTCAGGAAGCGGTCAAACAGAATGAAGATCACCACTTCAAATATCGACGAGAAGAAGATGGCAAGGCCCACCATCTGCTTGGTACCGCCAAGCTCCAGAATGTATAGGGACATAAAGGTGTTATTGGCTGTGTTCGGGATGGATACCATGATGCCTAACAGAATGAACCAGACAAAATAGGGATTCAGGAACAGCCTGCTGAGTCCTTTAAGGTTAACCGATGCCGAGGCCGTTGTTTTCTGGATGGAGGGCAGTGTGAACATGAACAACGCCGCCACCAGCAGCATGACCGAGAACACGATGGAGATGCGTCCCGATCCGAGCCGGTCGATGACAGGTCCTGCAGCAATTGCCGTCAGCGCCCATCCCAGCGACCCCCATAGCCGGAACGAGCCGAATTTTTGCTGCGTCCCCTCAATATAGGCTAGAATCAGCGAATTTGTCTGCGAGAACATCGGAGTCTGGAAGAAATAAAAGAAAATCATCGTCATGTATATCATTGCATAGGTATTCGCCTGAAATACAAGCTGGACCAGCAGCAGCGTACCGGTCATCATGATCAGCAGCACGCGTTTGATGTTGGCCGCCCGGTCACCCCAGAATCCCCAGAACGGATTTGCGAAGATGGACACAAATGGCGCGATTGCCATCAGGCTGCCGATTTCGATTTTGCTCATGCCGATGTCTTGCAAATATAACTGGAAAAAACCGGTGAAGATGACCATGGTTCCGTAAATGAAGAAGTTGAACAGCTTGAGCGATGTCAGCGAAGGTTGAGCATTGTCCATATTCCGCAAGTAGGTCATTCCTTTCAAACCGAATACAATCCAAAATCGCGGCCACATAGGAAGCCGCTTTCCTTTCAATGTATCATGCATTGAAAAGGGATACAAACCATCTTTTAAATGATTTTCCATTATTCTGGTTATTAACCTGTAAACTGAATCAACTTTTTTTACAACGTGTAAGAAAGGCGGGTAGAACATATGAGCGATCACTCCCTAGATGTTGGCCTTTCGCCAGATCAGGTGACAGGTATCGTGCTTGCAGGTGGAGCCTCCCGGAGAATGGGGAGAAACAAGGCGCTGTTGCCTATGGAGGGAATGAGTTTGATCGAGCGAACGGTCCAGGTGCTTGACAAAGTTAGCGGACGGGTAATCCTATCCACGAATGTCCCGGCCGCTTATCAATTTCTTGAATTGGAGTGCATTCCCGATCTCTATGTCGGGCAAGGACCGATGGCGGGACTTCATGCAGCGCTCAAGTCATCCCAAAGCACATGGAATATGGTTGCTGCGTGTGACATGCCTTATATCCATGAGCGTTTCCTTCGGGGACTGCTGGATCTGGCGAACAAGCAGTACGCAGCCGACGCTGTAATCCCCGTGGTAGAGGGCAGGATGCATCCGCTGCTGGCGGCATATCGCAAAGAAACCGTAGAAGTCCTTGAGCACAGGCTGATCAAGGGACAACTGCGCATGGTGGAATGGGTGCAGGAGCTGAATGCCGTCTTTGTGCACGAGGAGCAATTAGAGGCAATGACGGGCCTTGATCCGCGCAGGATTTTATTTAATATGAACACGCCTGGGGAATATGAGGCAGCAGGCGGCCTGCTGAATTCCGACTTGTCTGAGGATAGATAGTAGAGTTTTATAGCAGCATCAAGGTGCAAAGGCCGTTGAAACCGGTACTCATCCTAAAAAAATAATCCCGCCAACTAAATGCTTGGCGGGGAATTTTAATATATAACTGCGCGCTAGCGATAATAAATCTGCCATCGGCAGTATACGCGCAGCAGACGGGTTTATCCGCCGATCTGCGACATGCGCCGGACGGTGGGAGTATGGTTTTGTGCCTTTTTCTCGAGCGCGAGCGCCATTTCATGATTCAGCGGTTTATCGCCCAGCGCTTTGCGGAACAGGTTCGCCACCGCGGAAGGATCATCGACGACACAGCGCACGTTAAATTCGTCGGACCAGTATAGACAAGCCTTGATGTGGCCGTCCGCCGTCAGCCTGAGGCGGTTGCAGGAATCGCAGAAATGATCGCTGACCGGATGGATCAGACCGAAGGTTCCTGTAGCTCCAACCACCTTCATGTTGCGTGAAGGCCCATTGCCGGATGGTCCCTGCTCTTCTTGAATGGTCCACCCCGCCTCCTGGCACACTTCGGATACCCGGCTCAGCGGCAGATACGAATCTCGCCAGGCATCGGATGCTTGGCCGATCGGCATATATTCAATAAAGCGGACATGGAGGGGACGATCGAGCGTTAGAGCGATAAAGTCGCGAATTTCGTCTTCGTTGAAGCCCTTCATTAACACCATGTTCAGTTTGATCGGATCCAGGCCGGCTTCATAAGCGGCTTCAATGCCTTCCAGCACTTTATGCACCCGTCCGCCGCGCGTAATGCGCGCGTAACGCTCCTCATGAAGCGAATCCAGGCTGATGTTGATACGAGTGAGTCCCGCTTCCTTAAGCAGACGAGCTTTGGATGGGAGCATGATCCCGTTGGTGGTAAGCGATATATCTTGAATTCCTTCAATGGAAGCAATCATATGGACCAAGGATTCCAGATCCTTGCGCACCAGCGGTTCCCCGCCGGTAAGGCGTACTTTGGAGACGCCCATAGGGGCAAGGACGCGCACGATCGCTGCGATCTCTTCATAGCTCATAATCTGATCATGAGGCTGGAATTCCATTCCTTCTTCCGGCATACAATAGACACAACGAAGATTGCATCGATCCGTCACCGAGATGCGAATATAATCATGGACCCGACCGAAAGAATCTTTAAGCGGTTCGATCATGGAAATCCCCCTTTATAGCATGCATGGTCACATTGTAGCCATTCCCCGAACGGGAGTCAATGCGCCGTTTGGGTCATGACGGCAGGACAAGCAGCGGCAAAACGGGCATTCTTTTGTGAGAAGAATCACAGTAAACGCTTTCGGGATCCATTATATTGAAGCTGTGAACAAAAGCTTTCTCCCCTTGAAAGCGAGTAGTGACATTCTAGATTTCCGAAAGTTTCCTGATTTTTCCGAAATTTTCGGAAATCATTTCTAGCTGCTTTCATTAGGCGTTCATCTAAGATATACTGTCAAGGATATCACATCCAACAAGAAAGGTTACCAATAGGAGGTTCGATATGGCGATATCACCTGTTCAAACTTTGGAGGTGCCTGACGTCTGTCACAGATGGCTTGAAAACCGGGGGACGGTCTACGAGCTGCTGATTGATTTTTTGGGCAATTGGCCCAGCTTGTCTATGATTGCGGAATGGAGCCGCGGAAGTGGAATTAGCAAGGCTGCGGAGTGTTCGAAGGCCGGTACGGAACTGATGACATATTTATGTGGACGCTCACCTGAGGAATTGGTTCGGATTTGCGAATATGAAGGGGCGGAATACCGCCGATTGCTTCAGCAGTCCAAACAGCGTCAGGCAGCAGAGTCTCATTATACGAAGGATGGATGCGCTCAGGATTTAGCCGATTGTTATGCATCCGTCGGTATTGCCTTTAATAAACTGCACGGGGAAGCGGACGATCATATAGCCATTGAACTGGAATTTATGACACTACTTCATGACCGTATGCTGAACAATACGTATTGTGAACATAGCATGCTGCAATTGATGGAGGTTCAAGAGAAGTTTCTGGAGGAGCATCTGTTGTCATGGGTGCCGTCCCTCTGCAAGGATCTGAAAGGATCCACGGAAAGTCCGCTTTATCAGTCGTTATTCAGTCTGCTGGAGGAATTCCTTGCACAGGATCTGAGCATGCTGAAGACGTGGAAGCATTCCAGGGAGGCTGTGCTGGTACATTAGCGAGCAAGACAACATCATAGTCGTCAACATCATAGTCATCAAAAAAAAGCCCCGATCTCCTATTCTAGGAAACCGGGGCTTTGCTGTTCTACTTAATCTTCGATTCTTTTCTTGCTGAACTTCATCAGGAACTCGTACACGATAGGTACCACCACGAGCGTGAGCAGCGTCGAACTGATCAGACCGCCGATAACCGTAATGCCGAGACCTTTCGAGATGATGCCTGCGCTGCTCTCCCAACCGAATACGAGAGGCAGAAGAGCGCCGATTGTTGCGAGTGCCGTCATCAGGATTGGACGAAGACGAGTAGCGCCGGCTTCAAGCAGGGCTTCGCGTGTGCTCATTCCTTCGCGCTCCATATGGATTACGCGGTCGATCAATACAATCGCATTGGTCACGACGATACCGATCAGCATGAGTACGCCCATGAGTGCAGACACATTCAATGTCTCGCCTGTGACGAGCAAGCCGATAATGGCTCCGATGACAATGAACGGCAGCGAGAACAGGATGGCGAACGGTGCGAGACCGCCACCGAATGTAACCACAAGCACAAAGTATACAATCGCGATGGCTGCCAGCATGGCGAGTCCAAGCTGTCCGAAGGTTTCGTTGATTTGCTCGGTGACGCCTCCGAATTGGACGGATACGCCGTCTGGAAGCTCAAGCTTATTCACTTCAGTCTCCAGGTTGGTGGAGGCCGATCCTACATCGCTGGACAGGATGTCGGCTGTGACGGTCACAACCATTTTCCCGTCGATGCGCATAATGGAGTCTGGAGTCGTTCCTTTTTCCACCTTGGCCACATCCTTGATCGGTACTTCGATACCGAGTGGGGAGGTGACGGTTTCGTTCTCGATTTCCTTTATACTCTTATAGGTTTTGCTGTCCGTCTCAATGTAAACATTGTAGGTCTTGTCCTCAATTTTGACTTCGGTCAAAACCGGACGTTCCCGTACCGGAGACAGCTTCATTGCCAATTGTCCGGCTGTCAGGCCAAGGGAGCTCAGCTTCTCTTGGTCGGCAACCAGCGTATACTGCTCGAACGCTTCCGACAAGCTGGTCTTTGCATTGTCGAAGGTAGCGGTATCCTTGTTTGCGAGTTCTGCGATTTGATCAGCCACCGGCTTGATCTGCTCCAGAGAGTCGCCAAAGACGTTAACCGTTAACTGGCTGCCGCCAAAGCCGCCGGCCGCCATGTCCATATTGGACCAAGTGCCATCCGGTACTTCCTTGGCAAGATCCTCGACAAGCGCTTTTTTGACATCTTCAAAGTTTTTTGTGTCCGGGTCATACATAATATAGAACAATCCGGAATTGGCTGATCCCATACCAAGCGGATTGCTTCCGCCGATGGAGTACTGCATCGTTTGCACTCCAGGCTGATCCAGGATCAATTTCTCCGCTTTTAATGCGCGTTCCTCTACATCCTCCAGCATGACGCCAGGTTCAGGAGAATAAGTGACCATTGCATATTTGTCTTCCTGTTCAGGAATAAAGCTAACTCCAAGGTACTTCGTCAGGAACAAGCTTCCTGCCAATAACACGATGGCTGCCAGGAATGTAATGGCTTTGTGATTCAGCGTCCATTTCAGAATGGAACGATACCCGCGGGCCATTGCGCCAGGTTTCTCTGCATGATCATTTTTGTTCTTTAAGCCTTTGCGGAACAGACTGTGCGCCATAGCGGGTACGAGTGTGACCGCCACGACCAGGGAAGCGAGCAGTGCAAAGACCATCGTCAATGCAAATGGCATGAACAGCTCTCCGACCATACCGCTAACCAGGGTAAGCGGCAGGAATACCGCGATGGTTACGATGGTGGAGGACATGATCGGTACAAACATTTCACGTGTAGCGGCACTAATGAGCTCTCGGCCTGTCAACTTCTCGGTCGAGAGGGACATGCGCCGGTAGATATTCTCGATAACGACGATCGAATCATCGACAACCCGGCCGATAGCAACGGTCATGGCACCGAGCGACATCATATTCAAGGTGATATCCATTTGTCTCAGGCACAGAACCGCAATCAGCAAGGACAATGGGATCGAAATGATCGATATAATCGTCGAACGGATGTTGCGCAGGAAGATCATAATGATCAGAACGGCGAACAGTGCGCCGAATAATGCCTTGGAGAGCATCGTATGAACAGAGTCTTCAATCGGCTTGCCTTGGTCCAGCATGATTGTCAGATCCATGCCAGGATAGAGGCCTCTCAATTCTTCGGCCTTGTCTTTCACCTGATTGACAACATCAACCGTATTGGCGTCGTTGGCTTTCACGATTTGGATACCGATCGATTCCTTCCCGTTGGTGCGGGAGATGGATTCCGAGGTTCCGATAACTTCAATCTTGGCAATCTCGCTGAGTTTCACTGTTGGAATGCCGGTCGGAACGGCAGGAGCACCGCTTGGTCCGCCAGCAGCCGCACCGGCTCCAGGAGCGCCTTGTTGGCCTGCCCCAGCTGCATTACCGGAAGGCTGCTGCGATGGTTGTTGAACTGTCCCGGCATTCGGAGCACCAGCTCCGGCAGATGCATCTGCACCGCCGCTACCCGGAATAACCGGAATGGCGATATTTTTCAGATCGTCAATGCCGATGATGCCGCCATCAATAGCAACGGCCTTCTGCGATTTTTCCATTTCGAACATGCCGAGCGGAACGTACAGCGCTGAACCCTGCACGATTCCTTTGACGGTATCCTCCGTCAGGCCAAGCTCGTTCAGTTTGTCCTGATTAAACTTTAGCTGTACCTCGTTCACGAACTGTCCGGCTACCTGGATGGAAGCAACTCCGTCCAAATCCTCCAGCTCCGGAACGATGTCGTTCTCTGTGATGCGTGTCAATTCATCCAATGCCATATTGTCTTTGTTCGCAATACTTAGGGAGACAACCGGCATGGAGCTCATGCTGAATTTGGATATGGTAGGTTTCTGGGCGTCATCAGGCAGCTTTACCTCGTTAATGGCTTCACGAACAGCAGCCGTAGCGTTGTCCAGATCACTACCATAATCAAACTCAACCATGACATTGGCTGCATTCTCCATGGAAGTGGAGGTTACGGTTTTGACGCCGTCAATATTGCGGAGTCTCGTCTCGAGCGGTTTGGTAACATCCTCCACAACACCTTCAGGAGCTGCACCCGGATAGATCGCGGTAACACTTAAGAACGGGACGTTAATATCCGGAATGGTTTCTTGCTTCATCGTCAGTCCGCTGTATAATCCTCCGAAGCTGACGATGATGGTCAGCAGCCAGATCGCAAACTTGTTGCGCAGCGAGAAATTGATAATTCCTTTCATTAGGCGATTCTCTCTCCTCTCCAGAACTCTATGTCTCTAACTTGGACTCATTTCCTTGCATAATTCCACCGGGCGTAAGATAGCTTTCAAGCACAGTAACGATGGTGCCCTTGAGCTCCGTAAACAATGCTTCAAGGTCCTCGATCCCCTCCAGGTTAGCAAGCATTCCTTTCAGAACGGCCCGGCTGGGCTGGAGTGCAAGCATTTCCTTCTCCATAATATTGAGCGACTCCATTGCATCTTCCCGGACATCCGGCTCCACCTGAATCTTCTTGAGCTCGTTCTTCATTGCCTTAATGACGATGAGCGGGTGACGCGTCGTGCCGATGTCGGTCTGGCATAATTGGCCCAATTGCCCAACCGCCTCCATCGGAATCAAGGGCTCGGGCCGTCTGCGCAGAATGCTAGCTACGATATCATCGAGCAGCTGGATCTGGTGATCTGCCGTGATTCCCACATTCAAATGGAATCCCGGCATGAACAGGAAACGGATATACGAGCCCAGCATGCTGGCCATAAACATGCCGATCTCAATCGTATACGGCTCCACGTCCGGTCCATAAATGGTTTTAAGCTTATTGTTAAACCACTGCAATGCAACGAGCATTTCCTGCTCCATGTTTTCCTTGTCAAAGGGCGGTTTCCCCGGCATCTGATCATGGAACTGCTTCAGGAGAAATTCCCGGATCTCCAGAAAATGGATCAAAAGCACTTCCGTCTGCTTGCGCAGCTGCTCCTTGGGCGCAAGCAGCGGATCGTGGTCGACCCGGAGAATCTCGTCTTTAATCCGGCTTGCGATATGCTCGAAAATGCTCTTTTCCAGTTCCTCTTTGGACTTGAAATGAAGATAGAGGCTGCCTTTCGACATCCCGCATACTTCGGCGATTTCCTGCATGGAGGTAACCGAAGAGCCCTTCGCGGAAAACAGCTGCATCGCAGTGATGAGAATTTGCTGTCGTTTTTCTGCCGTTTTATCAGCCAATTAATAGCTCACCTCGCTTGAGAACTTTTCGGTTCTTGGATTGACCATAAGGTCAAGAATTATTATATATGAAAAAGAACGACCGTTTCAACTTTACTACGGTCGTCCCTTTTCATGGGTTCTGAAAACATATGAAATTTGTTGAAATTATTTAACTGATCAATTTCAGACCGACAGCCGAGCACAGAATCATGGCAATAAACAGCACCCGCCGCCACTCCTTGGGTTCCCCGAACAGGAACATCCCGGTGATCGCGCCGCCCGCCGTTCCAATTCCCGTCCAGATGGCATAAGCGGTACCCATAGGCAGTACGGTCATGGCATAAGAAAGAAGGGAGAAACTGGCGGCAAAAGATAAGGCCAAAATCAGTACATAGCGCCATCCCTTACGTTCCGACACGCCTTTGATACCGATAACGCCACCGATTTCAAATAATCCGGCAAATACAAGAGCAACCCAGGCCATTACTTGCTCACCTCCGGTTCTGCATGATCGCTGGTAATCAGTTTGAGTCCGACCACACCTGCCAACAGCACGCAGATCAGAAGCACCTTGAGCACTTTAAACGGTTCTCCGAAGAACAGCATTTCGGAAGCCACCGTTCCGGCTGTACCGATTCCCGTGAAGACGGCATACACCGTTCCGACCGGCAGCCGTTTGGCTGCCTCGATAATAAGATAGAAGCTGACTGCAATGGCGGCTACGGTTCCAAGCCATTCCCAGATGTTGGACGAATGCTTCAAACCCATAACCCATATCACTTCGACTAACCCAGCAAGCAGCACAAAAATCCAGTTGCGATTCATTATGATTGTCACTCCTTTTATGAAAACAACAGTTACCCCTCATGGTTACCGATTCCTATTCTCCTTAAGTCTCTTTATCATGCGTAGAACAGGAAACATTAACTCTTCTGGTTATATCTTTGCTTCGTTACCCCTAACCAATACACAGGCCAGGCGGCGGCAAGACGTCTTTGGGCCCGCTCTTCCCCGCCGTATACGGTTTCCAGATGGATTCCGTCCACCAAGGTCATAAAGGCAATCGCCGCATCGCGCGGATGACGGATGATACGTCCATGCTTCGGACAACCCGCGGCAAGCAGCCTCGACAAGTTCTGCTCCTGTTGATCCAGCAGCGGATACACCATCGCCATTACTTCGTCATACAGCGTGCTTGGCGGAAAGAAGGCCATTCGCATGAAGAACCGCACTTCATCATCCATACGATAAGCTTGGAGACGGTTTTCAAGAAATCCGTGCAGCTGCTGCTCCAGCGGCCAATCCGCATGGTCGAGAAAATAGCCTACCATTAAGTCCTCTTGGCGCTGGAATACGTCCTGAAGCACCTGCAGAAACAAATCTTTTTTGCTGGAAAAATGGGCATAAATCGACGGTTTTTTGATTCCGCAGTCGTCAGCAATATGTTTTAACGATGCCCCTTCGTAACCGTTTTTGGCAAAGTGGGCAAGAGCGGATTGTTTAATGTCGACGGCACTCATAAGATTCCTCCTAACTAACGATCGTTAGTTATATTTTTAACAAATGGCGTTCGCATTGTCAATATTTTATTTTTGGGCATCTGGCCTTGTCGGCTCAAGGAGAACAGTCTTTAGTTCCTGGGGGAGATCATGTAGAATATGGTGTGACCAGCATCGTACATACATAGAGACAGAAACGATGAAGAACAAGGGGTAAACGATATGAGAAAGGGAATAGAGGCTGTACTGATTACCGCGCTTTTGTTCGCGTTTTATTATTTTGGCATGGATTATTTCGGGAAAACGACGGGGACCATTATCGGGATATTCTCTACGCTGACCGTAGTATCCATCGGATTCATGATTTTTATGGAGAATCGCCATCCCACCAGCACGTTGGCCTGGATTCTGCTCTTGGCGCTTGTCCCTATCGTAGGGCTTGTCTTTTATTTTTTGTTCGGACAGAACTATTTCAAGCGGAGAAAATACGATAAAAAAGCGCGGAAGGACGTGCTGGTATATACCAGCGAAGTGCTCCGGAAGAACACCCCAGACATCTCCTGCTTTAAGCCCGAAGTGCAGCAGCTCCTTCAGCTGTCTACCCGCCTTGCACGCACGCCGATTTCCTTCTCGAGCGATACCAAGGTGCTGACCGACGGGGAAGAGACTTTTGCGGCCTTGATTGCGGAGCTGGAACAAGCGGCGCATCACATTCATATGGAATATTACATTTACCGTCCGGATGCGATCGGAACGCAGATCCAGGAAATTTTGATACGGAAGGCGAAAGAGGGGGTGGCCGTTCGGTTTATGGTGGACGCCGTTGGCAGCTTGCAACTGCCGCCTTCCTTTTTGCAAGAGATGCGAGATGCGGGTGTACAGGTCGCCGTATTCGGCAGTCCCAAAACGATATTTTTCACGAGCCGCGTGAATTACCGCAATCATCGCAAAATCGTTGTTATTGACGGGAGTGTCGGATTCGTTGGCGGATTGAATGTAGGGGATGAGTATTTAAGCCGCAGCAAGGCATTCGGTTTCTGGCGCGATACCCACATGCTTGTTCGCGGAGAGGCTGTCAGAACGCTCCAAGTTATCTTTCTCCAGGATTGGCAGTACATGACAGGTGAGCAGCCGAGTGAACCCATCTATTATTCACCGGATTTGCTGGAGAACCGTGCCGGTGCCGTCCAGATTATCGCAAGCGGACCGGACAATGAGCGAAGAGCCCTGAAGAACATCTTCTTCTCCATGATTGTGTCGGCTCGTAAGTCGGTATGGCTGGCTACGCCTTATTTTATACCGGATGAAGACATATTCACCGCGCTCAGGGTTGCTGCCTTGTCCGGTCTTGATGTACGGATTCTGTTTCCGTCGAAACCCGACAAATGGCTTCCCTTCCTGGCTTCCCATTCCTATTTTCCGGCTCTGCTGGATGCCGGGGTAAGGGTGTATGAATATGAAAAAGGGTTTATGCACTCGAAGCTGCTAATCGTTGACGGCGAGGTCGCAACCATTGGCACGGCTAACATGGACATGCGGAGCTTCCACCTTAATTTTGAGGTTAATGCTTTACTCGTTCATACGGAAAGCGTAGGCAGGCTGGTATCCGACTTCGAGCAGGACCAGGAATCCGCTATCCTGTACGACCGAAATCATACCCGTAAAAAAAGAATCATGACCCGGCTGCTGGAGTCGGCCGCCCGGCTAATGTCACCTCTGCTGTAATGCGGTGGAGGTGGGGAACTCGTGGTACATACGGGCACTTCATGTGCGTACATACATCATATTGAAAGAATTCTAAAAGGTAGTGAAACCGAGCCATTTTTGCAGTTTGAACAGGATGTCCTTCATCCATGTCGTTTTTCCTTGGTAAGCCTCGGCTTCGAGACTAAAGGCTGCGCCTTCGTTGAGCCATATTCGATGAAAGTAACGGTCCAGATCCCGGGTAAGCGGATGATCCTTAGGTGCGGCTATCCACAAGTTGTTCTCCAAATTGAGATCGGCTAGATTCCGCTGGGTGAAGTTGGTTGACCCGCCGGTAATCACAGACTTGCCTGTCGGTTTGGCAATGTACATGAGTTTGGTATGATACTGCTCTGTACCGGTGTTGTACCAGCGAACAGAGATGCTGCCCTTGGATTTTTGGATGAGCTCAGCGGCAGCCGGACGGTTAGGGATGCCGATCTTGTCCCGGCCGAAGGCATTCTGGTTCGGATCCAGAATGAGGCGGATATCAACGCCGCGGTCCGAGGCCTTAAGAAGCTGGTCCATGACTTTGCTGTCGGCCAGATAGAACATCCCCATCCAGAGCGTGTCCCCAGGCTGTGATTGCTCTATGGCTTTCAGAACATATTTATAGATTTTTCCTTCCGTCAAATAACGAACATCGACATCGTTTGCTTGATCAGAAGGTTGCATGTGTGGCTTGGAGTCTGGCTCATATTCCGGCAGTTTGATTCGGCTTGTAAGGTTAACGGCGGCTTGTTCAACTGCAAGCATATCCCCGATGATGTCCCCACTCGTTTCGAAGGCAATGTTTGAATGGAACGCGCTGGCGTCATGGATGTTGGCCGAAGTGACCAGCGCAGTGTTCTCGCTGATTACAATTTTACGGTGATTGGCCTTCACATTCAGCAGCTTCAGATAGGAGCGGACCGTAATATCGGGTGCTTCGCTTGCCATCATATTGGGGAGTGTCCCTCTGCCCGACTGGCCAAACCACTGGAAGAACGTTCGCCATACAGCGGAATAGATGGGCGTGGAATCTCGAAGCCGGTTGACATCGGTTATAATTACATGAATCCCGGCTGCTTTCATGGCCTCGAATTCCGGCAGCGAATAGGAGCCATATCCGGTATTGACTTCATCGGAAATAAAGAAGATATCCATGTCGGGATATTTCTTCTTATGGGCAACCAGAAGATGAGTGAGTTCTTCGCTGACTTCAGGGAATATCTGACCTTTATGGGTGTAGCCATTGAACAGAAACATATCGATCACCAGGAACTTCCGGGATTCATCGATAATTTGACCGATGCGTGGTCCGATTTCGCGATCATGTATCGGTTGACCGTCCGGTCCGGGATAGGTCAGGTCGATCCACATTTTAACGTCGCTCTGGTAGAGCGGGCTTTCATAAGAGATCCCCTTCGGCAGCGGCTTATGCGTCTGATAAATCATCACGCCGATAAGCCAGAGAATGAGAAGGGCCAGGCCAATCAAAATCGTGTTTCGTATGCAGAAGCCTTTGGAAGGTTTCCCTGGTACAAGCTTTGTACCTTCACGAGGTGTATTTTGATTTTCTGAAGTGCGCGTATGAAATAATTGGCGGAAACCCAAGATAGCCCATCCTCCTATCGCTACTGTTGTACCGTTAATTAACATGAATGACCTGTCCTGACGCACTCCATTTTCTGCAGTTCGGATCGTATTCGATTTCGGGTTGTTCCTAAGATCTCGGGGTAGAATGATAGTCGAGAGGTTTGTTAGTTCAATACATGCGTAAGAATGGGTGAACAACGAGTTTATATTTTAGTTTGTAGAGGTGCATATCATGCAGAGCTGGGACAATCTGTGGTGCCAATGATATGCTTATATATAGTTATTTAAGGGATGAGTGAAGTGGATAAGGAGGCACGGGATGAATTCAGAACATAAAGAAACTGCGGATAAACCTGCTGAAACCATTTCAGGCAGAGGATCGGAAAAACTTGAGGGCAGGCTGATGCCGGAAGTGCCCACGGGCGAGCGGAAAATAGAGCATGTACGCTTATGCTTGAATGAGGAAGTAGGCTCTGTAGGAGTAACCACCGGTTTTGAACGTTACCGCTTCCGTCACTCCGCACTGCCGGAAATTGACTTTGACGATATTAAGCTGGACACAACATTTCTTGATTTTTCCGTACGGACACCATTTCTAATCAGCTCCATGACTGGCGGAAGCAAGGCTACCGGAGAGATCAACAGACGTTTAGCTGAAGCCGCGCAGCGGCGCGGCTGGGCACTTGGGGTAGGCTCCGTTCGGGCCGCGGTGGAGAAGGAAGAGCTTGCTTCTACTTTCCGTGTCCGGGAGAGTGCGCCGAGCGTGCCGGTTATCGCTAACCTTGGAGCGGTGCAGTTGAACTATGGCTTTGGCCTTAACGATTGTCAGCGGGCGGTGGATATCGCGGGTGCCGACATGCTGGTTCTTCATCTAAACGGACTTCAAGAGGTGTTTCAGCCGGAAGGGAATACCCGGTTTGGCTGTTTGCTTGGGCGAATTGAGGATCTGTGCCGTACGCTTTCGGTACCGGTTGGCATTAAAGAAGTTGGCTGGGGAATCGATGGTGAAACGGCGCGGAGCCTGCTGAATATCGGGGCGGCCTTTATCGACGTGGCAGGTGCGGGCGGTACTTCATGGAGTCAGGTTGAAAAATTTCGCAGCCCTGATCCGGTTCGCCGCGCTGCGGCTGAGGCTTTCGCCGGTTGGGGCAATCCTACCGCGGAATGTATCGTGGAGGTGCGCGAAGCTGCGCCAACCTGTGCGCTTATTGGCAGCGGTGGGCTGCAGAGCGGCGTTGATGCGGCTAAAGCGCTCTCGCTTGGCGCCGATCTGGCAGGCTTCGGGCGTGGACTCCTGGGCTCGGCGGTCGAATCCGTGGAAGCGCTGGATCAGCGGCTTGCCCAGGTGGAGTTGGAGCTGCGGACGGCGATGTTCGGAATCGGCGCAGGGAATATCGATGCGCTGAAGTCTACCAACCGGCTGATTCGTGCATAAATGGCCGGAGTGATGGGCCCGGATCACATTCAACGATGGCAGTATATTCGTGTTGAAGTCTATCGGGTATCTGCTATAATTAATAAGATTGTTTAGCTGGCGATTCGTAGCTTCGGCGATAAGAACCAAAGCTGTGTAATACTTATAAATAAAGAAGTAAACCTAATAAGGAGTTGTCACATAAATGGCTTTAAAAGCAGGAATCGTCGGTTTGCCAAACGTCGGCAAATCAACATTGTTTAATGCGATCACGCAAGCGGGCGCCGAATCGGCCAACTATCCGTTCTGTACGATTGATCCTAACGTCGGTGTTGTGGAAGTGCCGGATGAGCGCCTCAACAAACTGACCGAACTCGTTCAGCCGAACAAAACGGTACCGACCGCTTTTGAATTCGTGGACATCGCGGGCTTGGTTCGCGGGGCGAGCAAAGGGGAAGGCCTTGGGAACAAGTTTCTTGCCCATATTCGTGAAGTGGATGCCATCGTTCATGTTGTTCGCTGCTTTGAGGACGAGAACATTACCCACGTTGACGGTAAAGTGAACCCGGTCAGCGATATCCAGACGATTAATCTCGAGCTGATCCTAGCGGATCTCGACAGCGTGGAGAAGCGGATCGATCGCGCGAAGAAGAACATGAAGGGCGGCAATAAGCAGTATGCTCAGGAAGTAGAACTGCTGGAGCGCCTGAAGGAAGCCCTTTACAACGATCAACCGGCACGCAGCGTGGAACTGAGCGACGATGAGAAGCTGATTGTTCGTGATTTACACCTGCTGACATTGAAGCCGGTGCTATACGCGGCTAACCTGAGCGAAGACGGCGTTACGGAAGCCGACAGCAATCCTTTCGTGCAGCAGGTTCGTGATTTCGCGGCTGCGGAGAACGCACTCGTGGTTCCGATCAGCGCGAAGGTTGAAGCCGAGATTGCCGAGCTTGAGGGCGAGGACAAAGCGATGTTCCTTGAGGAGCTGGGGCTGGAGGAATCCGGTTTGAACCGTCTGATCAAGGCGGCTTACAGTCTTCTGGGATTGTACACCTACTTTACGGCAGGCGTGCAGGAAGTACGTGCCTGGACGATCCGTAAAGGAACGAAGGCTCCGCAAGCGGCTGGCGTGATTCATACCGACTTCGAACGCGGCTTTATCCGTGCTGAGGTCGTAGCTTACGATGATCTGGTTGCGGCCGGATCGATGAACGGCGCGAAGGAACGCGGACAGCTTCGCCTGGAAGGCAAAGAGTACGTTGTGAATGACGGCGATGTGATGCACTTCCGTTTCAATGTGTAGGAATTGAAGTATTCAAAGGCCATGGCTCCATGTCACTTTGTGCATGGGACCGTGGTTTTTTTGAAGATATCATAGTGATGAGCTGAGGAGTGCTGGACTTTCCCTGCGACAGGTGGATCACCCTCTGAATGGGAGCCAAACAGGAAGGGAGAGATCCTTTCTTTCCGGTCAACTGCCTGCTAGTCAAATACGTCGTTTCATGGTAAAATAAAAAGTCGTTTACACTTCATTGTTGATGCGAAATGGAGTGCAAAAAGGCATATCTTCAGGAATATATCTTAGAGAGGTGAATTCCTTTGTTGGACCGATTACAATCCCTTGCGGACCGTTACGAGAAGTTAAGTGAGCTGTTGTGCGACCCCGATGTCGCTAATGACTCCAAGAAGCTCAGGGATTATTCCAAAGAACAATCCGATTTACAGCCTGCTTATGAGGCTTATGTTGAATATAAAAATGTAATTGAAGAGCTCGAAGCTGCCAAAACCATGCAGGGCGAAAAGTTGGATGACGACATGCGCGAAATGGTGAAAATGGAGATCGAAGAGCTTACCCAGCGTGAGCGCGAGCTGGCGGAGAAGATTCGGATCTTGCTGCTGCCGAAGGACCCGAATGATGATAAGAACGTCATCATCGAGATTCGTGGCGCAGCCGGCGGCGACGAGGCGGCACTGTTTGCTTCCGACCTGTACCGGATGTATACCCGTTATGCGGATACCCAGGGCTGGAAGGTTGAACTGATGGACGTCAACACGAACGATCTGGGTGGCTTCAAGGAAGTCATCTTCATGATTAATGGTCGCGGCGCCTACAGCAAAATGAAATTTGAGAGCGGCGCGCACCGTGTGCAGCGTATTCCGGCTACGGAATCCGGAGGTCGTATCCATACATCCACCTCTACGGTGGCGGTCATGCCAGAGGCGGAAGAAGTGGATATCGAAATCCATGACAAGGATATCCGCGTGGATACCTTCTGCTCCAGTGGTGCAGGCGGTCAGTCCGTTAACACCACCAAGTCGGCGGTACGCGTAACACATATCCCGACGGGGATTGTGGCTACGTGCCAAGATGGCAAATCGCAGAACTCCAATAAGGATAAGGCGCTGCAGGTGCTTCGTGCCCGTATCTTTGATATGATGCGCCAAGAGGAAGAAGCGAAGTATGCCGGTGAGCGGAAGAGCAAAGTAGGTACAGGTGACCGCAGTGAGCGGATCCGTACGTACAACTTCCCGCAAAGCCGTGTAACCGATCACCGGATCGGACTTACCGTTCACAAGCTGGATCAAGTGATGAACGGGGAGATTGAAGAGATCGTTTCGGCGCTGACCCTTGCGGAGCAGGCTGAACTGATGGAAAAAGGAGTATAACGCTTTGAAGCGGACGATATTTGAATTGACGCCGCAGCGCAGCATAAGAGAAGCCTTTGTGGAGGCTTCTTCTTTTTTAGACGGCTTGCGGGTAATGGAACCGCAGCGGAATGCGCAGCTGCTGCTGGAGCATGTGCTGGGATTGTCGGGAACCTCATATTATATGGCACTCGCGGATCCGTTTCCGGCGGACCGCCGCTACGCCCTGGAAGAAGCGATCAATCGCAAAGCCCAAGGCGTTCCTGCACAGTATATTATCGGCGAACAGGAATTTTACGGCAGGCCGTTTGAAGTTACGCCGGCGGTTCTCATTCCGCGTCCGGAAACGGAGCTGCTCGTGGAAGCGGTGCTGAAGTATGGACGGGAGCTTACTCCGCGATCGTATGAAAGGCTACAGGCCATTGATATCGGCACGGGTAGCGGGGCCATCGCCATTACGTTGGCATTGCAGGAGCCGGCATGGGATTTGCTGGCGAGCGATATTTCGCCGGATGCGCTGGAGGTAGCTGCTCGTAATGCGAAGCAGCTGAACGCCTGTGTCGAGTTTCGGCAAGGGAACCTGTTGGAGCCATTCGCCGGCATGGCCCCGGACATCCTTGTCTCCAACCCGCCGTACATTCCGGCGGAGGATATTGAGGGACTTCAGCCCGAAGTCCGCGATTATGAGCCGCGCACGGCACTGGATGGCGGGCCGGACGGATTGAATCCGTACCGGATCATGATGGCGCAGCTGCCCTTGCTGTCAGCGCCGCCGCGGCTGATCGCTTTTGAGCTGGGTATGGGCCAAGCCGAGGATGTGGCAGAGCTTCTGCGGAGTGCAGGGCACTGGAAGGAAATCGTCACGGTGCCGGATTTGGCGGGGATTGACAGGCATGTTCTGGGAATTTTCCGTTAATTGTGTTCTGGGTGGATTTCTTTTAAAATAGATGATGGGCTGAGCCGATTAAATGTTTGTTGTCGTACAGATTGTTACCTTACCTCAATTGGCAAATCAGTGTGTACAGCTCCGGGCACAGGGGGACCGTAAAGAATGCTTCAGAAATTTAAGAAGATGGATTACGTTATTGTTTTTGTACTGGTTTTGATGATGGGCATCAGCATTACGTCGATATACAGCACAACCGTTGACACCAAATTCGAAGGCTCTCATCTCCGCATGATTGCCTTTTACATTGTCGGTTTCATTGCTTTTTTCGGAATCAGTCTGCTGGATTACCGGTTGTTGATTAAATATGCTAAATATATTTACTTGGGTGGATTAGCTGTTTTGGTCCTCGTTATGTTTATCGGTAAGGATATCAACGGGGCCCAAGGCTGGATTTACATTGGCGGACTCAGTATACAGCCTGCTGAATTGTTCAAGCTGATCCTGATTATTTTCCTTTCTTTCGTATTGGTGCGCAAAAACAAACCGCTGCTGTCTTTCTGGAAGGACGTTGTCCCGATCGGACTTTTGGCATTCGTGCCTTTTGCGCTCGTTATGGCCCAGAATGATTTGGGTAACGCGCTCAGTTATGTCGTAATTTTGCTAGGGCTGCTCTGGATCGGGAACGTCAAGTTCTCCCATGCGCTCATTGGGCTTGCGCTTGTGGCAGGCTTAGCCTTCGGTGGGGCTCAGGCCTATATTCATTATCATGATGAATTGTTGGAATCGAAGATTTTGAAGCCGCACTGGGTGGAACGGATAGATCCGTGGCTCTATCCGGAGAAGGCAACTGCCAAGGCAAGCTACCATACGACGAATGCGAAGCTTGCCATCGCCTCGGGTGGCATGAGCGGCGAGGGCTATATGCAGGGATCGTCGATCCAGTCGGGCAGAGTGCCATATGCGTATTCTGATTCCATATTTGTGCAGATTGCCGAGGAATTCGGTTTTATCGGATCTTCCGTTCTGCTTCTGTTATATTTTATCCTGATCCATCGGCTGATCCTGATCTCCCTGGAATCCCGAGAGCGTGCGGGGCCGTTTCTTATTATAGGAGTCGTGGCGATGTTCTTATATCAGATCTTCGAGAACATCGGCATGTTTATCGGCTTAATGCCGCTGACCGGGATCACGCTGCCCTTCATCAGTTACGGGGGAACTTCCCTTGTGATCAGTATGGCCAGTCTGGGTGTCGCCATGAGCGTGAAGCTGCATGGACAGGAAGTGGAGGAAGATATGCCGGATCCGCATGCCTATCGCCCGGCCGCTTCGAAGCAGGCGTAACTTGCGGGAAGCTCAATAATTGCCCTATCCCCAGCAGAAAAGTGTGGGGCACGGCAATCAGATGAACTGAATAACCGATCTTGGCGAAGATGCGATTCCCGTGGGAGTCGCATCTTTTTTGGTTCGTGCTGCATCAATCTATGATTTTTATATCAAATTGCTAGATTCTACGTTTATATCTTTGTCCGGCGGACATACTGATAGCATCATAGAGATGTTCATAGAGAGGCGGCTGGCAAGATGAAAAATTATAGTGAAACCCTCCGTATTATCGTGAAGAAAATGGTTGTGCTCTTATCCTGTATGTTTATGGTCATTATGGCTTGGGAAGGACAGCAGATTGATGCTTCTGTTGTTGGCGGTCCGATCCCCGAGGAATCGATACGACTTCGCATTCTGGCGAATTCCGATAGCCCGTCCGATCAGCTGGTCAAACGAGAGATCCGTGATTCGGTCGTTGAGCAAATGCAGCTCTGGGTCCTGCAGCTGGAGAACCCGCAAAGCCTGGAAGACGCCAAAGAATTAACCCGGCAGCATCTTCCGGAAATCCGCCAATTGGTGGGTGAAGAATTGAAGAAAAGGGGAATTACGTACAATTACACCGTAGAGCTTGGCGTCGTGCCGTTCCCGACGAAGTTATACGGGGGCACGGTGTATCCGGCCGGCGATTACGATGCGCTGCGGATTTCTTTAGGAGAAGGCCAAGGGCAGAACTGGTGGTGTGTCCTGTTCCCGCCGCTTTGTTTCATCGATGGTGGCAGCGGGGATGCGGCGGCGCAGCCTGTTGACACAGGTATCCAAACGGTTTCTGCTGAGGCTGGCGAAACTTCCCAAGAGGAAGCTCCGAAGAACGCAGGCGATAGCGAACCGGAGGTCCGTTTCTTCTTGTGGGATATGTTCCGTGGCATTTGGAACTGGGTGGTTAGCTTGTTCTAGGATTATGAGCGAGGTTGATTTTAAATCCTGACCGGGTATGATAAACTTTGATATAGAAGAGTGCTTTCTCTTTGGCGCGACTGGTTTGAATGGGAACCGGCACGGGACTGAAGAACGAAAAGCGCTTTTTATTTTGGGGCATAGGCAAAACTCGCACTGGAGTTTATATATTTCATATACAGAAAGTTTGGGATAGGAATGGAACAGAACGGGAACGGCATGGAACCTAACCAACAGCGGGATAACGGCTTCCGCCAGGTTGGTGCAAAATCAACCCAAGTGTGGCACGTCTCGAACTCGCTCTCTAGGGAGAGCTTAAGTTTGGAGAATGAGGCAAAGCAGGCGCTTGGGGAAGCGGGGCAGGTGCTTGAGCTCGGCGGAACGGTGGCCTTTCCGACGGAAACGGTCTACGGGCTTGGCGCGGACGCCGGCAATACGGAAGCGGTCGAGCGCGTCTTTGCCGCGAAAGGCCGGCCGTCGGACAATCCATTGATTGTGCATATTTCGGAGCTGGCTCAGCTTGACGGTTTGGTCCTTCATGTAAATGAGACGGAACGGGCGCTGATGGCAATGTTCTGGCCTGGGCCGCTATCGCTGGTACTGCCCGTTAAACCAGGTGCTGTCTCCCCTCGCGTGACGGCAGGCCTCGATACCGTTGCCGTACGGATGCCGGATCACAATGTGGCGCTGGCTTTGATCAGCGCCGCCGGGCGTCCGCTGGCTGCGCCGAGCGCGAACCGTTCCGGTCGGCCAAGCCCGACGCTGGCCAGCCATGTCCTGGAGGATCTGGCGGGGGCGATCGACGGCGTGCTTGATGGCGGCCCGGCCGGGGTGGGCGTTGAGTCGACGGTGGTGCAGGTCGGCGAAGACGGCGCCGTCACGGTGCTCCGCCCGGGCGGCGTTACGGCGGAGCAGCTTGCCGCCGTTGCGGCAAGCGTGCGCATGGATCCGGCGCTGCATCGCGCCGCCGGGGAGGCGGAGAGCCCGGCGCCGCGATCGCCGGGCATGAAGTACACGCACTACGCACCGAAGGGTGCGATGTGCGTGGTGCAGGGCCCGCGTGCCATTGCCGTGTCGGCACGCATCGCGGCCGAGCTTGAGGCGGCCGCCCGGCGCGGGGAGGTGACCGGCGTGCTGTCATTCGACGAGCACATCGGTCACTACCACGCGGACGTTGCCGTCTCGCTCGGCAGCCTGGCCGCGCCGGAGGAAGCGGCCCGCCGGCTGTACGCCGGCCTGCGCCGATTCGATGACGAAGGCGCGACCTTCATTCTGGCCGAAGCGTGCCCGGAGCAAGGCCTCGGGGCAGCCGTCATGAACCGGCTGTTGAAGGCCGCGGGACACCACATCATCGATGTGAATTGAGCTGCTGAATGAACGCTTTTGGCATCATTTACCCCTTGTCCGCATATGGTGTACAAGACCATGGGACTTGGGGGAATGGGCATGCTGGAGGCGTCTGTCCAATCGGGACAGCTTGCGGCGATTCTGCTGATGGCGGTTGCACTCGGGCTAGACGCATTTTCGCTTGGAATCGGAGTCGGAATGAGAAGCGGTATGCGCTTAGGCCATATGCTGGGCATCAGTTTCATGATCGCGTTGTTTCATATGTTGATGCCGCTGCTGGGCTTATTTGCCGGCCGCTATGTAGGCATGTTACTGGGTCACGTCACAGGGCTTGCGGCCGGCGGACTGCTGCTTCTTCTCGGCGGGCATATGATGTATAACGCCTGGCGGGGCGGAGAAGGACAGCGAATACATCCTACCGCATTTTTAGGCATGCTGCTGTTTTCGCTTAGCGTCAGCATCGATTCCTTCTCGGTAGGCGTTTCACTCGGGATGTTTGTGGATGATGTACTGTTGATCGTGATCTCCTTCGGGATCGTGGGCGGTTTGCTGTCCATTCTCGGTTTGCTGCTTGGCCGTCAGGTAAGCAATAAACTGGGGGAGTACGGTGAAATGCTGGGTGGGCTCATTTTGGTTATATTTGGTGTCATGTTTATCTTTTGACGTTATATTTGTTACAATAACCCCAAAGAACCTACTAACGGGAGGAACGGGACCGTGAAAAATATACTGTTTGTCTGCACGGGAAATACCTGCCGCAGTCCAATGGCTGAAGGCATGCTGCGCAAGCTTGCCAAACAACGGGGCATCCCGCTGGAAACGAAGTCCGCCGGTGTCTCGGCCGTGGATGGAATGCCGGTGTCCCATCATGCGGAGTCCATACTACGAGACCAGGATATCCAAGAACGCTTGGTGTCCAAACCATTGACTGCGAATCTGGTGGAGTGGTCAGACTTGATCCTGACGTTGACCCAGTCGCATAAGCAGTATGCTATAAGGCAGTTCCCGCACGCCGCAGACAAGATGCATACGCTGAAAGAGTTTGTTGAGGATGACCGACAGGTGCTGGATGATCTGCGAGAGCAGGATAGTCTGTATGCGGCGCTTGAGCTGGCCAGATCGCTGGGCCGCGACGTCAGCGACCGTGACCGGGAGCGTCTGATCGAGCTGCGCCAGCGCATTCCGAGCTTCGATATCTCCGATCCTTTTGGAGGCTCGCGGGAGGAATATGAAGCGACGGCTGCAGAGATTCGGACGGCGTTGTTCCGTCTCTTGGACAAGCTGGAGACGGATCGGCATAACTAAGCCTTGCTTTGAACAATATGAAGCCTACCATTGGGCTAAAAAGCCACTTGCCTTTCACATGGTATTGCTTTAAGATGAAGTTGAAAAACAATGATCCGGTGTAACTGGCGACGAAGTGGATGAAACCACGATGGAGCATCGGAATATACGGCCGGTCGCCTGGGCAAAGAGCAATTGGAGCACAATACGTGCGCCGACTGCTCTTTTTTCGTCTTTTGCGCCCGATTTGGGTTATAATGAAACAAGCTAAAGCGCAAAAGCGAACATACGAGGGGGTTTTTCATAGATGAAAATTGCATTGGGTACGGATCATGCCGGCATTCGTCTGAAAGAGGAGATCGTGGAAGTCATTCGGGGTCTTGGACACGAGGTGGAGGATCTGGGCTGCGGCTGTTCCGATTCCGTGGATTATCCCGATTATGCCCTTCCTGTGTGCGAGAAGGTAGTCTCGGGTGAAGCGGATCGCGGCATTCTGATCTGCGGTACGGGGATCGGCATGAGCATTGCGGCCAACAAGGTGCCGGGCATTCGCTGCGCGTTGACACATGATGTGTTCTCGGCCAAAGCAACGAGAGAGCATAACGACAGCAACGTGATTGCGCTGGGTGAGCGTGTCGTCGGTCCCGGACTTGCTGCTGAAATCGTCAGCGCATGGCTGACAACGGATTTCAGTCATGGCGAGCGCCATATCGGCCGTGTGAACAAGATCAAGGCCATCGAGGAGCGTTACCTGAAGAATGAGTCGCGATAAGTGAACGCGTAATTTACGGCTGCGGCTATCGTGATATGGGAATGAAGCATCTTCTGTGAAAAAAATCATCGGGAGGACTGTGACATGACGGATATCTCCAAGGTTTCCTTGAACGAACAGACAGCGCGTATGGTCCGCGAACTGGCCGAAGCGGCCGTGTTAGGACCCGGTAAAGTGCTGGTCATCGGAGCCAGCACCAGTGAAGTGGTCGGACGCCGGATCGGCACAGGCGGCGCTCTTGAAACGGCGCAGCAGCTCCTTCAGGGCATTGCCGAGGTTCAAGCGGAATTCGGTTTCGCGGTGGCTTATCAATGCTGTGAGCATCTGAACCGTGCGCTTGTCATGGAACGCGAGCTGCTCGAGCGGCTGGGCTTGACGGAAGTGGCGGCTGTTCCCATTCCGGGAGCGGGAGGGTCGATGGCCTCCGCGGCTTACCGCAGCATGAAGGAGCCTTGTCTTGCGGAATCGATTGAAGCACATGCCGGAGTTGATATCGGCGAGACGCTGATCGGCATGCATTTGCGGCGAGTGGCGGTTCCGTTCAGACATACCGAGCGTTATATCGGCGAGGCGCGCGTAACCGCGGCTTATACCCGTCCGAAGCTGATTGGCGGAGAACGTGCGGTGTATCGGCTCGAGCAGAGGGATGATTCCACACTATGCGATTGATTCAAATGAGAACTCGCTTTTTTAATTATGACAACTTGTAGTATTGACTTTGCAAGAAAAAATAACGATTGATTATGGGAGGATATGAACATGATGGAACATTTGCGGAAGAGTGACCCGGCTGTATTGGAAGCGATGGATTTGGAGCTGAAGCGTCAGCGCAGCAACATTGAGCTGATTGCCTCTGAGAATATTGTTAGCGAAGCGGTTATGGAAGCAATGGGGACGGTGCTGACGAATAAATATGCGGAAGGCTACCCTGGCAAACGCTATTACGGTGGCTGTGAGCGTGTGGATATCGTGGAAGACATCGCCCGTGACCGCGCCAAAGAACTGTTCGGAGCCGAGCATGCCAACGTTCAGCCGCACTCCGGTGCCCAAGCGAACATGGCGGTATATTTGGCAGCCCTGAAGCCTGGAGATACCGTGCTCGGCATGAACCTGGCTCATGGCGGCCATTTGACTCACGGAAGCCCGGTTAACGCTTCCGGACTTCTGTACAACTTTGTTGCCTACGGCGTGCAAGAAGATACGTTCCTGATCGATTACGACGAAGTTCGCAAAGCGGCATTCAAGCATCGCCCTCGTCTGATCGTAGCGGGCGCAAGTGCCTATCCTCGCATCATTGATTTTGAACGGCTTGCTGCCATCGCGAACGACGTTGGCGCGTTGTTCATGGTTGATATGGCTCATATTGCCGGTCTTGTTGCGGCAGGTCTTCATCCGAATCCGGTTCCGCATGCCCATTTTGTAACGACAACGACGCATAAGACGCTTCGCGGACCTCGCGGCGGTATGATTCTGTGCAAAAAAGCTTGGGCGCAAGCGATCGACAAAGCGGTATTCCCCGGCTCCCAAGGCGGCCCGCTCATGCATGTTATTGCTTCCAAGGCCGTTGCGCTTGGCGAAGCATTGGATCCGTCCTTCAAGACGTATGCAGAGAATGTCGTGAAGAACGCGAAAGTGCTGGCAGATACTCTGATCGAGGAAGGCTTGAATATCGTATCCGGCGGAACCGATAACCACCTGATGCTGGTGGATACCCGCAATCTGGACATCACCGGTAAAGACGCGGAGAAAGTTCTGGACTCCATCGGGATTACCGTGAACAAGAATGCCATCCCGTTTGATCCAACCAGCCCGTTCGTAACGAGCGGTATCCGTATCGGTACCCCTGCGGTTACTTCCCGCGGTATGGATGAGCAGGCGATGGTGAAAATCGCGAAAATTATTGCCATGACATTGAAGCAGCCGAAAGACGAGGCAACGCTTGAAAACGCAGGTCGTTTGGTGGCTGAGCTTACAGATCAATACCCTCTCTATGCTGAAATGAAATATTAATCACAGTCTCCTCCGCAGAAGAAGCCTATGATAAGAGGACCCCGCCTGATGCAGGTGGGGTCCTTTTAGGAGCTATAAACATTCTGGCCAGATTGCTATGCTCTCATTTTCCCAGTCAGGTAGCTTCGCGGTTAGCATCAATATAGGCGAAAATGGAAAACCTAGGTTCAGGGCAGAAGGAGATCCGGTTTAGTTATAAGGTCAAAAACTCATGGAATAAAACATGACCCGTGCAGGTGTCAATTGACTAGAGGGAATGATATAATAGACAGGATTTATGGAGCTCACAAATATTTTACGCCCATATTGAAATAACATTTGTACTCAAACCGGAGGGACCAGACATGGGAAAATTGGTGATTTGTGATCACCCGTTGATTCAACACAAACTTACATTTATCCGCGATATGCGGACTAACACAAAAGACTTTCGCGAATTGGTAGACGAAGTCGCGACTTTGATGGCTTATGAAATTACGCGGGAGGTTTCTCTTGAATCCATATCCGTGCAGACGCCGGTAGCTGAAACCCAAGGCAAAGTCATTTCCGGCCGCATGCTCGGCTTGATTCCGATCCTGCGCGCCGGTCTAGGCATGCTGGATGGAGTTGTCAAGCTGCTTCCTGCAGCAAAGGTAGGGCATGTCGGATTGTTCCGTGACCCCGAAACGCTTCAGCCTGTTGAATATTATACGAAGCTTCCAACGGACGTTACGGAACGGGAATTGATCGTCATTGATCCGATGCTCGCGACAGGCGGATCCGCCATCGCTGCTATCGACGTGCTGAAGAAACGCGGCTGTACCCAGATCAAGATGATGAACCTCGTGGCTGCACCGGAAGGTGTGAAGGCTGTCCATGATGCCCATCCGGATGTGGACATTTATGTTGCTGCTCTCGATGAGGGCCTTAACGACCATGGCTACATCGTACCGGGCCTTGGGGATGCAGGGGATCGGCTGTACGGCACGAAATAAGTGCCAGTCATTCGTACGTCTTGAATATTTGAAAACAAGCAAAGAGGGGTATTTCAAACATGTCAAAAGTGAAAGTGATGACGATATTTGGGGTCCGCCCCGAAGCAATCAAGATGGCGCCGCTTATTCTGGAGCTTCAACGTCACCCCGAGCATATTGAATCGGTCGTTTGTGTTACTGCGCAGCATCGGCAAATGCTGGATCAGGTGCTGGATGTGTTCAAGATTGTTCCCGACTATGATTTGGATGTCATGAAGGACCGTCAGACGCTCAACGAGATCACCGTGCGCGTTCTGGAGGGTCTTGAGCCTGTTCTTCGTGAGGCTAAACCGGATATCGTGCTGGTGCACGGCGATACGCTGACAACGTTCCTGGCCAGCTATGCAGCCTTTCTGCAGCAGATTCAGGTTGGCCATGTAGAGGCGGGTCTGCGGACATGGAACAAGCTGAATCCTTATCCGGAGGAGATGAACCGTCAGTTGACCGGTGTGCTTGCTGATCTTCACTTTGCGCCGACGAACTGGTCCGCCGAGAATCTCCGCAAGGAGAACAAGCCGGAATCCCGCATTTATGTTACGGGTAACACGGCTACGGACGTGTTCCAGTACACGGTGCGTGAAGGTTATACCCATCCGGTTCTGGACTGGGCGAAGGGCAAACGCTTGATCCTGATGACGGCACATCGCCGCGAATCCCAAGGGGAGCCGCATCGTCAAATATTTGAAGCGGTAAAGCGCATTGCCGATGAATTTGAGGATATCGCCATCGTATATCCTGTACATCCGAGCCCTGCCGTTAAAGAGCCGGCTCATCGCATTCTGGGAGATCACCCGCGCATCAAGCTGATTGATCCGCTGGATGTTGTGGATATGAACAATATCTACACCCATACGCATTTCATTATTACGGATTCCGGCGGCATGCAAGAGGAAGCTCCGTCATTCGGCGTGCCGACCCTGGTGCTTCGGGATACGACCGAACGTCCGGAGGGCATTGAGGCCGGTACCCTGGAGCTGGTAGGCACCCAGGAGGAGAATGTGTATGAACGGATTAAGGTTCTTCTGACTGATCAGGAGCTCTACGACAAGATGAGCAAAGCGGCTAATCCGTATGGTGATGGACAAGCTTCACAGCGAATTGTCAATGCGATTCTGCACCATTTCGGCATCCGAAAAGAGCGTCCTGAAGAATTTCACAGAATGTTCACAAAGGTATAGTTTACCGTATTCTGATGGGCAAGGAGACAGCATACAGTTGAACTGTACGGTTACCGCGGCGTTTTGTGCAATTTAGACTGCTCAAAACGCCGATTTTACACGGTAAATCCATCAAATCGATTCATTGACAAACTCTTGTAATATTCAGTAAAATGAGTTGGGATTAGAGGTTCATATGAAAAATCCGAAAAGTCAAGATAACCCTTGGTTGATAGCGCTATACATTAGCGGGGCTGGCGGTTTGCTTGCCGCTTACATTCTCATCGGTTTTTTTACCGGGCGATGGCTCATGAATCATTTGGACGGGCCCAGAGTGTGGCTTGCCATTGGTACGCTTTCGGGGCTCTTTGTAGGGATTTTGAATATCGCTCTTCTCATTAAAAAGTTTTTGGGGGCGCAGGCGTGAATGATTTGACTTCCATTGTGAACGCTGTATTTAGAGTATCATTACTCTTATTGTCTGCCTTGTTTCTCGGATGGGCTCTCTATCCGGAATTTCGCCCGACTTTTATGGGGTTGATCATGGGCATGGCGGCGGGATTGTTTAATGTACGCTTCCTCTCCATGAAAGTGCAGCAGCTGGCGCAATTGGCTGTCGATCCGGAACCGAAAAAGTACAACTTCGGCTTTATTACGAGATTGTGCATCGGATTTCTGATTGTTATCTTCGCCGCTAAACTCGAGCAGGTATCACTCGGCGGTGCAATTGCCGGTCTGTTCATACCCCAATTGTTGACCATTCCTGTCAGCATTGTGTTCAGTTTGAGAAACAATCATTGATCAGCGCTAACTTGGAAAGGGGTGAAAACAATTTTATGCATGATTCACCGATTATCAAACTTGGCGGATTGAATATTGATCTTTCAGCGGTACTAATGCTGTTCGTCACCTGTTTGGTGGTGTTCGTATTATGTCGACTGGCTGTACGTAATTTATCCGTCGAAAACCCTTCCAAACTGCAAAACTTCATGGAATGGGTAGTGGAATTTGTGCAAGGCGTCGTAGCGAGTGCTATGGATCTGAAGAAAGGGAAAGCTTACATATCATTGGGGCTTACTCTCATCCTGTTCATCTTTGTAGCGAACTTGCTGGGCCTGCCGTTCTCAATTATCACCGACTTGCCGGAGAACTTCAAAGTCTTTGGTCAGCCAATTCTGGCTACGCTCGGACTTGAACATGGCCACTACGCTCACGTATTGTGGTGGAAGTCGCCAACAGCGGACATTTCCGTTACGGCCGGTCTTGCGATCGTTGTGTTCGTGCTCATGAACTACCTGGGCTTGAAGCAGAATCGCAAGCATTACCTGAAGCATTACATCGAACCGTTCCCGATCTTCTTGCCACTCAATATCATTGAGAACCTGGCAAAACCTATCGCTCTGGCAATCCGGCTTTATGCCAACATTTTTGCCGGCGAGGTACTGATCACGGTGATTCTGAAAACCGGCTTCTGGGGCATTCCGTTTATGGCTGCATGGCAAGGTTTCAGTATCTTCATTGGTGCATTGCAGGCGTTTATCTTTACGATTTTGACCATGGTATACATCTCGCAAACAACGATTCACGAAGAGCATTGATCAACTCGGACGAATCCGCCGTACAGCGGTGTTTTTCGAAAGAGATATTTTCTATAGTTTCACCAAATTTCAATTTTGAAACAATTTTAAGGAGGATATTTAACAATGGAATTTTTGGCAGCAGCTATTGCAGTAGGTCTGGGCGCTCTTGGCGCAGGTTTGGGTAACGGTATGATCGTAAGCAGAACAGTTGAGTCTATCGCTCGTCAACCAGAAGCACGTGGTCAATTGCAAACAACGATGTTTATCGGTGTTGGTATCGTAGAGGTTATTCCTTTGGCGGCTACTGTTATCGCGTTCTTGATCATGTTCTCTTAATAACAATACAACGGTTTGGCGGGGAGGGCCGATGCCATCCGCGCCTTCGTTTTGTTAGGCACCGCACTTCGTGTTGATGGAAAGGAGTGACCTCAATGGCAATTTTATGGGAAAATATGGTAATCACTATTATCGCGTTTATTATTCTTTACCTTTTGCTTCAAAAGTTTGCGTTCAGCAAATTGTTCGGCATCATGGAGCAGCGTCGTGAACTGGTAATGAGCCAGATGAACGAAGCAGCACAGACCCGTCAGCAGGCAACAGCTTATGTAGAAGAGCAGAAGAAGGCACTGGAGCAAGCGCGTCAAGATGCTCACGAAATCATCGAGCGTTCCAGACAAACTAGCAACAAACAAGCAGAGCAAATTATGGAGCAAGCTAAGGAAGAGGCGGTTCGCCTGAAATCCGAGGCTGTTCGTGATATCGACAATGAGAAGAAGAAAGCTGTCGAAGAGCTTCGCAATGAAATCGGCAGTGTTTCCGTGAAAATCGCTACCAAGCTGATTGAACGGGAAGTGAAGAATGACAAAGCTCAAGAAGAACTGGTGGATCAATACCTTAAAGAGGTAGGAGGCAGACCATGAGCCAAAATACAGTAGCAGCCAAGCGGTATGCGCGGGCGCTGTTCGAAGTGGCGGCTCAGCAGCAGAAGGGTCTGGAAGTGGAAGAGGAATTGCGCGCTGTTGTGCAAGCCATCGAAGGCGATGCCGACATCCAGAAATTCATCTCCACGCCGAATGTTCCCCAGTCCGTGAAGATGAACGTAATCAGCCAGGCGTTGGCAGGGAAGGTATCGCAGCCTGTATTGAACACGATCGAATTGCTTCTCGACAGAGGGCGTACAGAAATGTTCGCTGAACTGCTGAACAGTTATGTGAAGATACAAGGTGCGAGCTTAGGATTGGCGGACGCCACTGTGTACTCCACCTACCCGCTTAGCGATCAGGAAAAAGAACAGGTAGCTTCGGAATTCGGACAGTTAGCCCATCAGAATATCCGGGTGACCAATGTTGTGGACGAGAGTTTGCTCGGCGGCCTGAAAGTTGCCATTGGCGACAAGCTTTATGACGGAAGCCTTGCCGGGAAGCTGGAACGTCTTGAAAAGTCTTTTAATAGACGAGCATAGTAGATAGGGGTGAAAACGTTGAGTATCAGACCTGAAGAAATCAGTACTTTAATCAAAAGTCAAATTGAAGAATATAAATCCGATATCACTGTCTCTGAAGTAGGTACGGTAATTCAAGTAAGTGACGGTATTGCTCGCGTGTACGGCCTGGAGAACGCGATGTCCGGGGAACTTTTGGAGTTCCAGAACGGCGTGTTCGGTCTGGCGCTGAACCTTGAAGAGAGCAATGTCGGTGTCGTTATCCTGGGACCATACTCCGAAATCAAGGAAGGCGATCAGGTTAAGCGTACAGGACGTATCATGGAGGTTCCTGTAGGTGAAGCTCTGCTTGGACGCGTTGTCAATCCGCTGGGTCAACCGCTTGACGGCAAAGGCCCGATCGAAGCGACAGCTTATCGTCCGGTTGAGAGCAGCGCACCAGGCGTTATCGAACGTAAATCCGTTCATGAGCCTATGCAGACAGGTATTAAAGCGATCGACGCGATGGTACCTATCGGCCGCGGACAGCGCGAGCTGATCATCGGTGACCGCCAAACGGGTAAAACCACCGTTGCGATCGATACCATCCTGAACCAAAAGGGCAGCGGCGTTAAATGTATCTATGTAGCCATTGGCCAAAAGCAATCCACTGTAGCACAGGTTGTTGAAACACTTCGCCGTCATGGCGCACTGGAGTACACGATTGTTGTTACGGCTTCGGCTTCTGAGCCTGCTCCATTGCAGTACATCGCTCCATACGCAGGCTGCGCTATGGGTGAGTACTTCATGTACAAGGGCGAGCATGCACTCATCATTTATGATGACTTGTCGAAACAAGCGGCAGCATACCGTGAGTTGTCCTTGCTCCTCCGTCGTCCTCCGGGTCGGGAAGCTTATCCGGGTGACGTTTTCTACTTGCACTCCCGTTTGCTGGAACGTGCAGCGAAGCTCAACGATGAGCTTGGTGGTGGTTCATTAACCGCTCTGCCATTTATTGAAACACAGGCTTCTGACGTATCTGCTTACATTCCAACCAACGTAATTTCGATTACGGATGGACAGATCTTCCTGGAGTCTGAGTTGTTCTACTCCGGTCAACGTCCAGCGATTAACGTCGGTATTTCGGTATCCCGTGTCGGTGGTTCCGCGCAGATCAAAGCGATGAAAAAGGTTGCGGGCGGCATGAAGCTGGATCTTGCGCAATATCGTGAGCTCCAGGCGTTCTCCCAGTTCGGATCGGATCTGGACAAATCAACCTTGGCTCGTTTGAACCGTGGTGCAAGATTGATGGAAATCCTGAAGCAGGGTGTAAACCAGCCGTTGTCCGTTGAACAACAGGTGGTTAGCTTGTACGCAGCCGTTAAAGGATATATCGATGATATCGAGGTTGCTGACGTGCGCCGTTTCGAGAGTGAGTTCCTCACGTTTATTGAAAGCAATAAACCGGAAATTCTTCAATCCATTACGGATACGAAGGATCTGACGTCCGACAACGAAAACGCATTGAAAGCGGCAATCGATCAATTTAAGAAGGGCTTTGCCGCTTCGGCTTAAGCTCCTCAGGTAAGCAATAGGAGGGGAGCCGGGGTAAGCCCGGCATCCTCTTTCATCATATGGAATGTAGCTTTGGCTGTGACCAAAGTGATTTTTACAAAGGGTACGGCTTTGGTCCTAGCCAAAGCTTAGTCTACGCGTACGAAGTTAGCTTTGGCTCCGCCAAAGTTAGGTGATTGCTTTCGAAGTTAGCTTTGGCTTCGCCAGAGCTTTAAGGTGGTGAAAACATGGCAAGAGGATTACGTGATATTAAGCGGCAGATCAAGAGTGTTCAGAACACAAGGCAGATCACCAAGGCGATGGAAATGGTTGCTGCAGCCAAGCTGAGAAGAGCTCAAGAGAAAGCAACCTCCGCGCTTCCATACTCCGAGAAGCTGAAAGAAGTGGTTGGCAGCATTGCTGCTGGAACCAAGGGAATCAGCCATCCGATGCTGGAAAAGCGTGAAGTGAAGAAAACCGGTTATCTGGTGATCACTTCAGACCGCGGTCTTGCTGGTGCATCGAACTCCAACATTTTGCGAAAAGTATCGAACTTTATCGCAGAACGCCATCAGTCCAAGGACGAGTATTGCCTGTTTGTGATCGGACGTAAAGGACGGGATTATTTCCGCCGTCGTGGACTTCCGGTTGTTGAGGAGCTCACCGATTTATCCGATAGTCCGACCTACGCAGATATTAAGGCCATCGCTAACGCGGCGGTTCATCAATATGAGCTGGGTCAGATTGATGAGTTATACGTGTGCTATAACCAATTCGTGAATGCTTTGACTCAGCTTCAGGAGATCTCTAAGCTTCTGCCGATGGAGAACATTGGTAGCGCCGAGAACCTGACGGGTTATGAGTATGAACCGTCTCCTGAAGGCGTACTCGAGGTTCTGCTTCCGAAATATGCGGAAACATTGATTTTCAGTGCGATGCTGAATGCGAAGGCAAGTGAGTTGGGTGCGAAGATGACTGCTATGGGAGCTGCAACGAAGAATGCAAGCAAGATGATCAACGAGTTGAACCTTACTTACAACCGTGCTCGTCAGGCTGCCATTACGCAGGAAATTTCCGAGATTGTGGGCGGAGCAAACGCTCAGCAATAATGCACGGCTCCGAATTCTTAACTTAGTATTTAACGGATATGCGGCCATGTCATGAATAAGCCGCTTTTACGATCATCGTTCACCGCTAGAGGTGAGCGGGTAGGAGGGAAAACGAATCAATGAAAAAAGGACGCGTTGTCAGCATTACAGGTGCTGTAGTTGACATTGAATTTGAGCGCGGTCATCTTCCCGAGATTTTTAATGCTGTCAAGATTGAAGCAACGCTGGAAGGCGGCCGCTCGGTTGATTTGACTTTGGAAGTATCCAATCATTTGGGTGATAATCTGGTTCGTTGTATCGCGATGTCATCCACGGATGGTCTTGTTCGCGGTATCGAAGCCGTGGATTTGGGCAGACCGATTACGGTTCCTGTAGGTTCCGCTACGCTTGGCCGTGTATTTAACGTATTGGGTGAGCCGATCGATAATGCAGGTGCCGTAGTATCCGAAATTAATAACCCGATTCACCGTGAGGCTCCTGCTTATGATGAGCTTTCCACGCAAGCAGAAATGCTTGAAACGGGTATTAAAGTCATCGACTTGCTTGCTCCATACCAAAAAGGCGGTAAGATCGGTCTCTTTGGTGGTGCCGGCGTAGGTAAAACCGTTGCTATCCAGGAATTGATCAACAACATCGCCCAAGAACACGGCGGTATTTCCGTATTTGCCGGCGTAGGTGAGCGTACTCGTGAAGGTAATGACCTTTACCACGAGATGAGTGATTCCGGTGTTATCAACAAAACCGCGATGGTATTCGGTCAAATGAACGAGCCTCCGGGTGCCCGTCTTCGCGTAGCATTGACTGGTTTGACGATGGCGGAATATTTCCGTGACCAAGAAGGTAAAGACGTACTTCTCTTTATCGATAACATCTTCCGCTTTACTCAAGCGGGTTCCGAAGTATCCGCCCTCCTGGGCCGTATGCCTTCCGCGGTAGGTTACCAGCCAACGCTGGCATCCGAAATGGGACGCTTGCAGGAGCGGATTACCTCTACCAAAAAAGGTTCCGTTACATCCATCCAGGCTATCTATGTACCTGCGGATGACTATACGGATCCGGCTCCGGCTACAACGTTTGCTCACTTGGATGCAACGACAAACCTGGAGCGTAAAATTTCCGAGATGGGTATCTATCCTGCGGTAGATCCGCTTGCATCCAGTTCCCGTATCTTGGCTCCGGAAATCGTGGGCGAAGAGCACTATAATGTTGCTCAAGGCGTTAAGAAAATTTTGGCTCGCTATAACGAGCTTCAAGATATCATCGCGATTCTCGGTATGGATGAGCTGAGCGAGGAAGATAAAGCGATTGTTGGACGTGCTCGTCGTGTTCAACGTTTCCTTTCCCAAGCTTTCCACGTTGCCGAGCAGTTTAACGGCATCCCGGGTAAATATGTACCGGTTAAAGAAACTGTACGCAGCTTTAAAGAGATCTTGGAAGGCAAGCACGACCACCTTCCGGAAGCGGCTTTCCTGTTCGTAGGTACGATTGAAGAGGCAGTTGAAAAAGCAAAAACATTGTAAGCTGACGCTCCGTGATCGGCAGACCGGAACAGTGCTTCTAGTGAGACTGTGAGGTCTGCTGCGCGAGTTTTCTGCGGAAAACGGTGAGGAGGGATGGAAGTGAGCACCATTTTGTTGGAAATCGTAACGCCGGACCGCCTGGTCTACTCTGAGCAGGTGAACAGTGTTACGGTGCGTGGGGTCGAGGGAGAGCTGGGCATTTTGCCAGGTCATATTTCCTTCGTTACGCCGCTTCAGATAGCGCCAGTTTATGTGAAGATTGGCAACCAGAGAACCCCGTTTGCGGTACAAGGCGGTTTCGTCGAAGTCCGTAAAGATAAGATTGTCATCCTGGCGGAAAGCGCAGAGAAAGCGGAAGAAATCGATCTGGAGCGTGCGGAAGCCGCGAAGGAAAGAGCTGAGACCCGTCTGCATGCGAAGGGAAGACAGGATGAAGTTGACCACCGTCGCGCGGAAATGGCTCTGCAAAGAGCGATGAACCGGATTAAAGTGACGCGGAACTAATAAGGTAACGAAGACAGCTTGCTGTAATTTTCAGCCAAGCTGTCTTTTTGTGTTCTATTTCTATTAGTAGCCAATAAGGTGTTGAGCATTCATAGATTTCAGGTATAACCTAGCATTAAAGAGAGAAAGAGGTTATTTTTTATGGTTATCTCTCTGTCTGAACCGCATATCTGAGGGTACATAGTGGGCCGATGGGGCCAATGGTATACATGGTTCTGCTGGTGGCATGAATGGGTCCATAGCCATCAATTACTCTTAGAAAGGACCTGAGACATGGATTGTTTTGATACATAAATATTCTTCTTTTTGTGATAACGTCATCTCAGCTATACACGGTCTGTGAATATCATTAATTTCATAGATGGGTATTTTTTTGTTAAACCGTCGGTATAAATAGAAGTTCGAGATATAAAACTACACTATATGATTGGCTGTTGGATGTTTTTTGAAGTGAAATTAATGGGAATTCTAACTTCTCCTAATAGCGTATAAATGATCGTTTTGGGAGGTTGTCGAGAAACTTTATTATTTCCGAGGAAATGTCGAATAGAAAGTGCTGGATTCTTAGCCGCCAGCCAAGTATTATAGAAGAGTCGGTCCTGAACAGGGCAGGATAATTTATGAAGGAGGAGGGAGTATGAACCAGGATTTATCTAATTCAATCAGTGCTGTTGGTGTTAACGGATTCTTGTCTATTGTCGTTTCGCTGATCTGTATCGCACTGGCTTGGTGGGCATTACAACAAGTAAAGCTGGATTTGGTTGTCCGTCATCCAAAAGGGCCGCAGGGAAAGCTGTTGCATTTGCTGCTGGCAGTGGTGCTTGGACGATTCGTGGCTGAATTCCTAATTGACTATATTACATGGAGTCAAATGATCCGATATATGTTTTAGAACGGGAATGAGCGTCATACATAACACAAGGTGCTGCAGTTAGTAACGAAACATTTGTTGCACGAGGTTATGTGCTTGGCGATAATTTACTCGTCTGTTTTAATTGCGGCATGAATGGTTATATCTCTGTTAGGTTGCTTGGGGAGAAGATGTCGAATAAACGCATTTTATTATGTTAACACTTAAAATAAGAATTTGATCGGGCGGACGGTATGACTTCCGGACTATAGAGTTCACCCGGTAATTGTTATGCATTGACAAGTGCTGGTCGGTCATGGTACCTTTCGAAGGTCCATACTGCGGATAACAGATGCTTCATAAGGTGGCATCATGGATTTCTGATACCTGATGTAGACACCGAATCAGATGTCATAAATAGTTCGAAAATCGCTTGTTTAGCGGAAATCACTAATGTTAAGATGAAAGTTAGGGAATTAGCAACAACTAATCACTAACACACGCAATCAGGAAAATTATGGACGCGGAGGGAAACCATGATGAGCAAATTTATCGTCCGCGGTGGCAAAAGACTGACCGGAAGCGTCAAAGTCAGCGGAGCAAAAAATTCAGTTCTTCCGATCATCGCTGCCTCTCTACTAGGGGAAGTTGGGGAAAGTGTTATTATTGACGCGCCTCCTCTTGACGATGTAATTACAATCAGTAAAGTATTGGAGTCGCTTGGTGCGGGCATTACATATCAAGATGAAGTGATACGTGTGAATGCAGAGCACATAACGACATGTGAAGCGCCTTATGAATGGGTGCGGAAGATGCGGGCGTCTTTTCTGGTCATGGGACCTTTATTGGCACGTTGTGGACGAACCCGGATTTCGCTTCCCGGTGGATGTGCTATCGGCACAAGACCCATTGATCAACACCTAAAAGGATTTGAAGCTCTCGGGGCTGAGATTAGCCTCGGACAAGGATATATTGAAGCTAAAAGCAATGGCAGATTGCGTGGGGCGAAGGTCTATTTGGACGTAGCCAGCGTAGGTGCTACTGAAAATATTATGATGGCTGCTACATTGGCTGAAGGGATTACGGTAATCGAAAATGCGGCGAAAGAGCCGGAAATTGTCGATTTAGCGAATTACCTGAATGCAATGGGCGCCAAAGTTCGCGGTGCGGGCACGGGTGTGATTCGTATCGAGGGCGTTGAGAAGATGCATGGCGTTAAGCATAACGTAATTCCTGACCGAATTGAAGCAGGCACCTTTATGGCTGCGGCTGCAATCACGGGCGGTGATGTGTATGTCGAAGGAGCCATTGCAGACCACCTTGGACCGGTTATTTCCAAGATGGAAGAGATGGGGATTACCATTGAACCGGACGAGAATGGAATTCGCGTTATCGCTGACAAACCATTAAAGTCAGTTGATGTGAAAACCTTGCCTTATCCTGGGTTCCCAACCGATATGCAGTCCCAGATGATGGCGCTTTTGCTGGTTTCCGAAGGTACAAGTGTTGTTACGGAAACGGTATTTGAAAACCGCTTTATGCATGTGGACGAATTTCAGCTGATGAATGCGGAGATCAAAGTTGAAGGACGTTCTGCCATCGTTACGGGCGGCGCTAAGCTTAAAGGTGCCAAAGTAACGGCAACGGACCTGCGTGCAGGAGCTGCCTTAATATTAGCCGGGCTTGTATCGGAGGGGACTACCGAAGTTGGCGGCGTACAGCATATCGATCGCGGCTATGTTCATTTAGCGGAGAAGCTGTCTGGACTTGGCGCGGATATCTGGCGTATTTCGACGGAGGACCAGAGTTCGGAGAAGGTTTCGAAAAAAGCGGCAAGCGAAGCAGAAGACGCAAAAGTTTTCAAAGTTCAACCTACCTGGGTGTAACAATCAAGATTGACCTTGATGATCCAGGATAGACCACAATAGAGTGTAGAAGAAGGGGCTTTGCCGATAAGGGCGAAGCTCCTTCTTTTTTGTATGTAAACATAATTCCGACTAGCATTGATTCTCTTACGTTGAGATTCCGGATGACTAGAGACTCTTTGCTAGCTTGCTTGCAGTTAGCGTCATCGTTTCTTCATCTATGTGACTTTTTCCTTTCTCTTAGAATAGTTCTATCAAATGCCCGTATCTCATAAGTATAAGTAGAGCGTGATGGAGCATAAGCCAGAGGTATATTCCAGGGGAAAAGGCACAGGAGGGAAATGCAATGAAAGATTCGAAGGTTCGGGTAAATCTGAGCACGGCAGGAAAAAAACGAGCGATCGATCCAAAAGATGTTCTGAAAGAAGAAAATCCTCAATCATACCAGGTGCCATCCGAAGGATCGGCTGCTCCCGTGTTGAAGTGGGATTTTCCCGGTGAACTTGAGAAGAAAGCCGGATCAACTGAAGAACATAGTTATGAATCGAAACAGGATAAAAAGGATATAGAGGAAGGGCCGCTCGGGCACCGCGGCCCGGGGAGAGCGCCGGACGCCTTCGGCGAGTCCGGCCACAGCCCGCGGGCGGCCCATAGGCCGCCGCCCGGCCGCCCCGCTGGCGCGCCTGCGCATGGCGCCGCGCCAGCCCCCGGCGGGCCAGCGGCGATGCCGCAGGGCCCGCATCCCGCGGCCGAGCCGCAGCGCTTCGCGCAGGCGGCAACGAGCCGCGTGCCGCGCGGCGGCCGCACGTTCCGTGTGCGGCCTGCGCGCTGGGGGCGCCGCGGCTTTGCCGCGCGGCGCCCGGCCACCGGAAGGCGGCGGGTGCGGGTGCACCCCGCCGTCTGGGCCGTGGCGGTGCTGCTGGCCTTGGCGCTGGCGCTGCCTCTGCTGGTGGTTGCCCCCGGCAACAACGCACCAGAGCCGCTGCCGCCCGGGCCGGCGCCGCTGCCTTCCGCCGAGCCGCAGGCGGCGGAAGAGCCCACGGTATCCGTCTATGTAACCAAGACGGATACCGTGGAGGAACTGCCGCTGGAACAATATCTCGTCGGCGTCCTGGCCGCCGAGATGCCGGCCGAGTTCCAGCTTGAGGCACTCAAGGCCCAGGCCATTGCGGCACGGACCTATATCGTGCAGCGGCTTGCGTCCAGGGACCGCAGCGGCGTGCCGGACGGCAAGGCCGTGGTGACCGATACGGTCAGTCACCAGGCTTATATTGCCCAAGACGAACTTACGAAGGGATGGCAGCGGCTAGGGAAAGAAGCAGAGCTGGCGAAGCTCCAGCAAGCGGTGAAGGAAACGGCAGGAGTGGTGATGACGTATGAGGGTCAACCGATTACGGCTTCTTTTTTCTCCACCAGTAACGGGTATACCGAAAATTCAGAGGATTATTGGAAGAACGAGATTCCCTATCTGCGAAGTGTAGAGAGTCCATGGGATAAACAGATTTCACCGAAGTACAAAACAACAATCACGATGCCCCGTTCGGAATTCATAGGAAAGCTCGGCCTGGCGGATGGGGCCGTACCGGTATCGGCAGGCGGGGATGGGGGGGCTTCTTTTTTGAAAGTACTCTCGTATACGCAAGGTCATCGAATTGAGAGCGTACGGGTTGGCGGCAAGAAGTTCACCGGTCGCGAGGTGAGAGAGAAGCTGGGGCTTCGGTCCAGCCAATTCACCCTTCATATGAAAGACGGCGAGATGGAGATAACGACCTACGGCAATGGCCACGGCGTGGGCATGAGCCAATACGGAGCAGAGGGCATGGCCCGCGAAGGATATGAAGCGAAAGAGATTCTGGAGCACTATTATACGAATATTTCTTTTGACAAAACTTCAAATCTTCTCTCTTCAAAAAAATAATAGTTAGATTACGTATAAAAGAGTTGACCCCGGTAACAATGGTTACTGAGGTGATTGCAAATGAATGAACAGAACAAAAATAGTAAACCCCACGAAGAAACTCCTAAAACTGTGCAAGGAGATTCGGCGGTACCGTCATCTTCGTGGAAGAAAGCATTATCCAAACGGTGGGTGTTCCCGGCAGCATACTTAGCAGCAGCGGCAATTATACTAACCCTCGTGTGGGTCTACCAGGACGCCAGCCAAAAAACGCTGAAGCCACAAGGGGAAGAAACAAGTGTATCGGGATCGGTACAAGGTTCAGAGAAACCTGCTGCAACGGAAGGCAATGATGGAGAAGCTGTAGAAGTGACGGCAAATGCGCAATCGATGATTTGGCCGGTAGCGGACGACGTGGCAGTCAGCATCGTCAAGCCTTACTTTGATGAGACGAACCCGGAAACGCATCAAGAGGCGATGGTGCAATACAATGACACCTTCACGCCGAATCTGGGAATCGACTTGGCCGCTGCAGATGACACGATGTTTGAAGTTCGTGCCGCACTGACAGGTAAAGTGACTCGGGTCGAGAATCATCCAGTTAACGGCAACGTCGTGGAAATTACGTCGGGTGATACGAAAACCGTGTACCAAAGCTTGAACGAAGTGAAAGTGAAGGAAGGCGCTGAAGTGAAGCAGGGCGATTCCATCGCGACTGCAGGACGCAGTGAGCTTGAGAAGGATCTCGGCAACCATGTGCACTTCGAAGTGTACGAGGGCGGGAAACTGGTCAACCCTGTGAGCGTGCTTCCGCAAAAATAATTTCATTTCTTTGTAGCCATGCGCCCACCGCGCACTTGAAGAGGGCAGGATCTTGTGATCCTGTCTTTTTTTTGTTGCGGGTTTGGACGGCAAGTCCAACCCTTGCTGCGCCTTGTTTTGTGGACATTTTAGACTTGTCCATCACGGGCATGTCCAGAAAATAAATGAGTCCAAGTAAGCTTGTCAGCCCTTGAAACCGCGAATATCCCGTCATGCCCCTCATATAATGTACCAAACTATCCACACAGTAGGGAGGCGGGAGCGTGCACGATTACATCAAAGAGCGGACCATTAAGATCGGACGCTGTATCGTGGAAACGAGGCATACGGTTCGAACTATAGCCAAAGAATTTGGCGTGTCGAAGAGCACGGTGCATAAGGACTTAACCGAACGTCTGCCGGAGATCAACCCGGACCTGGCGGATCAGGTGAAGCACATTCTCGAATACCACAAATCCATCCGCCATTTGAGAGGCGGAGAAGCTACCAAGATCAAGTACAAAAAAACCGGCAGCAACCGTGAACCGGTGGCCACGGCGAAATCCTGATTTTTTAGGGCTTTGGTCGCTAGATTGGCGTTGAATCCCTCCCCTAAAGTATGATATGTTAAAAGCTGGTATAGGATCGAAATATGGGACCTGTTTTGCCGAAGATCATCATCGCTTGCTAGATTATGTCGAAGGATGGTTCGGTACAGAGAACAGACTCTTTTACCATAAAATAACACTTTGGGGGCTTTTCATGATGTTGAGCAAGGATATTGGAATCGATCTCGGAACGGCGAACGTGCTCATTCACGTAAAGGGGAAGGGGGTAGTGTTAGACGAACCTTCCGTTGTCACTATTGAGACCGACGCCAAACGAGTCCTTGCCGTCGGTGAGGAAGCACGGCGCATGATCGGGCGCACTCCCGGCAACATTATTGCGATCCGCCCGCTGAGGGACGGGGTCATCGCCGACTTCGAAATAACGGAAGCAATGCTGAAGTACTTTATTGATCGCGTGGGCGCGCGCAGTTGGCACAGCCGGCCCCGAATCCTCATCTGTGCTCCGACGAACATTACTTCGGTAGAGCAGAAGGCGATCCGGGAAGCGGCTGAGCGCAGCGGCGCAAGGGATGTGTTCCTGGAAGAAGAACCGAAGGCAGCGGCAATTGGCGCAGGGATGGATATTTTCCAACCGAGCGGTAACATGGTTGTGGACATCGGGGGCGGCACCACGGATGTGGCCGTCCTGTCCATGGGCGATGTCGTCACCGCTTCTTCGATTAAAATGGCAGGGGACAAGTTCGACGAGGCGATTATAAAGTACGTGAAGCAAAAATATAAATTACTGATCGGGGAACGGACTGCAGAAGATTTGAAGATGGCGATCGGAACGGTTCGTCCGGGCGGTAGACAAGCTGAGATGGATATTCGCGGACGCGATATGGTATCGGGACTGCCGTTTACCGTAACGGTGTCTTCAGCCGAAGTGCAGGAAGCTCTGTGGGATCCGGTGTCATCGATCGTACTCGCAGCCAAATCCGTATTGGAGCGGACGCCGCCGGAGCTGTCGGCGGACATTATCGATCGCGGCGTCATATTGACCGGCGGTGGCGCACTGCTTCATGGTTTGGACGAGCTGTTGACCGACGAGCTGCGGGTGCCGGTGCTTGTTGCGGAGGATCCGATGCACTGTGTGGTTAAGGGAACGGGAATTATGCTGGATAATTTGGACAAGGTCGTAAAGAAAAAGTTCTAACCTTCCGATATAGATGATAGGAACAACATGAGCATGGATTTGAATCGGTATAATCACCACGATGAAATTAGCGATCTGCTCCGCATTACATACACGCTGAACAGCAGCGGAGAGGACGGAATTGTAGTGGAAAAGCGAAGCGGTCGCCTTTGTTTTTGGATTTCAACCTTATCCAACATGGCTACAAGAAATCCAAAAACAACAGCGATTGGAAGTACAATCCGTCAGCGCAGCGGTCGTTATATTGCTAAGGTTGTTATGATTCGTTAATGGGAAGGGAAGTGCCTTCATTGTTAAGAGGTCTATATACAGCAGCTTCGGGGATGATGACCCAGGAGCAGCGACATAATACGGTGACGCAGAACATTGCTAACGTCAACACGACAGGTTACAAGGCAACGAACAGCGTACAGCGTTCATTCCCCGAAGTGCTTGTCTCCATGATCGGCGGCAATGATTCGGCGAATGCGGGACGGAAGCTGGGCAAGTTCAACACCGGTGTTTACGCTGAGGAGAGCATATCGCTTTATACCGAAGGCGCGCTCCGGGAAACGGGCAAGACAACAGACTTTGCGCTGGTGTCCTCTTTTACGGTACAGAATCCGGCAACAGGCCAAGCTTATCCGTTTGATGCTTCCGGCAGATACGTGGATGAGAACGGCGAGGTGATTTACCGGCCGGAAGGTTTTTTCACTGTTCAGAATGAGAGCGGAGATATCCGTTACACCCGTAACGGCAGCTTCCGGGTTAGCCCGAATGGCAGCCTCTTGAGCGATGGTGGCTATCAGGTTCTGGATAACAATAACAGACCGATTGTATTGACAGGCTCGGCGAGTAACTTTACAGTGAATGAGCAAGGAGAAATCATGGACGCAGAAGGCAATGGGACAGGCATCATTCTCGGAGTCAGCATCGTGAGCGAGCCTCATGGACTGATTCGTGAAGGTCACGGCGTGTTCCGTATGGCCGATCCGGACGGGGAAGTGCGCTTTATGGCACGCGGTGATAACGGAGTCATCCGTCAGGGATTTATTGAGGGGTCCAACGTGGACCCAACGCAATCGATGGTAGAATTGACAGCTGCGCTGCGCGCGTATGAAACGAACCAAAAAATTGTTCAGTATTACGACAGAACGCTGGAGAAGGCGGTCAATGAGATCGGCCGAGTCTAAGTTTGTCTGTAAGTAAGCAGGCAGCACGCTGCTGTATGAAAATGTGAGCCCACGGGAGGTAAGTGATGAACAACTCGATGATTAGCGCCATGGTGTCGATGAATGCCCTCCAGCAGCGGTTGGATGTCATTGCGGACAATATAGCAAACGTCAATACGGCTGGTTATAAAAAAAAGGAGGCTTCCTTTGAAGATGTGCTGACGCAGGTTCAGCGGCATCACAAGGATTTCGACCGGACGGGCCGTGCGACACCGCTTGGCTATACACTCGGGTATGGCATGAGACTATCTTCCGTTGTGCAGAACATGGAGCAGGGAGCCATGAAGGAAACCGGAAATCCGCTTGATCTGATGATTGATGGACAAGCTATGTTTGCCGTTCAGGGAGATGGCGCGATTGGATATACCCGCGAAGGCGGATTCCATGTATCTCCGGATGCTCGTAACCCTAACAACCTGCTCCTGGTCAATTCACAAGGCTATCCTGTACTTGACGTGAACAATAAGCCAATCTCGCTTCCGGCCAAAGGGAAAGTTGCCATTAACGAGAAAGGGCAGATTATCGTGGAGACCCCCACGGGACGTACGGCTCCTTATGCAACCTTGAAGCTGGTCGAGCTTGAGCGTCCGGAGGGCTTGGTCGCTGTCGGCGATAACCTGTTTGTCGTAGGAAACGGTTTGGCGGAAGGCGATGTGTTCGATTTAACACCGGCGGCTCCAGGCGAGCCTCTTAAATCGAAGGTATTGTCCGGATTTATGGAACAATCGAATGTCAATTTGACCGACGAGATGACCAAAATGATGGAAGTTCAGCGGGCCTACCAGCTGACAGCGCGTGCGCTTAGTTCAAGCGATACCATGATGAACCTTGCCAACACAATGCGAGGGTAGGTGGGCATCATGAGTGAAGCAAAGGCCAATAAACGTTCCAAGACATCCGGATGGAAAATCGCTGTCCGTATCATGATTCCTGTATTGCTCGTATTGGCATTATTCGGAGGCATGGTCTTCGGATATGTTGTCCTCGGCGATCAGGAGCTCAGTGAAGTGTTTGAATGGGGCACATGGAGGCATGTTTTTGATTTAATTTTCGCACCGTGACGACAGGTCAGGGTGAACACAATTTCTTGAGATTAGATACCAAACTCCCTTTAAGGGAGTTTTCTTTTTTTGGGGTTAAACGGTATAATGGGATGGGACTTGCGTATTAACTTTGTCATTTCATGACAATGGACGGATGAATGTAAAAGGGCCCTCTCCTCGTACACAAGTGTCCGATTGGAGAAAGCCCCTTATCTAAAACCTTCACTTCTGCAGCGGTGAAGGATATCCATCATTTTTTCCGCAGATCCTTCTTTTTATGCATATGATCTGAAATTCGTTAAGAAAACCTCAAGAGAAAGCATGACACAACCGTAAATAATACCTCCCGCGGCTTGAGAAAGCGCACAGCGGCAGCAAATGGAACGAACATCCCTTTTCAAACGCTATGCTTGGCGGGTACGTACATAAGGAGGATTTTAATACTATGTTAAACATCAAACAGATTCAAGAAATTATTCCCCATCGCCCCCCATTTTTGCTGGTCGATAAGATTGTGGAGATTGAGGACGGCAAACGAGCGGTTGGCATTAAGAACGTGACGATCAATGAACCCTTTTTTGTCGGGCATTTCCCTGAATATGCCGTTATGCCGGGAGTCCTGATTGTAGAAGCTTTGGCGCAAGTCGGCGCTGTCGCGATTCTCAATGTAGAGAGCAACCGGGGAAAGCTTGGCTTCTTGGCGGGCATTGACGGTTTCCGTTTCCGTGGGCAAGTAGTACCAGGAGATACGCTGCGGCTGGAAGTCGAGATCACTCGCTTGAAGGGCATGATTGGTAAAGGGAAAGCAACCGCGACGGTGGATGGACGTGTAGTTGCCGAGGGAGAGATTATGTTTGCTCTTGCGGATAAGGAGTAATTTTCAGACTATTCTTGTTTGGATGAGGAAGGGAGACTTTTTTTCATGTCAGAGATGAGTCAGAGAACAATCGATACGCTGCAACGTTGGTTGAATGATCCTTATGTAGATGAGGAGACGAAACAGGAACTGCGTTCACTCGAGCACGATACCAAAGAGCTGGAGGAACGGTTTTATCGTGATCTGGAATTTGGAACGGGTGGTCTGCGCGGCGTTATTGGTGCGGGCAGCAACCGGATTAATAAATATACGGTAGGTCGCGCAACACAAGGTTTTGCACAATATATTCTGGAGGCTCATGGCACCGCGGAGGGCAAACCTTCTGTTGTCATTGCCCATGATTCCCGGCATTTCTCGCCGGAATTCGCGTTAGAGGCTGCTTTGGTTCTGGCCGGAAACGGGATTGTAGCGAAGCTGTATCCTTCCTTGCGTTCAACGCCACAATTGTCATTCAGCGTGCGTCACTTGGGTGCTACCGGAGGGATTGTTATCACGGCAAGCCATAATCCGCCGGAATACAATGGTTATAAGGTGTACAACCGTGAAGGCGGCCAGTTGGTACCGCACGAAGCAGAGAATGTGATTGCCCGGATACAGGAGGTCGATTCCTTCTCCGCGGTCAAAAGGCTGTCTCAAGCTGATGCAGAGGCTCAAGGTCTGCTGGTTTGGCTGGGCGAAGCGGAGGACCAGGCTTTTGTGGATACGGTGACGAATGTCAGCGTGAATCGGGAACTTATCGCATCCAAGCTTGGCGAGGATTTCAAGATCGTATTTACGCCGCTCCATGGAACAGGGCAAGCACCCGTAGAGCGTGTGCTGCGCAACATCGGCTTTAAGCATATTTATGTCGTTCCGGAGCAAGCCGAGCCGGATGGAAACTTCTCTACCGTTAAATCTCCAAATCCGGAGGAGCGGGAAGCTTTCACACTGGCGATGAAGCTTGGTGAGGAAGTGGGAGCTGACATTTTGATCGGGACGGATCCGGATGCGGATCGCATGGGGGCTGTCGTGAAGAATAGCCAGGGCGAATACGTCGTTCTGACAGGCAATCAATCCGGCGCAATTATGATCCACTATTTGCTGGGTCAATTGAAGGAAGCGGGTAAGCTGCCTAATAATGGTGCGGTTATCAAGACGATCGTAACGAGTGAGATGGGAGCGGCGATTGCCGAGCATTATGGTGCCACCGTCTTGAATACATTGACGGGCTTCAAATACATTGGTGAGAAAATGACCCAGTTCGAGGAGTCCGGCAGTCATACGTATCTGTTTGGTTATGAGGAGAGTTACGGCTATTTGGCTGGCAATTATGCCCGCGACAAGGATGCGGTATTGGCCTCGATGCTGATATGCGAAGCAGCCGCCTATTATAAAGCACAAGGCAAGACCTTGTACGATGTGCTGCAGGAGCTGTATGAGCAATTCGGTTATTTCCTGGAGGCACTGGAATCCCGGACGCTCAAGGGTAAGGATGGCGTCGCCCAGATTCAAGCGAAGATGTCTGATTGGCGCGACAATCCACCTGGGGAAGTCGGAGACGTGTCGGTTAAGCAGGTGCTTGATTATGTGGAAGGCCTGGACGGATTGCCAAAGGAAAATGTGTTGAAGTATTTGCTTGAAGACGGATCTTGGTTCTGCCTGAGACCTTCCGGTACCGAGCCGAAGATCAAAGTGTATTTTGCCGTGCGCGGCGAATCCCTCGCCGATGCGAAGCGTAAAATTCAATCGCTCTCGGATCAAGTCATGGCCCGGGTAGACGCTTAAACATAGATACATTTAATGAGAGAAGAGAACGAAGGGAATTTACGATGGTTGCTGCAAGGCCCAAGAGGACTGTTGCCCTCCATCGTAAATTTCCATAGGTTCGATGAGGAGGTACTTTCGTGGTTCAGAATTGGAAACGCTGGAACACAGCAGCCCGCAAGTGGCTGTGGATTCTGGTTGTTCTTGGCGTTGCAGCGGCCCTGCCGGTAGGTTATGACCGACTGCAAACAGAATCAACATCAAAGAACGTCGAGTTGGTGTTTGATTATCGGGATTTGTTGGATGTCGCGGTATATCAATCTAAGCCGCAGGATTTTGTATCCGAGCAGCTGGATCGCCTGAAAGACGCTGGCGTAATCAGTATGGCGCTATATGAAAGCACGCTGGACGAGCTGGTGAAATCGCGGCGAATATCGGTATATGACGGGCAGCAGGTCGCCGATCTGACAGGTACGACGGTCTCCCCGAACGAGAATTTTACGTACGTTTCGTTCCTGAACGAGGAAAGCGCGACTTTAATTAAACCCATTATCGAAGAAGCCTACACAAGGTTGGGCATTCCGGTAAGATCTTGGCAGTTCGAGCGTGGAGTGGATGGATTGGTGTTGGAAACTCCGCGATCCAATGCGGTCATCAAACCGTTGTCTCCAGACCCGATTACCATTGGCATGCTGCGAGAGAAGGGCTTTAACATTGTGCCGCGTCTGTCGGACAGTCTTCCGTATGACCAGGCCTATATGGAGAAGCTGATGGCCTACTTCGCGGAAAACGGCGTAAAACGAATTTTGTTTGAAGGTGATTCCGCCAAAGGCTTCAACGATAATGCCGACATGAAAAGCTTGGATTCCTTTGGTGAACTTTTGAACCAACATGGTATTGGCCTCGTGGCGATTGAGAATATCAAGCGCCCGCAAAAAGGATTTACGAAGCTAGCCTATTTAACAGATTACAATGTAACCCGTATTTATTCCTTAAGTGAGCGGGATGCTAATCTGGAGCCTGAGGTTATTGGAGACCGTTTTGCTCTGGCTTCCAAAGACCGTAACATTCGAATGTTCTATTTAAACGCAGAGCCAAGCCGGGATATGACCAAAGCGTCTGTTACCCACCCGCTGGATAATCTGATTGACAGTTTGACAGGTTCGGGTCAGGCCATTAAGCAGATAGAGGACAATGGTTTCACCATGGGTCCAGCAGAGCCGTTTAAGGTAACCGACTCTTCCTTGCAGCGTTACTTCAAGCTTGGGGCTGTCGTCGGAGCTGTAGCTCTGATTGCGCTCATGATTTCATATTACATTCCGTTCATTACGATTGCCGCTTTCCTGATCGGGCTTTTGGGCAGTGCGGGATTATATGTTCTGAAACCGACATTACTTGAACAGGCCTTAGCTCTATTAGCTGCAATCAGTGCTCCAACGGTTGCCGTCATTCTGGCCATTCGCAAAGTCAATGAAACGCAGCAGAGCATACCGGACATGAGTTCTGGCAGAAGAGTGACCCATTCGATCGTATTATTGGTAAAGACTACGATCTTGTCGCTCGCAGCTGTACCGATCGTTGTAGCGTTATTGAATAATGTGACCTATATGCTCGTTCTGGACCAGTTCCGCGGCGTGAATTTGCTGGCTGCGGCACCGATTGGGCTCATTGCAATCTACGTAGTACTGTACCGCGGTGGATCGACTTATAACTCAATCCTGAAATTGCTTAAAACACCGATCTCACTGACATGGGTTATCGCAGCCGGTATTGTAGCTATCGTTGGTTGGTACTATCTCACACGTACAGGTAATGCAGGCAATGTGTCCTCGATCGAAATGACATTCCGTACATTCCTGGAAAATACGTTTGGCGTACGTCCGCGTAACAAGGAGTTCTTGCTGGCCCATCCAATGATGGTGCTTGGCGTCTTCCTGTCATTTAAATACCGTCATGCCGTTTACCTGCTCATTATTGGTGTGATGGGGCAGTTGTCGATGGTCGGAACATTTACGCATATTCACACGCCACTCTATATTTCGGCTATTCGCGTTGTACTGGGTCTTGGACTCGGCTTAATTATCGGATTGATCGCGATATTGGTATGGCAAGTGGCAGAAAGGATCTGGAAACGATGGTCTCCACTTCTAAAACAATAGTCATTTCCGGATACTACGGATTCAAAAATAGCGGTGACGAAGCGGTCCTGAAATCCATCCTGACCGCATTGGAGCAGGAAGGAAAGGCGGCGGGAGTTAATATCAATCCCGTTGTACTTTCCATTGACCCGGAATGGACCTCAGCGGTATATGGGGTGAAGTCCGTACACCGGATGAAGCTGGGTGAAGTTCGACAGGCAATCAAGGAAAGTGACGGCTTGATCAGCGGCGGAGGAAGTTTGCTGCAGGATGCTACCAGTCCGAAAACGATCCCGTATTACCTGGGCGTCCTCAAGATCGCGCAGTGGCTCGGTAAGCCGACGTTTATTTATGCCCAGGGTGTAGGTCCGGTCAACCGTAAGCTGTTTTATCCGATGATTCGCTCGATCTTCCGTAAATGCACGTATATCTCGGTGCGTGACATGCAGTCCGGCGAACTGCTTCAGTCCATGGGAATATCAGGGGAAGCCATTCACGTCGTACCCGATCCGGTGATGGGCTTGCCGCTGCCAGAGGGCGAGGGTGTTCATCAGAGTGATTCCAACCCGGTATTGACTCTGGAAGAGAACGGTGTTGCATCAGTTTCTTCTATAGAAGAAGAACATCGTGAATCATTCGAAGAACCTTTTGTGCAGTCCTCATTATCAAATCGTGAGATGGAAGGGGAAGGTTCTCTGCCGGTTATCGGTATTTCGGTTCGATATTGGCATCCGGAACGCAAAGAGCTGAAGGCTGTTGTGGAAGGGTTAAAGGCATTAGCCGCACAGCGTCCGGTACATCTTCGTTTTCTCCCTTTTTATCAGCCGGAAGATCTTGAGGCTTCGCAGTTTATTGCTAGCGGCATTGGCGATATTTCCAAGAATGGTTCGAACATCAGTTTCTATCGTGATGAGAAGCAGCCGCAGGACATGCTGCGAGAGGTTAGCCGTTGTGATATGATATTGGGCATGCGCCTGCATAGCCTGATCTATGCCGCGAATCAGCGCGTGCCACTGCTCGGAATTTCCTATGATCCGAAAATCAATCACTTTTTGAAGCGGCTTGGCAGCGAACCTGTGGGAAGCAGCGAGTCCCTTGACGCGGATACGTTAAAGGATCAGATGCTGAAGCTGCTGGATGATGCAGCGGCATGGAAAGCGGAGCACGGTGAGCAGATTGCCGTATTGAAACAACAGGCTGCTCTGCCTGCACGCCACATTGCCCAATATTTACGCCATAGAGGATGATAAACATGAAACAGACCTATCCATTTCCTACCGTATCGGTGTTCGACGTTCCATTTTCCAAGCTAAGCATGAAAGATACGGTGAAATACCTGACAGAGGCTGTGCAGTCGGGGCAGCCCCACCATGTGATCACGGCGAATCCGATCATGGTGATGACCGCCGTCAACCATCCTGAATATAAACAGATGATGCAAAGTGCTGAAATCATCGTTCCGGATGGCACGGGGATTGTTTGGGCTGCCAGTGTAGGGGGCGAACCGCTGGAAGGGCGCGTTACCGGCTTCGAGCTGTTACATGAATTGTTGAAGGTCGGGGAAACCTATAGATGGAAGTTCTTTCTGCTGGGAACCACCGCCGAAGTGATTCAGGAAGCGGCCGAAAGGTTACAAATGCAATATCCGGCTGCCATTATATGCGGCTATCGGGACGGTTTTTTTGGACCAGATGAAGATGCTGCCGTCATTGAACAGATTCGGGCAGCTTCACCGGATATTTTGTTTGTTGCCCGTGGTGCGGACAACCAAGAGCCTTGGATTGCCCAGCATAAACAAGCGCTTCAAGTTCCGGTTGTTATGGGGGTCGGAGGATCTTTTGATATTATCTCCGGCAAACTGAAGCGAGCACCGAAGGTATTCCAAAAGCTGCGTCTCGAATGGTTTTACCGTCTTCTGAAGGAGCCTACACGTTACAAAAGAATGCTTGCGCTGCCGAAATTCGTAGTGAAAGTGCTGCGCGAGAAAGAAAACGTAACGAAAACGAGCTAAATGGCTCATTTCTGTGGGTAAAATCCGGGATTTCACCGGAAATTGGTATTGGTTTTCGGACCCGAAGGGAGTATAATTCAACCGGTAGACAATATTGGGGGTCGAATGATTACATGTTAATGATATACATCATCGGGTTTATCATATCGCTGACGCTCGCTCTGCTCTTAACGCCGCTTGTGAAGAAGTTTGCCGTTAAGATTGGTGCCGTTGACGTTCCTAATGCCCGCAAGGTTCATACCCGGATCATGCCCCGACTCGGGGGACTCGGCATCTATCTGGCTTTTATTATTGGACTGATTGCAGTTCTTCCTTTTCTTCCAGATAGCCTGTCGCCTCGCGATGCCAACTTTATGAAGGCATTTCTAATCGGCGGTTCCATGATCGTATTGATCGGAGCCTTGGATGATCGATTTGAACTTTCGGCCAAAGTGAAGTTTTTGGCTCAAATTGCAGCTGCTTGCGTAGTTGTATTCGGATTTAATATTACCGTGGACTTTGTAAATATACCGTTCCAGGACCGGTACTCTATGCTGGAGAGCTGGGTATCGATTCCACTGACAATCTTCTGGATTGTCGGCGTAACCAACGCGATTAATCTCATTGACGGACTTGATGGACTTGCAGCCGGTGTATCGGGAATTGCGATCGGTACGATTCTGGTCATGGCGGTCCTGATGGGCAATACCACTGTTGCCTTGCTCTGTCTGCTGCTTCTCGGCAGCATTATCGGGTTTCTATTCTTCAACTTTCATCCGGCCAAGATTTTCATGGGGGATACGGGCTCATTATTCCTTGGATTTTGTTTGGCCATGCTATCCCTGCTTGGATTCAAACAGATTGCCATTGTATCCTTCATTACGCCGCTGATTATTATCGGTGTTCCGTTGTCTGATACGTTTTTCGCTATCATCCGTCGTAAAATCCAGAAGAAACCGATCTTCGCTCCAGACAAAGGACATTTGCACCACTGTCTGCGCGAGCTAGGATTCAGTCACCGTCAGACGGTGTTGATCATTTATGTAATTGCCGCATTTTTCGGCGTACTGGCTGTCATTCAATCTTCGGCTGCCATGTATGAAGCAAACTGGGTAACCTTCGTCGTTATCTGCGTTATGATGTGTTTCATGCAGATCGGTGCTGAAATTATCGGACTGGTCGGCAAGACCAAACGGCCGATTCTTGGATTGATCAACCGTATGCGAATGAAGGCAAATCCCGAAAGTCGCTCCAAGTAGAACTTATTCTTTTTCATGATGCGTCCGGATCGGACATGCCAGCCTCACCCAAAAAGGGTGAGGCTTTTTTGTGATTTTTGCTAAATAATAGGACACTCGTTTCCGATATATGAACTATGCAATAGAACCAATCTGTCAGTGAAAGCGAGGGGACCCAGTGAACGACGTAACACCCAAAACGGACTCCAACGTCCGAATGATCAAGGAGGCACAACCGTTGAAGAAAAATTTCCGTACAATAGCAAGCCTGTTATTGGCCATTGCTATGTTCTTTTCCCTAATTCCGGCTTTACCGGCTTCAGCTGCAAATGGAGCCTTGTATTTTCACTTTTCAAATCTAAGTACGGATCCGAATTCCCCAACACCGGAGAACCGGAATTCTATTTCTGTTTCGGGTACCTACAACGGCATTAACCCGAATACCATCTCGTATGAGATTAAACGCTTTGATGACACAACCACAGGCGGAACAGGTGTTAAGCCGATTCTTGACGAAGCAGCGAATACGTTCGAGTTCCTGAATGTCCAATTGAATCAGGGCGTGAACAAAATCATCGTGTCCGGTATGAGCACGCAAGGTCAGCAGATGAGTGCCACGGCCTATGTGAAGTTTTCCGACGTACCGGCTGTTTATGAAGTAGCGCTTAGTGATGGACGTGTCTTGGAAGAGAATGCTTCCAAGCCAGTTGTCGTTACCACACAGACGGTTAGTATCTCGGTAAAAGCAACTAATGGCTCCAAAGGCGTGACCGTTAACGGGATGGCCATGTATCCGGGCGGTGGCGATACGTTTTACTCCGCAGGGATCCAATTGCAGAAGGGTGTCAACGATCTGGTGATCGTCGTTAATTCGGAATCGAAGACCCAGACCATTAATAGACAGGTCGTATACCATCCGACAGGCTCATTGACGGTCAATCAACTGCAGATTGGTAACACCAAGATCGATGGGCAAGCCGTTGTAACTGGTAATGTTAACGGCGTCATCTCCGGTTATGTTATCATGGATGCTCCTCCGGCTGGTACGCCGGCGGTACCGCCAACTCTTGAAGTATCCGTATTTCCGACAGGATCCACGGTGCCAATCATGAGCTCAAATGCAACCGTAGGTGCAGCAAGCCTCCTAGGAAACAGCTTGATGTATCCTTTTACATCCACTGGCTCAGTTAGCATCACACAGAGTGGAGAGTACTTTGTTTATACTAAGGACACTACCACTGGTTTCGATGTGAAAAATCCTTTCACTTATCGCGATGTCAATGCACCTACAATTAAGCAGGTGTATCAGCTATACGGTGTAACAGAGAGTGGCGGAACGGTATCAGCTACCTCCCAGTCCATTTTTCCAAGCGGTAACGATACCGTCCTGAACGAATTGCCAATCTACTTAATGGTGGAGCAAGTGAACGCAGGTGATGTTGAGATTGAATCGAGCAAGGGCGGCGGTACGATTGCTCAGAAACTTACCTATAATGGCCACACGGTTTTCAAAATCACGAACCTGCCTTCAGGACAACAAAACCTGATCGTCAAGGTCAGCAATGGATCGGGCGTCTCCGATACCAAGGTGATCCCGGTAACGTTCCTGTCCTCCACTTATATTGATATTTATCATTTGTATAACAATCAGGTGTTTAAGAATAGTACAGATTTTAATCAAGTAACGGGTCGGATTGTGAACTACACGGGAACATCAGGACTTACGATTTCCTTGAATGGTAACACTCGCGATCTGCCAGTGAGCGGAAATGGCGAGTTCAGCTTTACAGATACGACGTTCCTGCAGCTGATCCCAGGTCCGAATACTTTGGTGGTCGCTGACAAGAGCGGAAAAATTTCGACGAAACTAACTCTGCTGTATTTTAGCGACACCCGTTCGATTATCAAGAACATGATTCCTTTCCCTGTTGGTTCCGGAACAGAATCGGATCCAGATGGATTGTTCAGAGAAACGGCCAAGAATGCTTACAACACATATGAAAAGGCTCTGGGTCTTCGCTTTGAAGTGGAATACACCGATGAGATCACGGTGAACCTCAGCCATCCTACGCCATCCATCTTTGCAGTCTTTACCAAAGACAATACAGGAACCTGGACTCTCTCTGGAGGGGCACTGAAGACGCAATTGGATGCCATTAATCAAGCGGATCACAGCCTGTACTATTCCATTGTAAATGGTTCAAACTCCAGCTCTGCCCGCGTTGTATTTAAAGAACTCGCGCTTCCAGAGGTTGGATTGCAGGCAATCAGCATCGGTTCGCGTTATCAGTCGGTTACGACTACAGATACCATTGAAATTACTCGTGAGCGTGCGCCTTACGAAGTTCTTTCTCCTAGGCTCCCTAACGAAGGAGTTTTGAAACAGAATTTTGTAGAGGTAAGCATCAAGGCTGAAGGAGCTAATTCCATTCTGATTGGTAAAACGCCAATGGTGAAATCCGAAATTAGCGACATTTTCCGTCTTGAGGTCAAGAACCTGAAAAACGGTAAAAATACGATTAAGTTCACGATCGAACAAGGTACCAAAAAGACAAGCGGGCAATTCGTTGTAACGTACACGGATGATGCAACCGAAGGCTCTCAGTTTAAAACAAATATTTCGAAGTCGGGTAAAGTTAAAGTATTTAAGGGTGATTTGTCTCTTTCCTTGCCGAAAGGCACGGTGCTTCAGCAGGCAAAATCAAGTCCGAATGCAGAAGTGCCCACGATCAATTTGCTCGGCGAGCATGACATCCTGTTTGGTATTGCCAACCAGATCGATGGGCGGACCGTTAAGGCTTACAATCGGATCGGCGAAATCGAGAACGGTGTAGAAATGGATGGACGCCTGTCCCTCATTCCAGGGGATAACAACAATGCGTTCCGTTTCACTCCGGCAGCCCATTACGGTTATTCATCCCCTCTTTACTGGCTGGATGCGGGTTCGCTTAATGCATACAGCAGCAACGTAGAGGACTTTAATGTAAAAGCAGCAGCGCATCCGTACGCAAAAGGGAATGAATTCCATCAACGCTTGATTCCCCAGAACTGGATGGAGTTGTCCCAAAAAGGTACAATTACCTTGAAATATGATTCTGCACTGGTGAACTCGGCTTCCAGCAACTTGGGCATTTGGTGGTATAACCCGTCCCAAGGTACTTGGATCAACATCGGCGGGAAAGTGGATGCCAAGAAGAAAACTGTTACGGCTCCATTTAAGGGATTTGGTTATTACGCAGTTAAATCCTTGCGTTATAGCTACTCCGATGCGATCTCGCATAAGACGGCCCGTAACGATATTGAATTGATGCTGGCCAGAGGATACATGAAGGCGTCCAAGACGGATGCATTCGGCGTGTATGATCCAATGACTCGCGGTGAATTAGCTACTATTATAGTGAAGCTGCTGGACATTCCGTTGGATTATGATACCGATAAGAACAAGCTCACTTTTGATGACATTTATCAGGAAAGTGTTGTCAATAGCATGCAGTGGGATTATCGTTATATTGAGACAGCTGCCAGAAAAGGAATCATTCGCGGCATTGCGCCACGAAGCTTTGCTCCTAATATGGAACTGACTCGTGAAGAAGCGGCCAACATGATTGCACGTGCGCTCAACCTGAAGATGGGTGAGATCGAAAAAGATAAAGCAGCACTTCAAAAGCAGTTCGAAGATGTCGGCAAAATCAAATCGAATTACTCTTATCCAGCCATTCTTGCTGTAAGTAAGGCCGGCATCATCACTGGTGTTGCCAACAGCTTGAAAGAAGGCGAGAAGAAACCGACGTATAACTTCAACCCGGATGCTGTTCTAAATCGTGCAGATACGGCGACGATCGTGAAACGCATGATGAACAAACTTAAAATGATGTAGGTTATATAATAAGAAGAAACTGTAGGACAAAAGGAACGAGAGCAGACGCCTAACTTCTGATGGCTGTGCTCTCGTTTTCTTATGTGCAAATTATGATGGATAAGGTTATATATAACATAATTAACAAGATCTTAAGGATGATATTATGGACCAAGAAACCGGTTACCAATATCTAATGTTTTGTAATTTCATGTAGAATACGCTACAATAGCGGAAGCACATACTATTTTTAGAGGGTGAAGATGAGTTTATGAAGCCGATATTATCAAAAGCGCAGCTCGACTACATGAAGGCAAAGACCAAGTTCGAGGAAAAAGCCAAAGTGATGGAGAAGAAGATTGAGCTGGCTCGTGCCGCTCATGATGAGATAACTCAGGAAGTCATGGAGGGACTCGTTGTTGAGACAGGCTTTCATGATTCATTTAACGAAATGACAGCGGCAGAGAATGCCTTGATCCAGTGGTCTCATACAACAATAAAACATGACAAAACATATCGTACGAATAAAGCGGAAATTGATCTGATGTACGAAACGCTGCATAGCAATCCAGAGATGCGTGCACGAATTATTCAGCTTGCTATGAAGATTCGCTAGGATTCTACAAGGGGCGCCCAGAGGGCGTCTTTTTTTGTTGTCGTATTATGTAATTGACCTAATGTTATCCGAATCGAATATGATTTTGAAAATATTTTTAAAAAAACTTTGCAACAACCGCAACTTTTTGAGAAATCAAACGTTTATAATGTAGAACCCAATGAGGAACCCAGGATTATCCGAAACAAGAAACTTGTCTATTAATTAGAAAAATGTTCTTTACGGAGGTTGGGACTCGTTGTATAATACCTAGGTAGGATTAGGAATCTATTCTAGTTTGTAGTGTTCTCTCGTTAACAAGATTCTGTGATATCGTCACAGACATCATTTATGATTTATGCTCAACTCGGGAAAGGAGGTGCAGGACAATGAGTGATAAGAGCTACCAAATTAAAGAAAACAATCAAGTGATGATTCAAGGAGGAGAAAAAAAGGTTATGAAGAAAATTTTATCCGTAGCACTGTCTACAGCAATGGCATTCTCTATGTTTGCTTCTGTTGCATTCGGTGACGATGCGCTTAGCACACAACAGAAATTTGATGTACTGAAAGAAAAAGGGATCTTCGATGGTTATCCAGATGGAACTGCTGGTCTTGACAAAGAAATGACTCGCGGTGAGTTCGCGAAAGTTTTGGTAGGCATCATGGGTCTTGAGCCAATCCAAGGCAAAGCGTCTTTCAAAGACAAAAACTACAAAGCTGACAAATGGCCAGCTCCTTATGTAGAAGCAGTATACTCTGCAGGTATCATGGAAGGTAAGAACTTGACGAAAATGATCTTCGACTTCAACGGTAAAATCACCGTTCAAGAAATGGCGAAGGTTCTCGTTACTGCTCAAAAGCTTGAAGTTCCAACAGAAACGAACAACAACGCTTCTGACTGGGCTAAAGGTTATGTTCAAGCAGCAATCAACGCTGGTTTGGTAGATGCTAAAACGAACCCTAAAGCTAACGCTTCCCGTTCCCAATTGGTTGAAGTTGCTTATACCATCTACCTGACTCAACAAAAACCAAAAGTGGTTTCTTATGATGTAACTGAGAGTGGCAAAGTTGTGACTTTCAAGCTTGCTAACAACGAAGAAGTGAAAGTTGAACTGGAAACTCCACTGAAAGCTAACACAGCTACTGAAGTGAAGTTCAAACATAACAACTACGAGTACACTGAGAACGTGACTTGGGTTGTAACATCTGCTACTAAAGTTGAGTCCGCAAGCTCCACTAACCTGAAAGAGGTTGAGGTTGTATTTGACGGTAAAGTAGACAAAGCATCTGCTACTGACAAAAACAACTATGTCATCGATTCCAACTCTAAAGGAATCAAATCCATTACCGTATTGGAAGGTGGCAAAACTGCACGTATCTTGTTGAACGAATCCAGCAAATTCGTACAAGGAACAACATACAAGATTGTTGTGAAGAATGTTAAAGGCGACCAAGGCTCTACACTCCCACAAGGTGAAGTGTCTTTCACATCGTCCGACAACACGCTGCCAACAGTAACTGAAGTAAAAGCTCTCGGAACTAAAGTTATCAAGGTGACTTTCTCCGAGCCTGTTATCGCTCCATCCAGCAGCAACTTCCAACTGGATGACAAAATGTTTAGTGGAACTGTAACACAAGGCCCTAACCAAAGAGAAGTTATCCTTAGAGACTACACAGGTGGAATCTCTGTTGGCGCTCATAAGCTGACAACTTCCCTGGTTGAAGACTATGCAGGATTGAAATCTTTGGCTGACACCAAAGAATTCACGGTTGCTGTAGATACTGAAGGTCCAAAAGTTACTGAAATTTCCGCTACTTTGGAAAAAGTAACTGTAACTTTCGATGAAGAAATCGACCCGGCTTCCGTAACGGAAGATAGCTTCTACTGGAAGTCTGGCGACAGCAAGAAAAAAGGTAAAGCGACTCAAATCGAATCAAACGTTTATGAAGTTGACTTTACTGCAAATCGTCTGCCAGGATACGAAACAAACCTCTTCATTGAAGTTAAGGACTACTCTGGTAACGCGAACCCGGTGAAAGAACATAAAGTTACAGCAAGTATTGATCTGGTACAACCACGTGTACTTGAAACTACATTTGGCGTTGACAGAAAAGATACGCTGACAGTTCGTTTTGACAAAGCAGTAGATGCTGCTGACAAAAAGTACTTCACTGTTAAAAAAGGTAGCGACGTTATTCCTGTGAATACTGTAGTTGCTGCTGATGCATCGAACAAAATCTTCTACGTTAGCTTCTTCAGTACTCTTGAAGGTACTTACGACCTGAAGGTTAAAGATGTAAAAGACAGAACAGCATTGCAAAACACTATGGTTGAGTACGATGGTACATTTGTAGCGGCTGATAATGCTAATTTGACTAAGTTCTCTAACTATGACTGGAATGACGCAACCCGTAAGCTTGCTTTGCACTTTGGCAAAGAAATGGACGTTAACTCTATCCAGACCAAAGCTAACTACTACATCGAGTTCCAAAAGAACGGTGGCGATGTACAACAGATCGCTTTGCCAACTGAAGTTGTACCTTCTGCAGTAAACGATGGTAAATCGGTTGTTCTTCAGTTCCCAGAGTTCATTAACGGAACTAGAGTGACATTTGGTGAGAATGGTACTGTTAAAAAAGTGTTGGCATCTGGTCTTAAATCCAAAACTGGTCAAAACGTAGCTTGGATTAACGAACCATTGCTTCAAGCTAACAACCAGCTGACTTGGACTGGAGCAAAACAAAAGGATGCTAAGACTTTTGAACTTGAATTCACTAATGTAATTGCTCATGCTTCAGTTAGTGATTTCACTGTCAATGGTTCCTACCCATCAGAAGTAAAAGTAGATGGAAACAAAGTAACATTGAAAACAAGCAACGAGTACACTGGAGCAACAATCACCGTGTTTGCTAACAACTCCATCCAAACTTATTCTAACAACAAGCTTAACTTGTCTGGCAATGCTGTAATGACAGTTAAAAATGTTGTTGCTCCTAAAGTGAGCAAAGTTTCGAATAGAGTGGGTACCTCGTTTACAGTTACATTTACAACTTATGTTGACTCTGTAACTCCTAACGTTGGAGATTTGAAAAATGACTTCATTCTTAGAGATCTTTCAAAGGATAACAACCCAATCATTCCTGTGACTAGCTATACAACTAGTTATGCTAATGATACTGAGGGCAGCGTGGTAATCACACTTACTGATCCTAAACTGATTCAAGAAAATCCTCCAATTTCTGTAAAAGTCCGTAAGGATGCTCAGTACATTGTAGCTAAAGATTCAACTACTAAAGCCCTTGAATCTGATGAGTTTACAGTAGCTGCACCATCTGCACCAGCTGTTCAACCAGTAAACGTTACAGAAACAACATATAATGAAGCAACTTCTACACTGACTGTTAAAGTCGGTAAGACTCTAAATAACATCGTTAATGGTAAAGTTTCGATTGCTACTAATAAAGGAACAGCTTCTTATACTGCAGAATTGGCTGCTGACGGAAATTCCTTCACAGTAGTAGTTCCTAAGGAAGCTACCATTAATGGTGGAGAGCTGACTGCTAGTGTTGTTCTGAAAGAAAATAGTAATACTGTTGATTTGAAAGGTACTATTCAGTACTAAAATCGACTAGCTAAAATAAAGCTTAGCATCTAAGCTTTGACACACCGGGGAACATTATGTTCTCCGGTGTGTTTTTTAATTTTCCAAAGAAAACAATCCTTAGCCTTACCTATAGTAGGGTTGTTCAGTTCGGGTGTTTTATTTATAGTTAAATAGAATAGATAACTTAGGAGGAACAGATTACATGAAATCTTATTTAAAGGTCGGCTTGGCGGCACTGACGATTGGAGCCGGCATATGGATCGGCGCTACCTACAACAACACCGTAACAGGCGCTGGCACCACCCCCGGTACCACTGACGACCCGGTCGTCACCAAGAGTTACGTTGACCAGCAAATTCAGCAAGCGCTGAATGGCGGTGGTGGAGGGTCTACTAACCCAACAAATCCTACAAATCCAACTCAACCATCCCAAGGTGCTGATGAAGTTAAGAACGTTGCGCTGAAACCAGGTAAGATTCTGATTGCCGATGCAGGAACGGAGTTCATTGTGCGTTCAGGTAATGCTGTGATCTACACAGAAGTCGCTAGCGGCGTTGCAGACCTAACCGATGGCAAAGACTTGTTAAATGGTGAAACGGCGCCTAAGAACCATCTGCTTTCCTTCCCGCGTGAAGGTCGCGGCATACAGGTGAAAGAAGGGCAGACGAGCAATCTGATTGTCATGGTACGTGGCGGTTACACTATTAAGTAGGAAGCACTAGGATGCGTTTGGCTCCTGCCATACTTGCTCCATCCTACCGAGAGACATTAACATCTGTCCTGTATAATCCTCTTATAATTATTGCCAGTAGTGACAACGTTTTATACGTGTGAGTGCTTTGAAATCAACAAATAATACTTCTGTAAAAACAAATACAGGAGGTGTATTTTCATGGCACGCAGCAGTCGTAACCGTCAAGTGGTACCGGAGAGTCGTGAAATGCTGAAGCAAATGAAATACGAAATTGCAGCAGAGTTTGGATTACCCGTGGGATATGGTAGCGGTTCCAATGGAGCCGATACGGAATTTGGCTCTGAGTTAGGAGTCATCGGTGGTGGATCTTCCAGCCGTCGTCCTGGGTGGGGGCATCTAACATCCCGTGAGAATGGATCGGTTGGTGGAGAGATCACTAAACGTTTGGTTCGAAACGCTGAACAAAGCCTCTTCGGTAAATTGTAGTTGTTTTTCAGTTAAAAGCGGAACTTATCCTTGACTAACATCCGATTGAAAAACCCAAGAAAATCCTTGGAAAGCAGCTTACTTACTGGATTGACACCTAGTAACAAATAAGTTAATATGCATGTTGAGGATTGTACATTTCAAACCTTTTCCTGTCGGAAAAGGTTCATTTTTTGTGTAGGACCTCTTGATGTATCACATACTATTCATATGGGAGGTTGATCTCATGTCTTTAACAGGGCGACGTTTATTTACATCTGAGTCCGTAACTGAAGGACATCCGGATAAAATCTGTGACCAGATTTCTGATGCGGTACTCGATGCTTTTTTGGCTAACGATCCGAACGCACGCGTAGCTTGTGAAGTTTCCGTTGCGACTGGTCTTGTTTTGGTCATTGGTGAAATTAGCACTAAATCTGAATACGTGGATATTCCATCCATTGTACGCAATACTGTGAAGGAAATCGGGTATACCCGTGCAAAATACGGTTTTGATTACAATACATGCGCGGTGTTAACATCGCTGAATGAGCAATCTGCCGATATTGCACAGGGGGTAAACGCTGCACTGGAGAATCGTGATCCTTCCCAAATGGACAAGGAAACCGAGAACATCGGTGCTGGTGACCAAGGTCTGATGTTTGGTTTTGCAACCAACGAGACGCCAGAATTGATGCCTCTTCCGATTGCATTGTCTCACCGTATCGCTCGTCGTTTGTCCGAGGTTCGTAAAGACGGTACGCTGGATTACCTGCGTCCGGACGGTAAAACCCAGGTAACGGTTGAGTATGACGGCAATACACCGGTCCGTGTGGATACGATCGTGGTATCAACTCAACATGCCGAAGAAGCAACGCTGGAGCAAATCCAGAAGGATATTAAACAACAAGTCATTCTTCCTGTCGTGCCAGCTGAATTGCTGGACGCAGAAACTAAATATTTCATTAACCCTACCGGACGTTTTGTTATCGGCGGCCCTCAAGGGGACGCTGGTCTGACAGGGCGAAAAATCATCGTGGACACCTATGGCGGCTACGCTCGTCATGGTGGCGGTGCATTTTCCGGTAAGGATCCTACAAAGGTTGACCGTTCCGCTGCTTACGCGGCTCGCTACGTGGCTAAAAACCTGGTTGCCGCAGGACTTGCGGACAAGTGTGAAATTCAATTGGCTTACGCTATCGGTGTCGCTAACCCAGTGTCGATTAGTGTTGATACTTACGGAACTGGTAAAGTGAGCGAAGAGAAGCTGGTTGAGCTTGTGCGTAACAACTTCGACCTGCGTCCGGCTGGAATCATCCGCATGCTGGATCTTCGTCGTCCGATCTACAAGCAAACCGCTGCTTACGGACACTTTGGACGTACAGATCTGGATTTGCCTTGGGAACGCGTAGACAAAGTGGAAGCACTGAAAGAACAAGCTGGCGTAAACTAAGGTAATCTTAAGATATGTTCCAGATATAAAGTTTAGGCATGTGCTGATTTAATTTTTCTTCTGAAAAAAATCGGCACATGCCTTTTTTCTGCTTCTTAATTCTCATAGTGAGTAGAGATTCAACTCAGTTGGATATGGAAATATGACAAAAATGAAATAATTAAAAAGTTGATACCCACTATGGTTATCAGCTTTTTTTAATGAATAAATGGAAAACGAGGAATAAACTTTATGACAAACTAGTTACTTTTACATGAAAATATAGTAACATAGGATTGATTTACATAGACTCCTAAAAAATTCCGCTATAAATTTTACAAGACTTGTTGTACGATACGCGAAAGTGTTTTTTTATAACAAATTCGTAACTTTTCCGCAAAAATGAAGTCTATTAATTAGAGACTTTATATGTTCGGCATCCGTGTTGAACGATAGATGGGAGAGTTACGATTACATGGTTAGTCAGGGGAAAACACTGAAGTCTACAACATCAGGTGTAGGCAAGAAATGGTTGATTATTACATTGGCAGGAGTCATCTGGGTGGGTCCTGTGCTGAGCAGCGGAATACCAGTGATAGGGAATCTATCAACATCCTCGGTAGCTTATGCGGCATCAACATCGGCTAAGAAGCTTGGCGAGGAAATCATTACTTCCGGTGCGGTTTTGATGAAGTATCAGTATATCAACAGTACAGGCGCAAAATCGCTGGCGAATGTCGTTCGGGTGGATCTGAACAACAAATATGTGAAGCTGGATGTCATGACAGGCCAAGGGAATAAATTTACAACGAGACAAAGCACGGGCGGAATGGCTAAGGAGAACGGCGCGGTAGCTGCTATTAACGGTGACTTTTTTAATACCGGCAGCGAAGGGGCTCCGATGGGTGCTCAAGTATCAAATGGTCTGTTGATGTCAACGCCTTCGGATCTGAAAGGCATGTATGCTTTTGGAGTAACGAACAATGGAACGCCAATTCTGGATGAGTTTGCATTCTCGGGGAGTATTACAGCTGAGAATGGAGCCTCATTCCCGCTCGCGGGTATGAACAAAACATCCTATGCGCCAGAAGGCACCGGATCAACGTATAGCCATGCCAATACAGCTTATATCTACACAAGCGCATGGAAGGCTGTTGAGCGTCCTAAGAACAGCTCGACAACACCAACGGAGGTTATGGTAACGGATGGGGTCATAACCGATATTTCAGTAATGGCAGGATTGCCAACAGCGATACCGGAGGGAAGCTACATTTTGCGAACCCATGGGGCTGCGGCAGAGTTCGTGAAAAAAAATCTGGCTGTCGGTCAAAAGCTGGAAGCGAATTATGCTCTGGTGTCCAAAAAATCAGGTAAAGAACTGGACCCGTCTACACTCCAAATGATGATTGGCGGCCATACGATTCTGGTGGATAACGGCAAGGCAACATCATTCTCTCGAAACGTGAATTCGATTGGAGGGAGCAGGGCACGTACAGCCGTAGGTTACTCCAAAGACGGACGATACGCCTACCTGATTGCTACGGAGAGCAATGATAACAGTAAAGGCATGACGCTGCAGCAGCTTCAGGATTTCATGACGAAGGTTGGAGTATGGAAGGGTATGAACCTCGACGGCGGCGGATCGACAACGATGGTAAACCGTCCACTAGCTGAGATGAATACCCAGTTGACCTTTAACACGGAATACGGCACCACGCAGCGCAGCATCGTTAACTCACTTGGCGTGTTCTCCACAGCACCTCAGGGCAGCTTGAAGGGTTTAAAAGTAAGTGGCAGCAACACGCTCCTGATCGGTCAAATGGGCACGTATGAACTAAAAGGCTATGATACCTACTATAATCCAATTGAAGCAGGTTCGATTAAACCAACTTGGAAGTCCAGCAACGGCAATCTAGCGGTCAACGGACAAAACATTAAAGCGACGAAGCCGGGTACATCGACACTGACAGCAGTAAGCGGCAGCACGAAAGCTACGATGCAAGTCAAGGTGCTGGGCGCTGATGATCTTGTTGCGTTGACTACAGGCGTATCAAGCGCACCGCTGCAGGCTGGAACGAGTGTTTCCGTGCCGGTGACGGCGGTAACAAGCAACGGCCAGAGCTTGGAGGTTCCGAGCAGCGCGCTGAAATGGGAGTTTATCGGATTTAAAGGCAGCGTCAAAGACGGCCGCCTGACCGTATCCTCCGTGAACAGCAATACAAAAGTCGGTTATGCCATCGCACGCTATGACGGCTTTAGCACGGTCGTTATTTTGTCGGCAGCGGGCGAAAGCACGTGGGAGAACTTCGAGAATGTGAATTACCCGGTGAAGTTCACGACCAATGTGCCGACAGTTACCGGGACTGCAGCGATCAAAAATGGCAGCGGAGCAAAGGCATCGTCCAAAGTCTTGAACTTGAGCTATGATATGACAGGCGGATTAGGGCAAAAAATGTACGCTTACGCCGAGTTGAATGGCACAACTGGCAAAGTGATTCCTGCACAGGCTACGGCCATGACCATTGATGTGGAGGGAGATAACAGCCTGAACTGGCTGCGGGCTGAACTCCAAGACAATAATGGAAAAACCGTATACGTCGACTTGGCAAAAGCAATTGATTGGAGCGGTTGGAAGACACTGAGCCTCGATCTTAGCGGATACAACATTGCATTCCCGGCACAGATGAAGCGGTTGTATGTGGTTAACGTGGAAGAAGGCCAGGACGAGCGTGCATTGACAGGAGCTATATCTTTTGACGATATCCGCTTCATGATGCCGTCTTTATCCGGGAATGAAGGACTTCCAACAGGTAAAGCTGTTATGACCATTGGGCAAAAATCACTTATGCTGAATGGTTCGAAAGTGGCAATTGATTCGGCGCCAATCTTGAAAAATGGAACGACCTACGTTCCGATTAAACACGTGCTCGACGCGTTCGGCGGGCATGCAACCTGGAACCAATCTGCTCAGCGGGTAGGTGTCCTGAGAGGCGGCATGCTCATAGAACTAACGGTCGGCAAGAAGGAATTCATTCTAAACGGTAAGCGCAGTTCGGCGGCTGTAGCACCCATGGTTCAAGGTGGTAGGACTTTGGTCCCTCTTCGTCTCGTTTCCGAGCAATTAGGCCTTAAAGTAAAATGGGACAAGAACACGAAGACCGTTACGATCGAATCGTGATATGGTATGATATGTATATGAAACGTTAGAAATGGAGTAGAGTGCGTGGATTATCAAGCCGATGCCATCGACCGTGTCATAAAAAATGCCATCAAAGTGATGGAGGACAGCAAATACCAAATGTTCGAAATATTGGAGGCGTCACGGCAAGAGCTCACGTCTCTCAATCATGAACTGCAGCGGACATTAAAAGAAACGACGGAAACCTTAGAGAAGGTAGATCAGCTGGAGCTGAACTACCGCCGTTCCCGGATCCGGCTGACCGAGGTCAGCCGGGATTTTGTCCGGTACAAGGAAGAGGACATCAAGCAAGCGTATGAGAAAGCAACCCAGCTACAGCTTGACCTCATGATCTACCGGGAGAAGGAAATGTATCTGAAGGCAAGACGAGATGAGCTGCAGAAGCGGGTTCGTAATGTCGAGAACTCGGTGGAGCGCGCAGAATCGATCGGATCTCAAATGGGCGTGGTGTTGGAATACTTGTCCGGAGAGCTGGGTCAGGTATCTCGAATCATCGAATCTGCCAAAAACAGACAGGTCATCGGTCTCAAAATTATTTTGGCGCAGGAAGAGGAACGGAAGCGCATCTCCAGAGAGATTCATGATGGACCTGCACAATTGCTGGCGAATCTGGTTCTTAGGACGGAAATTGTAGAAAGAATGCTCGCAAAGCAGGAATTTAAGATGGTGCAGGACGAAATAGTAGATTTGAAGGGCCAGGTTCGATCGAGCTTGGAGGAAATGCGAAAAGTCATTTTCAATCTGCGTCCAATGGCACTCGATGATCTAGGATTAATCCCCACATTGCGTAAATACGTGCATGATTATGAAGAAAAATCGAAAATCCGCACGATCTTCGAGACACGGGGAAAAGAGCATCGTCTCTCTTCTGCGATGGAGGCGGCCATCTACCGGTTGGTGCAGGAAGCACTTTCGAATGCTGCAAAACATGCTTACCCGACTTATGTGCTTGTTGAAATCACGTACCAGGCGCAATTGGTCAAAATCGTTGTACAGGACAATGGCCTGGGATTCAATGTCAATTTGCTGGAGCAGAAAAGCAAGGACCATTTTGGGTTAATTGGCATGCGGGAGAGGGTTGAGCTGCTCGAAGGGAGAATGGAGATCGATTCAGCTGAGAATCAAGGAACGAAGATCGTGATTCATATCCCGACGAACGTAGAAAAGAGAAAGGAGTAATCGGATGGAACATTTGGAGAAAGAGAACGCGATTATTAAAGTATTATTAGCGGATGACCACCAGCTGTTTAGGGAGGGTCTGAAGCGTATACTGAATATGGAGGACGACATTGACGTTATCGGAGAATGCGGCGATGGAATTCAAGTGCTTGAGTTCTGTAACGAAGTGAAGCCGGATATCGTGCTGATGGATATCAACATGCCCACCGAAAATGGCGTTCAAGCAACTGAGAAACTACGTGAAATGTTTCCTGAGATCAAAGTTATCATTCTGTCGATTCATGACGATGAAAGTTATGTTTTTGAAACGCTCCGTAAGGGAGCAAACGGTTACCTCCTGAAGGATATGGAAGCCGAGTCACTGATTAATGCGATTCGTTCGGTACATGAGGGATATGCATTTATCCATCCGAAAGTTACGGGTAAGCTCATTCAACAGCTCCGCCGAATGACTTATGTAAACGAAGCAGGCGCTATGGCTGAGGGCGGTTCGCGTGAGGCTGGAGTCAAGTTTGTGGCAGGCGAGAATAACCCATTGACAAGGCGCGAAGCGGAAGTGCTTAGACTAATGGCCGAAGGCAAGAGCAACAAGATGATAGGGGAATACCTGTTCATTAGTGAAAAAACTGTAAAAAACCACGTCAGCAGCATTTTGCAGAAGATGGAAGTGGACGACCGTACACAAGCGGTTATCAACTCGATCAAATATGGCTGGGTGACGTTGTAATCGCCGATCCGAATGCACGGACGCGTCTTACATAGGGAGGGAACTGCCAAGGGCGGTTCCTTTTTGTTATGATGATTTATAGGGTTGAAGTAACGGCGATAGGCGTTGTTCTTATGGTGCTTGAGCCGTTCCCATTAAGTTCTGTGTGGGCTCTGGTTACATAACTGTCACCGTACCCTCCCGATCAGCATATATTGTTGATAAGAGAAGGAGGTGAGTCTCATGGTTGCCCAATTGCTGTGGATACTCGCGGTGTACGGGATTGCTGTTGCTCTGATTCATATCGTGCATGCCCGTCATCTTAGAAGAGCTGGTGAAGGCACGGGGCGGCGCAGGCATTATGTGCTGATCACGTCCAACCATGAGCGGCAGGTGGAATGGTATTTGAGAGCCCTTTCATGGTATGCCCTGCTGAGCGGGACGCGCGTGCGTGTCACCGTCCTTGATGATCAGTCGTACGATGATACGCTGAAGATTGTCCAGAGATTGATTCATTTGTCCGGAATCGAACTGGTATATGGGACTTGGAAGTCCGATGACTCAGCATCACGGGAAATGGGTGCCGGTCCGAATGAAGAAGAAGTGATACGGATTGATCTAAGAAACCCGATGGAGGCTGTTCGGATTCCGTATGTACAGGGATAAACATCAGCAAGTTGTTTTGGTTACCAGGTTCGTATTCATATTGTTAAAGGCGTGAAGCACACTCCTAGCGTAAGCGAAGGGTGTGTTTTTTGCATTTCTGGGGAGAAGAGTGGCTATCCAATATCAAAACGTGCTTGTTCTTGCTTCGTCTATAGCTGAACCTCTTGCATTCAACTCCGATCTTGTTTCCATGTGATGCTCTGTCCCTCGTAGCGGTACTTGTACCCGACTAGGAGAAGTGGGAATAGGGCAGTTAAATTGGGGGGGTGACAGATTTCGACATCGGGCAGCGTGAGAAGGATCTATTTCATAATGTAATGGTCTCGGCATGAAAATGGTGAGCTGTAGGTATGAAATCTTGAAATATGTGCTTCTTAATAACGTGCCAGCACTTGGCCTTTTACCAGCTTATATGTCTCGATATTGGAGTTGATGTCATGCAGATTGCCATATATGCCATTCGAACATCAGAGAAATGGAAGTGTTGTCTCTCGCTGGATATGCGAGTGGATTTTCAATGGTGGTATGGAGTGAAACGATGGACGGATGAGAAAGCCAGCGTACGCTCATTGGTGCTGTTATCAACACAAGTTCCATTAGGATGGGCCGTTGTCATTCAAGAGAGATTTCGATCCAACCAAGACATGGATCAATGGGGGAAATCGGAATGGCAGAATTATTTGTACCAGAGCTTAAGTTCGTTCTTACTACAAGAGCCTGAAGGAAGCAAATCGCAATGGAGTCTTTTGTTTACGGAGATTCAGCTGTTGGACGGATCGTATGTAAATTCCGTTATCGAAAAGAGGAACGTGGCTGAGGATTGGGCTTTGTTGAATCAGCAGGCGGAGCTGCTGATTCAGTGCATGGCAGGACGAGCCTTGCTTGCCGGCGAGGTCGAGGCCTTGTTGGCGGAGGTCGCCAGGGACATCGGCGACTGGCGCTCTGCGGCCCAGCTCGGCGTCCTGCTGGGCCGCCTGCGTTTGGAAGCGGGGCTGGCACAGCCTGCCCCGCAGGGTGCGCCCGGCTGGCTGCGCCGCCGGGCCGTGGCGCTCCGCTGCCGGCGATGCGGCAGCGAGGCCCGAAGCCGCACGGCATGCGCCGCGTGCGGCTCGGCGGCTTGCGCCTATTGCGAGGTCTGCCTCGCGATGGGGCGCAGCCGCGCCTGTGCCCTGCTGCTGCATGGCGCAGCAGGGTCGGCCGTGCGGGGCACGGCCGGGGGTTCCCCCACCGCGGCCTTGGGCCGGTGGGGACTTAGCGCAGCGCAGAGCGCCGCCGCTGGCGCTGCGCTGCGGTTTTTGGCGGAGCCGCCCGCAGGGGGCTCCGCGGGGCCCGCCCGGTTTCTCATCTGGGCGGTGACCGGTGCCGGAAAGACCGAAATGATCTTTCCGCTGCTGCAGTCTATTCTGGATGTGGGTGGGCGCGTGCTGGTTGCCGCGCCAAGACGGGACGTGGTGCTGGAACTGGCACCACGCCTGTCCAAGGCTTTTCCGGAACAGACGGTGGTCACGTTATACGGGGGAAGTCCGGACCGATGGAAGCAGGGGAGCATCACACTGGCAACGACGCATCAGCTTCTGCGTTTCAGGGGAGCTTTTGACCTGGTCGTGATCGATGAGATTGATGCGTTCCCTTATCATAATGATCCGATGCTGGATCACGCGGCCAAAGGAGCTTGCAAAATAGGAGGGAAGTATATCTATCTGTCAGCCACTCCACCATCGCCTTTACAGCGTGAAGCAGCTGCAGGCCGATTACCGCATGCCAAAGTCCCCGCACGCTTCCATGGTCATCCGTTACCCGTGCCGCAAAAGCTGAAAATCTCGACGTTGAACCGCTGCCTACAGGAAAAAAAGCTTCCCCCACTCTTGGTCTGTAGTTTGAGCGTATCTCTTTCTCGTGGTGCTCAAGTGTTCCTGTTTGTTTCTCGCATCAAGCATATTGATCCTATTCTGGAGCTGCTTCGCAAGGCCATTGCCAATATGCCGATTGAAGGAACTTCATCCATCGATCCGGAACGGGCAAGCAAAGTGATGGCCTTTCGTAACCGTGAGATTCGCTTACTTGTGACAACGACCATTCTTGAACGTGGGGTAACGGTTCCGAAGAGTGACGTGTTTATTTTAGATGCGGACAGTGAGCTTTTTGACGAAGCTGCATTGATTCAAATGGCCGGCCGCGCGGGTCGATCCAAGGATGATCCGGCAGGACGGGTGGTATTTGCTGCGTCCCAATGGACCCGGGGCCAAAGCTCGGCAGTCCGGCAAATCAAGGCGATGAACCGAATCGCACGTAAAGGCGGGTATTTACGGCCAGTTCAGGAATTATCGAATGACTAGGGGGTTGAGTTAAACATGATATTTAGTGTTAGCTCTCATAGACTCTCATAGCTCTTACAGACCCCCATAGTTCATGAAACATCATGGAACCTCATAATTCTTCATATAACTCTTCTATCACAAGCGATTGATAGATGAAACAGCCACAAACGAATGATAGAAGGAACAGTGATAAGGCTGGAAAATGTAGTAATGGAATTGGCAGTTCAATTGGATGCTCAGGTTTGAGAGGGTTGAGTAGTTGGGTTTCATCGGAACATGAGTTTCTATCTAAGACACAAGTAAATATTCAATCAGGAATCATTTTAACAATTCCAATTTAGTTGAGAAAAATACTACCAGGCATATATCGGCAGTCGCGGCAATGGGTGTGGCGATATGCACGCGCTGTTAGCTGTGTACTTTTTTTATCTGGTTTATTGGTGTTCTTTATCTATCTCTCTTAGAAAGGAAGGAGCATATTTGATACCAAATGTCTTTAGCCATTTGCTCGGGCATATGCATCGTTTGCTCAAACCGATTGACGAAACCTGCCTCACTTGTGGAAAAACAGGTTCATTCACCCGGGAACTTCCGGGAATATGCCGTGCCTGTTATCGGAATATCCCTTGGATTATGAAACCTAAATGTTGGCGATGTGGGCGGGGAATCGGCTGTCCGGACTGTTTTCGATCAGGCATGAACGAGCGGAGCTTTATTTTGAATCGGAGTGCGGTAAGCTATGATACGCAGATGAGAGAGTGGTTGGCCCAATACAAATATAGGGGGAATGAGCGTTACGCTCCTCTTTTGATAGAAATGATGTTACGGGCCTACACGCTGCTCCATCGGGAAGCGAACATCCATTTGGGCAATAAGGGGTCACGGAATTTTGGCAACATACCATGGAGTATACACGCCGTCACTTCGGTTCCGGTCAGTGAGGAAAGGCTTCAGGAAAGGGGGTTCAATCAAGCGGAGGTGCTCGCACAGGGGCTTGCGCTTAGAATAAAGGCGCCTTGTGTTCGGCTGCTGGAACGTAGACGTCACACGGATAAACAGAGTTTCAAGAGCCGGATGGATCGGTTAAAGGATATGGAGGGTGTTTTTGGTGCGTTGCAGGATGCACCCGATGTACTGTGGTCCATAAGCAGGCAGGCCGTAGAGCATACTCGATCTCAAGTGGGGACATCACGGATCAAAGGACCTTTCCGTATATTATTGGTAGATGATATCTACACAACCGGGAGTACGATTAACGCTTGTGCTCAGGTTTTGCGGAGATATGAATCCACTGTAGAAATGCCCATCGAGATCTATAGTTTAACCTGGGCTCGTTCGTAAATGATTAAAATAGGAAAAATGCGTGGATTCTGTTACCTAATGATAGACGTAAGGTCTAAGATAATGTAATCTAGGGGTATTAAAGGTTCTATGTGGCATGGAGGTTGTTGAACATGAATCTGGGGAATTGCCCTCGGTGCGGCAAGTTATATACGGTTAATATTCGGGAATTATGTCCTGATTGCATGAAGGTTATTGAGAAGGAATATGAGAAATGCGCAACCTTCCTTCGTGAGCAAAAAGGTGCAACGATTCATGAGGTATCTGAGGCTACGGAAGTATCTGTGCGGCAAATTACGAAGTTTATCAAGGAAGGCCGGATCTCGATTGCGAACGCGCCAAACCTGGCGTATCCTTGCGAAGTATGCGGAACGTTGATTCGTGAGAGCAATATGTGCGAGTCCTGCCGGACGCGCTTAACGAGGGAGCTAAGGCAGGCTGCTGCTGGCGACCAGGAAAATCAGCCTGGGTCCAGAAAAGACAGAGAGACTTACAGTGCAGTCGATAAACTGCGCAAATACTAACTTTTGAACTATTAACAATGTTTCATATCCGACCGATAAACTTAGTAAAGCTTATCGGTCTTTTATTTTAAGTGAGGTGAATAGGGCGTGAAGATTAACGAATCGGGACGTGTGAACGGCATCAATTCGTATCAACGGAATATTGAATCTCGGGAGATGCAGCATATCGATAAGAAGAAGCGCCGCAAGGATGAAGTATCAATCTCCTCGGAGGCGATGGAACTGAGTGCACAGAGTAAAGTACAGGATCCGGAACGCGCGGAGAAAATTCAGCGTTTGAAGGAATCTGTAGCTAATGGTACTTATGAAGTGCCAGTCGACCGTTTGGCAGACAAAATGCTCCCGTATTTTCAATCCTACAATAAATCAGGTGAGTCCAAGTGAGTGCTAGGTCCATAATCGAATATATGAAGCGTCAGGATGAGCTGCATCAGCAGCTCATAGAGGCAGGGAAAGATAAAAGGCAAGCCATTCTGGATAATGATGTGGAACGTCTTACAGCGGTCATGACCAAGGAGAACCGCCTGCTGAAGCAGGTGGCGGAAACGGAAGCGCTGCGTCAAGGTGCCGCAGATGATTTTTTACGTGAGAAGGGCATCCGCTCCCAGCTTCAGCTGACGGTTACTGAAATGACTCGTCTTGTATTTAACCCGGAGGAAAAAACAGAGCTGCAGGATGTGCAGCAGCAATTAATGGACAGGCTTATGGAACTCAAAGAGCTGAATGCGATTAACCGAGAGCTAATTGAGCAATCGTTAGCGTTCATTGATTACAGTTTGAATTTGTTAGTCAGTCGTCCGGAGGATGATTTGCTTTATCAACATCCGAAGCATCAGAATCCTGCCGGCAAGGGCCGAAGCATGTTTGATACCAGGGCATAAGCAGAAAGGATAATGTAGATGAGATCCACATTTCATTTGCTCGAAATCGGAAAGAGGGGCTTGATTGCCCAGCAAGCAGCGCTTAACACAGCTGGTCATAACGTTACGAACGCCAATACGCCGGGTTACTCTCGACAGACTACCCGCCTGGTTGCAGCTAACCCGATTGCTTTCCCGGGAATGCAGCGATCCCAAGCTGCAGGTCAGCTTGGAATGGGCGTAGAAGCGGAGAGCATTCAGCGGGTACGGGACTTTTTATTGGATATCGAATACCGCAATCAGAATACTAATTTGTCGACGTGGAGCGTACAGCAAGAGACGCTTTCTAATATTGAGGGAATTTTCAACGAACCTTCGGACAGCAGCTTGAGCGCAAGCATTGCCGAGTTCTGGACGGCTTGGCAGACTTTGAGCAAGAATCCAAGCGACACCGACTTGTCCGCCCGTATGGCGGTTCAGCAGAAAGCGATCGCTTTGACGGAGACGTTTAACCATATTTACTCCCAATTGGATACCCTCAGCAATAACTTGACTTCTCGTATCGACACTAAGGTTGCTGAAGCTAACAACTATATCGACCAAGTTGCAGAGCTAACCCAGAGTATTAAACGGATTGAGGGTCTTGGTGACAACGCGAATGATCTGCGTGATAAGCGGGACCTGCTCATCGATCAGCTCTCCTTGCTCGGGAACGTGAATGTGACCGAAACAGGGGACGTCTATCAAGTGACGTTCGGCAATCAAGTTGTGGTGGATGATATGACTTCTACTCCGATTACGAACGCTATTGCCGGCGCATTGACCGGTGGGGAGATCGCTGGTTATGTGACCTCTCGGGATGTGCATGTTCAAGGATATATCACCCAGCTGAACATTATGGCCAACACACTGGCTACAGGCAAAGTAGAAGTGACCTTGCCGGCTGGAACGATACTTCCGCCAGGCGTGAACATTCCGAATGCGGTTATGGATGCGAATAATCCACGTAAACTTGCTGAGGATACGAAGCATACTGTAGACGGTCTTAACGGATTGCATAAGCTTGGCTATACCCTTAATGAACCTGCTACTACAGGAAGTGACTTCTTTGTATCAGCAAATGGAGGTCCCATTACAGCAGGGAATATGAGGCTCAGTCAGACTATCCAATCCGATTTGAAAAACATCGGTGCGTCTCTACGAACCGAAATGAAAACGAATCCGGATGGAACAACATCCGAGGTGGTCCTGAAAGGGAATGGCGGCATGGCACTTCTGATCGCCGGCCTGTCTGAGCGTACGTTTAGTTTCAATCCGAACAACAGTAACGGTGCGGTAACGGATGTGACGAACTTTGAAGGGTACCTTCAGTCTGTCATTTCCAAATTAGGTTCGGATAGCAGCAATGCCATCAAGATGGTGGAGAATGGCACGTTGTTGGTTGAGCATGCAGATACACTCCGTCTTTCGATTAGCAGTGTATCCCTTGATGAAGAGATGTCTGATCTAATCCGCTTCCAACATGCCTACAGTGCATCATCTCGTGTTGTAACCACTATTGATGAAATGTTGGATAAATTAATCAACGGTACCGGCATCGTCGGTAGATAGGAGGAGTAAATTGTGCGCATAACCCAATCGATGATGACCAGTTCCATGATGAGCGGGCTGCAAGGCAACTATCGCAGACTGGATAAATACCAGGAGCAAATGATGACCCAGCGCCGTATTAACCGTCCTTCTGACGATCCGGTGGGTGTAGCCAGTGCCCTCCAGTATCGCGGCCAAATTACTGCAACAACGCAGTTCGAGCAAAATGCGGAGGACGCAGACTCGTGGCTTAAGTATGGGGATACGGTAATGACAGAGGTAACGCAAATTATACAGCGATTAGCTGATCTAGCGGTTCAAGGTGGGACTGATACCGTGCCAGCTGATGCTCGTAAAAATATTTCTGAAGAAGTCGAAGAACTGTATGAGCAACTTGTTTCACTTGGTAACTCTCAATTTAAGGGGAAGTATATTTTTAATGGTGATCGAATTGATCAAAAACCATTTCCGGATGATCCGTCTCAAACAGCCTATACTTTGGATCAAGGTGAGGTTAAATACCAAGTTGGTGCAGGGATAACGGTGTCAGTAAACACTCTGGGGGAGCAAGTATTCGGTGCCTATGGTGATCCATCTGGTATATATGCAGTAGTAGATAATTTCAAAAAGGCATTGTTAGCAGACGATACTACAGCTATTCAGAAGGCTATTCCGTCCCTCCAGAAGAATTTGGAGACAGTTATTACGGCCCAATCAGAGATGGGTGGTAAACAAAATCGCTTGGAATTCACATTAAGCAGGCTTGGAGATCTAAATATAAATTATATGGATCTTCAGTCTAAAGTAGAGGATGCAGACATATCGAAAGTAATCATTGATCTAAAAACCTCTGAAAGTATATATCAGGCTTCTTTAGATACAATGGCACGTATAATACGACCGAGTCTACTTGATTTTTTAAGATGAGACGGGAGGTATAAATGCAGTTTCCTCAGATTCAAATCCAACAAGGGTATTCGAAGTTGGGTCTGCAAACGACAAGAGGTCAGCATAGCATAGAACAACCAAGACCTTCATTAAATATGAGTCAGAAGCATGTTTCAATCGAGATTGAAAGTGTAAAGGGGAAACTAGAGATCGACTCTCGAAAGGCCTGGTCTGCATTAGGCAAAGCGCGTTTCGAGGAGGTTACAGATCGAATTGCACAAGCCTCTTTGCAAATTTCTATGCAGAACATCGCCGAGATAGCACAAAATGGAGACCGGATGATGGCTATACATGAAAATGGCAAAGTATTTGCTGATATTGCTAGACAGAATGCATTTAAAGAACGGCCAATCGAGATTGCTGGAGAGCCGGGATATGATAATGTTGATATTACCTATACACCTGGACAAATCCATATGAACTACATTCCAGGGGGAGTGACATTCCAACCAGAAGTTCATAGACCGGTTATTGATTATTATCCTGGTAAGGTTAATCCATATTTAATTAGTCAGAATTTTATATTTTTGTCAGTATCAGGACAGCAACTTGACGCAGTTGTGTAGTGCTTCATAGCTATAATGAACCTAAAGTTCATTATAGCTATTGCTATTTTTGAACTAGGAGGAATAAAAATGATTGTGAATACAAAAAGATTTGGTGAAATAAAGTTAATAGATAATGAGAAACAAATCATAGCTTTTATAAGTCCAATACTAGGATTCTCTTACTTATCAAGGTATATACTCATTCAAGAGGAATCAGGACCGTTTGAATATCTTCAATCTATGGATGATGAAGATTTGACATTTGTCGTAGTAGATCCATTTATGTTTTTCTCCGATTATGAATTTCAACTTGATTCACATTGGATTGATGTTTTAGGTATTAAAAATGATCAGGATGTCAATGTCAAAGTCATTGTTACGGTAAGATCTGTAAACGATATAACATGTAACCTTAAGGCTCCGCTCTTAATAAACGAACAAAATAATCTGGCAGCTCAGGTTGTTTTAGATAATGGAAGATATTCCACTCGACACTCACTAGGAGTTAAGGTGAAAGGAGAGAGTGAGCATGTTGATTCTATCGAGAAGTAAAGGCCAAAAGATTATTATTAATGATAGTATAGTACTTTCTGTAATAGAAGTAAGTGGCGATCAGGTCAGAATCGGGTTAGAAGCTCCTTCTAATGTAACGATATACAGAGAAGAAATCTATGATGCGATACAACGCCAAAACAAAGAGGCCATAGAAATTAATGATGATGTTCATTCGATTCTACAAAATATTAGATCACCTCTGAAAAAATAATAAAAAAAGTTACAGTTTGCTATAAACAAATATAATATCATGCCGATAACTATAATATGGGTCGAAAGGCATGGTAGTGACGGCCGCATGCTATGTCTCGATCACAAATAGGGTGAAGCAAGGATGCTAATCACCAACACATTCCAAGGAGGAATTTTATCATGCGTATTAACCACAATATCAGTTCTTACAACACTCAGCGTCAGTTGACATTCAACAATAATAGCTCTGCTAAGAACTTGGAGAAGCTTTCTTCCGGTTACCGTATCAACCGTGCTGCTGATGACGCTGCTGGATTGGCAATTTCGGAAAAAATGCGTAACCAAGTTCGTGGTTTAGAGCAAGCGAGCCGCAACGCATTGGATGGTATTTCTATGATCCAAGTGGCAGAAGGTGCTCTTAATGAGACTCATTCCATGTTGCAACGTATGGGCGAACTGTTTACTCAAGCAGCCAATGAAACATTGACTACTTCGGATGCTAAGAAAATCCAAGATGAAATTGGACAATTAACTGAACAAATTGATAGCATCGCTACTCAAACTAAATTCAATGGTAGAGAACTGTTGACCACCGCTGTTGATGCTAAAGACTTGGAGTTCCAAGTTGGAGCTAACGAAGGTGATACTATAACTCTGACATTGAAATCCGCACAAGTTGCTGATCTGACAATTAAAGATTTGAAAGATCTTACAACGATCACTGACGCAGATCAATTGAATGATGAAGTGAAAGTGAACTTGACTAAAGTTCAAAAAACTATCGATGAAGTTTCCGAGATTCGTTCAGGCCTTGGCGCCGTTCAGAACCGTCTGGAACATACGGTTAACAATTTGGGTACAACAGCTGAAAACCTTCAAGCAGCAGAATCTCGTATCCGTGACGTAGATATGGCTAAAGAAATGAGCGATTTCACTAAAAACAACATCCTTACTCAAGCTGCTACAGCAATGTTGGCGCAAGCTAACCAACAACCACAAGGTATCTTGCAACTGCTTAGATAATTTTAGTCGTATGAGGCCGGCCGGATAATCCGGCCGGTTTTTCTATATTTATCCTAAGGAGAGCTAAATGATGAAAGTAGGTAATGATGCTTTTGCACTTTCTTTCATTCAGGATCGAGTACCAGTGTCAACAGGAGTAGAAAAGGTAGCATTGCTTACACCAATACATCAAGATCGTACCCAGATTCGCATGAGTGAAAAAGGATTTGAGGAATTAATAACAAATGCTAACAAGGCTTTAAAAGATAATAATACTGAATTAAAAGTTTCCTTTCATGAAGGAACAAATCAAATGATGATTAAGGTTATCAATTCAGATACCCATGAGGTAATCAAGGAAATACCGCCTGAAAAGTTAGTAGATCTAATATATAACCTCTGTGAGCTTGCGGGTATTTTTACTGATTATAAAATATAAGGAGGTGCATTTGAATGCCAATGAGGATAACCGGGATGGCATCTTCTGGTCTGGATATTGACAAGATTGTAACTGATTTAATGAGAGCAGAAAAATTACCTGCGCAAAAATTATACCAGAAGAAACAAACATTAATTTGGTCACGGGATGAATATCGTAACGTAAATAAAACACTTTCTCAGTTAACGAATGCTGCTGATAAACTTAGATTTTCATCTAATTTCTCTAAATTAGGTGCATCTTCAAGTAATGAGTCGGTTGTGAGTGCTACAGTGAAGTCGGGTGCCAAAGCAGCATCCTATAGTATTCAGGTTAACAAGCTTGCTACCTCTGCAACATTAATAGGAGATGAGCTACCTGTCGGTACGAAATTTGATGAAACAATATTGGCTAATGGGACAATTACAGTCTCAAACGGAACCACAGATAAGAATATTGAATTAGGATCAAAGACTGTAAAATCAGTGCTCAATGAGATCAATAATTCTGGGTTAGGTGTACGAGCTAGTTATGATACTAAGAATAATAGGATTACTTTTGTATCAGAGACTATGGGAGAAAAATCCGAAATTAAATTGACCGGTGATACCGCTGTATTAGGCTTTTCAAGTGGAGTCATAAATAAAGGGGATAATGCAGAAGTACTTGTAAATGGACAATCAGTATCCATAGCAAGTAATAGCTTGGACCTTGATGGGGTTTCGCTTACACTAAAAGGGGTATCCTCAAGTCCTGTTGTTGTAAATGTATCAAAGGATATTTCTGCTGTTAAAAACACGATAATGGAGTTTGTAAATCTTTATAATGATACTATAGATAAACTCCGTAGCAAATCGTCGGAATCATTATTTAGAGACTATAAACCCTTGACAGATGAAGAAAAATCAGGAATGACCGATAAGCAAATCGAACTCTGGGAGTCTAAGGCAAAAAGTGGATTGTTGAGAAATGATGGTATCATAGAAGAGACTATCTACTCGCTTCGAAATGCCTTGGCTCAGGGACTTGAAACATCAGGTGCTTTTAAATCATTAAGTGATGTGGGTATTAACTTCAAATCCTTTATGGATGGTGGGATTAGTGAGCTTGGCAAGTTGAAAGTGGATGAAGCTAAGTTAGAACAAGCGATTAAGGATCATCCTGATGATATAGTAACTTTATTTACCCAATCACCTGTTGCTGATAAAACAAATCCTAAAGATCGCTTTGCCCAGACAGGATTTGCAGATCGTATATATCAGACATTACAAAACCAAAGTTCAAAGATATCAAAGAAGATAGGTAATGGAACTAACAGTGAAGCAGTCGATAACAGTTATTATGGTAATCTTTTGAAAGATCTTAACTCTAAAATTTTATCGATGGATGATAGGTTGGAGAGAGTAGAAACACGTTATTATAAACAGTTCACAGCAATGGAAAAGGCTATTCAGAAACTAAACAGCCAAGGTTCATGGTTATCTCAACAAATGGGGTAATTGATTAAGCTATATATTGAGGAGAATAACAATGATAAAGCAGAATTATCAACTTCAATATCAGAAAGTAAAGGTAGAGACTGCAAGTCCAGGTGAGCTTACTCTTATTTTATATGAGGAGTTGTATCGTAGATTAAACTTATCTAAACATCAATTTGTGAATAGCGATCTCGATCAATGTAGAGAGAATTTGTTTCGTTCTCGAGCTATTATCTTGGAACTCATAGTTACCCTCAATATGGAGTATGATTTATCTAATCAATTATACCAGCTATATGATTACTATTTAAGAAGAGTGAACGAATTTATCGTTAGTCATGAATTAGAAGTAATCGATGAAGTTATAGAGTTTGCAAAAGGTATGGTAACTACTTGGAAACAGGCCCTACAAATTGTTAAAAGCGAGTCCGGGCAATGATGGAGCATTCAGCGCTGGAAATCTTAAGACAGGTTAAAGGTCTATATGAGAAACATATCAATAGTTTTAATGTCAGTTCTTATATGGGGGATATGGAGAAGATTGAGGCGCTTTTTCAAAAGTTAAATCATAAGGATATTTCAGATGAAGTTGATGATTTAGACGAGTGGAAGACTCTTTGTTCTCAGGTATATGAGTTGAATGTCAAATTAACTGATATAATTTCTCTGAAAAAGGTAGCAATGAATCGATCAAGAAATGTGAGTTATCCTGTTAGGAATAACTATGATGCTTTCTATATCGATCAAAAAGGATGAAGTGTTTATAATGATTAGGAGGGCTTATATGAATCATAAACGTTGGTTCATCAGTTTGCTTGCAATGATTATTTTTGTTACTGGTATGGCAATTGAACCACTAACAACATATGCGGCTGATAATTATGTAACAGTAACAAAAACTGTATCCCCAACGAAGATATTGGAAGGGGAAGAAGTTGAAGTAAAACTCAATATAACGGGCACTCCCCCTGTTAACGTGGTGTTGCCTAATGATGTCGTGCTTATAATTGATAAATCAGGTAGTATGGGTACAGAAAAAATGGAGCACGCCAAAAGTGCTGCAAAGGGTTTTATAGATCTAATGGATTTTTCTAAGCATCGAGTGGGAATAGTTGATTACAGTGATGCATCAAATTCATTTGATTTAACTACTGACTCTAATGCCGCTAAGAGTTATATCTCTACCATTAATGCCAGGGGAGGTACAGCTACTGGTGACGCCATTACTAAGGCTAGGGAAATGCTACAGAATCATCGTGAAGGTGCGCAACCGGTAATCGTTCTTCTTACTGATGGTGATGCTACAATTCCATCTCCAAATCCTTACCAGTATGCTCTAGATAAAGCCAATGAAGCTAAAGAAGCAAGGATAGTTTTCTATACAATTGCCCTTCTCGGTGCTAATGATAATCCAGATACGAGTGGACCTAATAAACTCTTAATGGATATGGCTACTACTTCACATCATCATCATTTTGTATTGGGATCAGTTGGATTATCCGAGATATATGCTGCAATCGTACGGGAAATTGGACTTGCGAGTGCATATGATGTGGTAGTAAAGGATACGATTTCAAGTAATTTTGAAATCGTACCAGACTCGTATAATCATAATATACCTCGACCGACTATTGAGGGTAATACTTTAACTTGGAAATTTTTAGAGCTCAAGTTAGACACTCTATCTTTCTCCTACAAAATCAGACACAAAACTGGAAGCCCTGTAGGTGTACTTCCTGTTAATGCAACGGGATCAGAAATTACATATAAGGATTACGCTGGTGCATCCAAAAAGACAGCCATACCTAATCCTAATGTTACAGTTAATTACCCTGCTCCAGTTATAACTTCTGTTGCTCCTAATGAGGGTAAGGTAACTGGAGGAAATGAGATTACCATCACAGGAGAACATTTTAGAGAAAATCCTAAGGTTTCATTTGCAGGTACTTTTTCTTCTCAGATACAGTATCTCAGTCCAAACGAGGTTAAGGCAGTTGTTCCACCAGGATATCAAGGTATTGCGGAACTTAAACTTGTTAATACCGATGGACAAACTGCAATTGATAAATATACGTATTATGATGACCCAGTGATCACATTGATTTCACCTAATAATGGACCGCTTGATGGCAACACAACTGTTCAAGTTAGGGGCAGTTCTTTCTTAAAAGATGCTAAAGTAAAATTTGGCGAAAGCTATTCTCCAAAGGTTACGTTTAACCATAGTGGGTATCTCTCTGCAGTGACTCCGGCTGGTGTTAAACCTGGAACAGTCGATGTCATAGTTGAAAATCCCGACGGGAGAAGTGCTAGCTTACCACAGTCATTTACTTACAACGAACTCCCAAAGATGACGGTTACTTCTATTACTCCAGACCAAGGATCCACAAAAGGTGGAGAGACGATAGCAGTCAATGGTACCTTGATTCAACCTGGTACAAAGGTTTTCTTTGGTGACATAGAGGGATCTGATTATAAATATTCTAGTATCGTGAAGATGTTAGTTACAGCGCCTTCCCGAACAGATGCAGGAACAGTCGATATTAGAGTTGAAAGCCCTGATGGCTACTCGGTAATTTTACCTCTTGCTTATACCTATATTGCTCCACCACCGCCACCAGCTCCATCAATCGTAAAAATAACTCCAGCAGAAGGGAAACTTATAGGTGGGGATTCTGTTTTTGTTGATGGATTGAATTTTCAAAATGGTGTAAAAGTATTTTTTAATGATACCGAACTAACGAATGTAACATTTGTTAACGAAACAAGAGTACGAGTTATAACTCCTCAGTGGACGGCACCTGGAAAGGTAAATGTAACGATCGTTAATCCAGATCAACAATCTTCGGTTAAGAATGAGGGTTTTGAATACTTAACCCCACCTTCTGAGCCCGATCCCGTCATAACTTCTATTATACCTGGCAATGGTCCTTTTGTTGGTGGAAATAGAGTATATGTTGATGGGCAAAATTATAAAGATGGAGCAAAGGTATACTTTAATGATCAGGAGATAGAAACTAAGTTTGTTAGTGCAAGCAGATTACAGATTACAGCCCCAGCTGCAACTGTAGAAGGATACGTAAATGTTAAGGTAGTTAATCCAGACCAAAATTCAGCGGAAAAATTGAATGGTTATTCATATGATCCACCAATTATTATTCCGGCACCGGCCATAACGACGATATCTCCAAACTCTGGGTCAAAGGCAGGCAATTATATTATTGATATAAATGGCTCGGATTTTCAAAAGAATGCCAAGGTAATTATTGGATCCATCGAGCTTAATTTATATTCTTATGTTAGTGCTTCTAAAGTTAAGGTTCGTGTACCTGCATCAACAACAGCTGGTCCGGTTGATGTAACGATTATTAACCCTGATGGGCAATCAAATACATTGCCGAATGGCTTTACCTATGAAGAACCACAAATTACAATTAGTAAATTGACCCCATCCAATGGACCATTGGCAGGAAATACTTCGGTGTATGTGGATGGTACGAATTTCGACCCAGCATTGACTGTTTCATTTAATGGTCAGCCTCTAGCATTTACATATGTAAATGCTACTAGGATTCGGATTGTTACACCTCCTGGAACAGTATCCGGAACAGTACCGGTCGTCTTATCGAATCCGTCCGGATTAAATGCTACGGCTCAATTTACTTATGATGCTCCCCCACTAGTACCGGCACCATCTATAACCAAGCTTACAGTAACGAGTGGATCAACAGCTGGCGGTTATATAATGTACATTGATGGATCCGCGTATCAAAACGGTGCTTCTATAGATTTTGGTGGGAATATTATTACTCCGCAATATGTAAATAGTAGCCGTCTAAAGATAACAGTACCTTCATCACCAACACCTGGTATCATTCAGGTTAGTGTCGTAAACCCTGATGGGAAGGTAAGTAACTCGGTAAATTTTGAATATAAATAATTTCTTTGAGTAAGGTATTAGGGGATCTAGTTAGATCCTCTAATACCTTTTTTTATCTACTATAATATTAAGGAATAGATTAGACGATATATGTGTAAAGAAAGCAGTATGTTGTGGGAGGAAAGAGAAATGAAAGAGATTGTTCTAATGCCGACATTCATGAACTCATTTTCATGTATCGGAAGTGCTTGTGAAGATAGCTGCTGTATAGGTTGGCAAGTGACCATAGATAAAAAGACATATAAATCTTATAAAAATATTAAAAATCTGAAGCTTAAAGGAAAACTAGAAAAAGGGGTCAAACGTATAAAAAATGATTCATCCAGCGATTCCAAATATGCTTATTTCAAGATGGTTGAGAATAAGCGATGTCCAATGCTTGAAGAAAACAATTTGTGTTCTATTCAGTTGAATTTAGGAGAATCAATGTTATCTCCAGTATGCTCAACCTATCCTAGAATGTTTAACAAGCGGGATCGTGAATATGAATTATCTGCAAAATTATCTTGCCCGGAGGCAGCACGGCTTGCTCTGTTAAATCCAGAAGGAATATATTTTGAAAGAAAAGAAGAGGAAATCAATGAGCAATGGCAATTGATGAGTAGATTGGCAGGGACTGCGAGTGAGAAATACTCATTTTGGGATGTACGTGAATTTGCGATCGATGTAGTCCAAGACCGCAAAGTTCAATTAAGCGATAGACTGATTTTACTAGGGTTATTTGTAAATAAAATGCAAGAACACGTATCTAAACAACAATTTGAGGCTATTCCATCAATAGTTAAAGAATTTAGATATAAAATGAACGATATAGACTACATGAATAGATTAACTACAATACACGATAATATATCTCTTCAGATACAGACGATCATTAAGTTAATAACGATTCGAAAAAATGCAGGGCTAACTAACGATAGATATATTGAATGCCTAAATGATATGGTTAAAGGGTTTAAACTTGACAACCAGAAAGAATATAAGTATGAAGATCTAGAGGAAACTTACTTATTTAATTATGAAAATTACTTTATGCCATTTTATTTGAAAAATGAGTATATTTTTGAAAATTATGTTGTGAATTATATGTTCGAAAGTATGTTTCCACATCCTAATGGTGGAGATATATTTAAACAGTACAAAAAGATGTCGATAATCTTTTCAATGTTGAAAGTGCATTTTATAGGTATCTCTGGTCACTATAAAGGTTTAAATCAAGATTTAGCGATTAAAATTATACAATCCTTTGTACGGTCAATAGAGCATAATGCCACTTATTTGAATAGTGTCATGGAGATGATGGATTCAAATGGGTTTACTTCATTGGCACATATAGCTTCATTACTGAAAGATAGACAACATATGATGAAGGATCCAGTTTCATGAATAAAGCAAAACTACCAATTTCGGCGTGTATTATTGTTAAAAACGAATGCGAGCATGTCGAAAAATGCATCAAGTCCATACTCCCAGTTGTTGAAGAGATTATAGTTGTGGATACGGGCTCTGAAGATGATACGAAAAAAATTCTTGAAAAGTTGAATATTAAGTTTCATGAATTTAAATGGAATGATGACTTTTCAGCTGCCCGAAATTACTCTTTAAGTTTAGCAACCCAACCGTATATTCTAGTAATTGATGCTGATGAGGTGCTTGAATATCAATCGTTCAATGTACTCAGTGAATACATTTCTAATAAAAGTAGTAATCCAGCAAAAGTGATTTTAAAAAATCATATAGATACAGGCTGTGTTATTTCAGAAGTAATTCGTATTTTTCCAAATAATAAGAAATATAGTTATTCAGGGATAATTCATGAGCAATTGCTGTACTTGGGACAGGAAAATAACCAAATATTTTTTACGGATTTAATTATTCATCATTATGGTTACTCACGCAAGGAGATTGAAAACAAGAAGAAAATTGATAGAAATATAGACTTATTAATAAAACAACTGCTTTCGGAACCTGATTCTCCATATTTGAACTATCAAATGGCACAAACCTTATATGTTAATAAGAAGTATCAGGATGCTATCGATTATTTCGAATCAACGTTAACATTATTAGCAAATGTGCAAGAATTGCCTTCATATTTATCAACTGTGTTTCTTTCATATGGTTATTGCTTATTGTTCCAGAAAGAATTTGAGAGTTTAGATATGTTGATCAATGATGCTATTGAATTTTATCCAGAATATACGGATTTATATTATCTATATGGTGTCTCATTGATAGAGAGAGGGGCCATTGAAAAGTTTCAGGAAATAAAAGAAGTGTTTGAAATGTGTTACGAATTAGGAGAGGTTACGTCTAGAAATTTCGAGACGGTGGAGGGAGTGGGATCATATCGAGCTTTGTATAATCTTGGAGTTTACTATGAAGTTTTAGGTGATCATAACTTGGCGCTAGAACATTATAGGAAGAGTGCAAATTACAATTTCTTACCTGCATTAGATAAAATAAATGAACACTTAGTTTAGAAGATCATCCATCCTTATCCAAAAAAATATATATTAGACTATTAATTTATTTTGATGTCTTTCCGATAATCGAACTGAGGGAAATTATTGTTGTAATGGATGATATTCCCTGAATCAAATTCTATTAGCCTAAATGATCTATTGCCAGATACCAGTGGGCAAGTACGCGTAAGAGCAGTAAATAGCATGGGACAGGGCCCTTGGAGCGATTATATTAATTACAAGACTAAACTCACAACTCCTGTAGTAACCCATGCTGTAACTTCATCGACACTTCAATTTAACTGGGATGCAGTTAATGGTGCAAATTCATATGAGGTTGAGATTGATGGAGTAATGACTTCTGTTGGAAATGCTACCGAGTTTATTATAAATAATGTCGTACCTAACAAAGAGTATATATAAAGTCAGAGCTGTAAGTGCTGGGAATGAAAGTGACTGGTCAGTTGGGCGACACCGGTTGTCACGAAAACAGCTGTCGAGACAGATATTACCTAAAGCTGGGCAGAAATTGCAGGTGCCACAGCATATGAGGTAGAAGCCGATGGCGTGGTGGTAACGGTGACAGGGACTGGATACACCCATACAGGTTTAAATCCAGGGACAGCGCATACGTACAAAGTCAGAGCAAAAAGTGATACGAATGTGAGTGTGTGAGTCCGGTGGTCAATGCCAACACGGTTCCCAAGTAAGCCGGGTGTCATCACCGGAACTGCAACCGGCAACCGAATCGTATTAAGCTGGCCGGCGGTATCGGGAGCAACGAAATATGATGCGGAACGCAAGGGAACGATTGTGGTTTCGCCAACAACGGCGACAGCTACACTGAGCTCTCTTCAACCGGATCAGGATTATACCATTCGTGTTCGTGCAAAGAATGCAGGTGGGGATAGCGAATGGAGTGATCCGTTGACTTTTAGGACTACTTTAAGTGCCCCAACTATTACTGTTACTTCTGGTGTCGGCGAGAATACAATCACCTGGAGTGCAATAGGAAATGCAAGCGAGTATGAACTTGATATCAATGTTCAGTCTTTTAATGTTGGTAATCAACAAACGTAGGTTCTTCATAATCTCGATTATGAGGATCCTTTTTTTATACAAGTTCGAATATATAGAAATGCGTTCGTTTTATAGCAAAAATAACCTTTGCAAAATTCTGTGTTTCACCCCCACCCTCCCTGGGTAAATAACCATAAACCTATTTTGTCCGCAAACTATTTTTGCCCGCCAATTCAGTCCTGAAGCCAAGTCGACATTTTTCCGGTTTTTTTGCAAAAGAAAACCTTTTCTTTGGTAATTGACAGTGGATAAGGCGGGTGCTATAGTCGGAAATGTGGACAATTAGTGTCACACTTTATTTGACAATGAAGGGAATGTTAGTGCATGCAAGGTAAAGTGAAATGGTTCAACGCAGAGAAAGGTTATGGCTTCATCGAGACTGAGGACGGCGGCGACGTATTTGTACACTTCTCCGCGATCCAATCCGAGGGCTTCAAGACTCTGGAAGAAGGACAATCCGTAGAATTCGAGATCGTTGAAGGCGCTCGTGGCCCGCAAGCAGCTAACGTAATCAAATTATAATCATCCCGGCACAGCCGACCTACATAAACGGTATAGATGGTTAACAATTCGAGATTCGCTAGCCCAAGACTCCGGTTTGTCCGGAGTCTTTTTCTGTGCGCCGTTCCCTGAAAAAATATTGTGCTAAAATTCACAACTCTGACTTTTTACATAGCCTTAACAAAATGCTATAATGAAGATGCAAAGGAGGAGTGCCCAATGCAATTCACTATCCGAGGTCAACAAATTGAAGTGACCGATGCTTTGAAGGACTATGTTGACAAGAAGCTCAGCAGGCTAGATAAGTATTTTGATGCACCCCCCACCTCTGAAGGATATGTCACACTGAATGTCATTCGAGGATTGCACACAGTGGAAGTGACCATTCCGCTCACAGGCGTGGTACTGCGTGCGGAAGACCGAAGCGACGATATGTACGCTTCCATTGACGCTGTTGTGGACAAGTTGGAACGTCAGATTCGCAAGCACAAAACCAAGCTGAACCGTAAGATCAGACAAGAGGGCGGATTGAAAACGCTCATTGCGACGAACGGTGCAGCGGCAACCAGTCAGATGGAGGCAGAGCAAGTCGAGTATGACGATGACAGTTACGAAGTTGTCCGTACGAAACGTTTTACCATGAAGCCGATGGACGTGGAAGAAGCGATCCTGCAGATGAACATGGTAGGCCATAATTTCTTCGTATTTTCCAACATTGACACACAGGAAGTAAATGTCGTTTACAAGCGTGATGACGGCAAGTACGGATTGATCGAGCGGGATTAAGCTTAAGCGGCATTCCAAGCGGAATGCAGAAGTAGCTGGACCCGATTCGAATTTTAAAATGGTGAAATGAAATTGAAATGTAAGATGAGCCTTCATCCGTGTAAGCGGGTGGGGCTCTTTATTTGGATATATACGTTTTTGATGCGGTAGGCATCGTAAAGATGGTGGTATTTGATGGTAAACCCATCAGAGTATGTTGAGTAGTGCAACCATTATTTTAATGAGACGACTTATAGGGGACTTCAGGGCCGTTTCTTAAACAGCTCCAGTATAACGTCTTAAGGACTTCCTATATAAGAGGATTCGCGTTCGGTTAGCCATGATTGAACAGCATCACCGGGGCGGAGTCTTTGTTATTTCTGGACAATGGGAGATGAATATTTCACACTTATTTAGATGTGATGTTTTGTTTGTGAAATGAATATAATTCCATTGTTTAAAGCTGGGTAAATGCTCGACGCAACTTTTTTGAGCCTTCCCGCGTCTCATAGAGTAGGGCTTCACGTAACAGACATCTCTTGTGGTAGCACATATTGTTGCGGCATCCCTTACAAACTGTTACAATTTATGCAAACCCTCATTTTATGGGACGGGCTTTTTAGCCTGCATCAAATGGGACCATCATAAGGAATCAATGAATCGATTTCATCATTTAACCCTTTGGCATTTAATGAAGTTGATTCTATCACTTGTTTTGCACGAAAGGGGTTAACCATGCTAGGACTTGTCAAAAAGATTTTCGGCGACACCAACGAGCGTGATGTCAAACGTCTCATGAAGACGGTCGATGTAATCAACAAACTGGAACCGGATTTTGAGAAGCTCTCCGATGAGCAGCTGCAAGCCAAAACCGAAGAGTTCCGTGCACGGATCGAGAAAGGTGAGACGCTGGAGGAATTGCTTCCTGAAGCGTTTGCGACAGTTCGTGAAGCTTCCAGACGGACACTTGGCAAGCGTCACTATGACGTGCAGCTGATTGGAGGAATGGCTCTCCACGAAGGCAGAATTGCAGAGATGAAGACCGGTGAAGGTAAGACCCTTGTAGGTACGCTGCCGGTTTACTTAAATGCCCTGCTTGGCAAAGGTGTTCACGTTGTAACGGTCAATGATTATCTGGCGCAGCGTGATAGCCAAGAGATGGCGCAAATATATAATTTCCTGGGAATGACGGTCGGGGTTAACCTGAGCGGTATGGAACACCCGGATAAACAGCAGGCGTATGCTTGCGATATTACGTATGGTACGAACAATGAGTTCGGCTTTGACTATCTGCGGGACAACATGGTCCTCTACAAAGAGCAGATGGTTCAGCGTCCGCTCTATTTCTGTATCATTGATGAAGTGGACTCCATCCTGGTTGACGAAGCACGTACGCCGCTCATCATCTCGGGACAAGCTCAGAAATCGACGGAGCTGTATTTTGCAGCCGACCGCTTTGTGAAGCGTCTAACTGCGGAAGAGGATTATACGGTAGACATTAAGGTCAAATCCGTGGCCCTAACCGAAAAAGGCGTGGCACTAGCGGAGCGTTCTTTCGGTATCGACAACCTGTATGACCATAACCACGTAACATTGAACCACCACATTGTTCAAGCGCTGAAAGCGAACGTGATCATGCGCCGCGATGTGGATTACGTTGTTACCGACGACGAAGTGGTTATCGTTGACGAATTCACGGGACGTCTGATGGCTGGACGCCGTTATAGCGACGGTCTCCACCAGGCGATTGAAGCGAAGGAAGGCATCGAGGTTCAGAACGAGAGTATGACCCTTGCAACGATCACCTTCCAGAACTACTTCCGGATGTATCGCAAGCTGGCAGGTATGACTGGTACGGCGAAAACCGAGGAAGAAGAATTCAAGAAGATTTATGGTCTTGAAGTGCTGCAAATTCCTACGAACAAACCGAATCAGCGTGTCGACATGCCGGATGTGGTTTACAAGAGCGAAGAGGGCAAGTTTAAGGCGGTTGTAGCGGAGATCGTAGAACGTCACAAAAAGAACCAACCAATTCTGGTAGGTACAGTTTCCATTGAGAACTCCGAGCGTTTATCGGAGCTGCTGAAGCGCAAAGGCGTCCAGCATAAAGTTCTGAATGCGAAGTACCATGCGGAGGAAGCGGAAATCATCTCACGCGCCGGTCAGCCGGGATCGGTAACGATCGCGACAAATATGGCTGGACGCGGTACGGATATTTTGCTTGGTGAAGGCGTACAGGATATTGGCGGACTTCACATTATCGGTACAGAACGTCACGAATCGCGCCGGATCGATAACCAGTTGCGTGGTCGTGCCGGTCGTCAGGGTGACCCGGGGTCAACTCAGTTCTACCTGTCCCTCGGTGATGAGCTGATGAAACGTTTTGGTACAGACAACGTGCTGAATATGATGGACCGTCTTGGTTTTGAAGAAGATCAGCCGATCGAGAGCAAAATGATTACCCGTGCGGTTGAATCCGCGCAGAAGCGGGTAGAAGGCAACAACTTCGACATGCGTAAAGTCGTTCTCCAATATGATGACGTCATGAACCAACAGCGTGAGATCATCTACAAACAGCGCCGCGAGATCTTGGAGTCCCAAGACATTAAGCAAATCGTTGTAGAGATGATTAAGCCGGTCATTGATCGTGTTGTGCAGGCTCACTGCAGCGATGATATTCCGGAGAACTGGGAACTGCAAGAAGTGGCAGACTACGTCAACAGCAAGCTGCTGGACGAAGGTTCCGTCACTCGCGAAGATCTATGGGGCAAAGAAGCAGAAGAGATTACCGAGTATATCTTCGAGCGCGTGATGAAGAAGTACGAACAGCGTGAGCAAGCCATCGGCGAAGAAATGGTACGCGAGTTCGAAAAAGTTATCGTGCTGCGTTCGGTGGACAGCAAGTGGATGGATCATATCGATGCGATGGACCAGTTGCGTCAAGGTATCCACCTCCGTGCATACGGCGGTACCGATCCGCTTCGCGAATACCAATTCGAAGGCTTCGAGATGTTTAATGCCATGATTGCAACAATCCAGGAAGAAGTGGCGACGTACATCATGAAGGCCCAAATCGCAACGAATCAGGAGCGTCAAGCCGTTGTGGACGAGAATAAAGTCTCCACGAACAGCAGCAGCGAACCTGCCGAGAAGCGCCCGGTCCAGGTGGCTGAACAGATCGGCCGGAATGATGCATGTCCTTGCGGCAGCGGCAAGAAGTATAAGCACTGCCATGGACAGAACGCTTAAGCAATCTAGCCAAGTGGCGATGGATAGAAGAAAAGCATCTATCGATGTGTTTTCACAGAAGCAAGACCGCGTTTAGAGGATATTTTTCTTCTTGAGATGATCGAATTTGATCAGCATTACTGTAAACTTCGATCATCCTTATATAGCCCGTCCAGGTTATGGGCGCAAACTTTTCAACTCCCTTAAGAGCGGCAGATGAACCGGGTGACTGTGGTGGTCTATTCCACCGTGATCCGAAATCACTGCTGCGTTTAAGGGAGTTTATCTGAATAAACAGCGAAATATTTTGTGAAGCGATGTGACGTGGATTTTCTCTTAAATGGAACGTTTTCCATGCAGGAGAGGGTATACTGAAATTATTACATGTAGATAAGAAAGGACGAGGACTCATGATCGATCCAAGTGTGAAGCAGGACCTGCGTGAAATTAGCAAGAAACTAACCAATCTTAGGGGGTCTCTTTGACTTAAGTTTAAAGCAGGAGATGATTGAGAACTTTGAGGAGAAGATGGCAGCCCCGGATTTCTGGGATGACAATGAGAAGGCTCAGGCGCTTATTACCGAGATGAATGCCGTGAAGTCATCGGTGGATCACTATCAGAAGCTGCAGGTGGATTACGATGATGCCGTCGTGATGATCGAGCTGGCGGATGAAGAAGGCGATGACTCCCTTGCAGGAGAAATCGGGGAAACGATCAAGGACCTGGTTGGACGTGTAGAAGAGTTTGAACTCCAACTGCTGTTGAACCAGCCTTACGATAAAATGAATGCCATCCTTGAGCTGCATCCGGGCGCGGGAGGAACCGAGTCTCAGGACTGGGGCCAAATGCTGCATCGCATGTATACGCGTTGGGCGGAGAAACGCGGCTTCAAGGTGGAGACACTGGATTACCTGCCCGGGGATGAAGCGGGAATTAAGAGCGTGACACTGCTCATTAAGGGCTACAATGCTTATGGGTATTTGAAGGCTGAAAAAGGGGTGCATCGCCTGGTTCGGATCTCCCCGTTCGATTCTTCCGGCCGTCGCCATACCTCATTTGTGTCCTGTGACGTCGTTCCTGAGATTAATGATGAGATTGAACTGGACATCCGCACGGAGGACCTGAAGATTGATACTTACCGTGCTAGCGGTGCCGGTGGTCAGCATATCAATACGACGGACTCGGCCGTACGGATCACTCACTTGCCAACAGGAGTGGTTGTAACCTGCCAGAATGAACGGTCCCAGATCAAGAACCGTGAGCGTGCGATGACCATGCTTCGTTCCAAGCTCTATGAGCGCAAGATCGAAGAGCAGCAGAGGGAATTGGCGGAAATTCGCGGCGAGCAGTCCGACATCGCATGGGGCAGCCAGATCCGTTCGTATGTATTCCATCCGTACAGCATGGTGAAAGACCATCGTACACAGGTGGAGACCGGTAATATAGGAGCCGTCATGGACGGGGATCTGGATGCTTTTATCGATGGATATTTGCGCAGTCAGATCAAGCTGGAAGTCGAGTAGGACGTTGAGGAGAGATTTGAAGAGCTATGGCGCAATCCGCTGGTAATCCATCGATTAACAAAAGAAAAAGAGAACCCCTGATTCCGATCAACGGTCCCCTTCGACAGACGGTGGACACCGTTTTTATCATCATCGGCTCCTTTATTATGGCACTGTCATTTAACCTGTTTTTCCTGCCCAACCACATCGCCTCTGGCGGTGTGTCCGGATTGTCCGTTCTTGCGCAAGCATGGCTCGGCATTGAACCGGCCTTTACACAGTGGGCGCTGAATATCCCTTTGTTTGTGCTTGGCTTCTGGCTCCTTGGACGCGATTACGGTATCCGTTCCCTGCTGGGAAGCGTGATTTTGCCGTTGTTCGTCTTTTTGACCAAGGACTGGCCGATTCCAACCTCCAATCCGCTCTTGGCTTCCATCTATGGCGGGATCGGCGTCGGAATCGGGATGGGGCTGGTCTATCGCGGCAGGGGTTCAACTGGTGGATTGACCATCGTGGCTCAGCTTTTGCAAAAATACAGCGGCCTCAGCTTTTCCGTCTGCGTCGTGCTCTTGGATGCGATTGTGATCTCCTCGGCAGCCCTCGTGTTGTCGCTGGAGCAGGCGTTGTATGCTCTCATTGGACTGTACGTGACAGGCAAAGTGATTGATGCCATTGAGCTGGGCTTTAGCTTCACCAAGGTGGCTTACATTATATCCGATCATACGGAGCCGATAACGAAGGCCATTCTCGAGGATCTTGACCGTGGATTAACCAAGCTGACCGCAGAGGGCGGCTATACGGGTGAACACCGGACAGTTCTGATGGTCGTAGTCGGACAAAGTGAAATTCCCCGTCTGAAAACGGTGGTGCAATCGGTGGACCCGAATGCGTTTGTCATCATTAGTAATGCCCATGAGGTATTGGGTGAAGGCTTCCGCAATATTAAGGCGTAACACAATAGAAGCGATGTCGAGAGGTTCTCGACACACGAAGAGGCGGTGTATATCACCGTCTCTTTTTTGTGGAATTATAGAATCGATAAGGTTTCAGTAAAGCTGAACCATTCGGTAATTGTAAGCAAAACTCCCTCTAAACGCGGTCTGTCATTTGTGAAGGATTCCGATAGTCGTTTTTCTAATGGAATCGGCTTTTCGGTGGGGGCTGATCGATGACCTTGAATTTTCCTTTATTTTTCTAGTAAAGAGCATATAATGGTATCTAATATTGTTCAGGGGGTGGAGGATTGTGGAAATCGAACAGATCTTTTCTAATTTGCCGGTGCTGGAAACCGAGCGCCTGCGGCTTCGCAGAATATCGATGCAGGATGCGGATCAGATGTATGCCTATGCCTCTGATGATGAGGTTGCCAAGTACGTGACATGGGAAACCCATCGCTCGATCGATGACAGTAAGAAATTCATCCAGTTTATACTAGTCCAGTATGCCAAGCATGATATTGCCCCTTGGGGGATCGAGCTGAAGGAGAGCGGGCGTTTGGTGGGGACGGTGGATTTTGTGTGGTGGAAGCCCGAACAGCAGAGTGCGGAGATCGGTTACGTACTTGCGCGGGATTGTTGGGGACAAGGCCTTATGACGGAAGCAGCCTCCGCGTTACTGAAACTCGGATTTGGCGAAATGGATCTTGTACGCATCCAAGCTCGTTGCATAGAAGGGAACATCGGCTCTCAGCGTGTCATGGAGAAGATCGGCATGTCCTATGAGGGGACGTTGAGGAAGGGGATCAAGATCAAGGGTCAGCATTGGGACCTCAAATTGTATTCCATTCTAAAAGAGGAATATGAATCGACTCTTTAGACATTGAAGGCGATTGGTATTCATTTGCAAATGGGGACCAAATTTGAATAATCCATTGTATTTATATGAATACAGTCGTATAATAATACATATTTATGAGACGGATAAAGTCAATGAATACCTATGACGAAAGCGTCGTTTTAATGCAGGAGACAGAATACTTCCGAACAAGATCATCACTAGCCTGACTGCTTCACGATGGAAAACCATATCAAGAGCATCAGCAGTCACTTGATTTCTATGGCTTACCACGTCAAGGGCAGAGCTCAGGGGGCAATGTGAATCGATCGGAGGATGGAAACGGATGGGCATGACGTAGAGATGAAGGGAATGGATGAATGGGACCTTGCATAAGGTCCTTTGGCTGTTCCTTGGGGAGAGGGATGAGGATAAATGACGGACACAAACACAGTAAAAGTTGCTATTGTTGGATCTACCGGTTATGGTGGCGTGGAACTGATCCGGTTGCTGCAAGCACACCCGCGCGTTGAGATTACATCGGTAATCTCTTCATCGACTGCAGGCGTACCGATATCGGACGGTTTTCCACATTTGACGAATATCATGACCCGGAACCTGGATGGTGTTAATCCAGCGGAAATCGCGGAGGTGGCGGACTTGGTGTTCGCGGCCACACCTTCGGGCGTTAGTGCCAAGCTGGTGCCAGAGCTGCTGGATGCGGGCCTGAAGGTCATTGATCTCTCGGGAGATTTTCGCTTGAAGGACGGAGCAGTGTATGAACAGTGGTATAAGCACACGGCTCCGAGTGCGGAACTTTTGGAGAAGGCTGTATATGGCCTATGCGAAGTGTTTGGCGAGGAGGTCCGCGATGTGGATTTCATCTCCAATCCGGGCTGTTATCCGACAGCGACGCTGCTCGGGCTGATTCCGGCAATTAGCGCGGGATGGATTGATGCCTCTTCCCTTATTATCGATGCCAAATCCGGCGTGTCCGGTGCAGGCCGGGGAACGAGTTTGATGACGCATTATGCCGAGATCAACGAGAACTTCAAAGCCTATAAGGTGAATAAGCACCAGCATATTCCCGAGGTTGAGCAGGTATTGACTCAGGTAGCGGGTGAACCGATCACCGTTACCTTTACGACCCATCTGGTCCCGATGACGCGGGGAATCATGACCACCATGTATGCCACGCTGAATGGCCCTTATACGGAAGAGGATTTTATTGAGCTGTATCGCCAGTATTACAAGGACCGCCGGTTTGTGAGAATCCGTGATTTGGGCGTATGGCCTGCGACAAAAGAAGTCAGCAGCTCCAACTACTGTGATATCGGATTTGCGGTGGATGCGCGTACGAACAGAGTGACCATTATATCGGTCATAGATAACGTGGTGAAGGGTGCGGCCGGGCAAGCGATCCAGAACCTGAATTTGATGATGGGATGGGAGGAGAGCCTCGGACTTACGTTTACGCCGATTTATCCGTAAGCGGCTGGGGATACAGACATGGGAGAGAATATGTTTGCGATTATTGATGGGGGCAGCATCATAACGCCGCAAGGCTTTAAAGCTGCTGGACTCCACTGTGGACTTAAGAAGACCGACCGTAATGATCTGGGCGTCATCGTATGTGACGTGCCTGCTGTGGCGGCTGCTGTATATACGACAAACCTCATTCAAGCGGCACCACTGAAGGTGACGCGTGAAAGCCTGCAGGACGGTAAGCTTCGCGCGATCGTCGTCAATAGCGGGAATGCCAATGCCTGTACAGGTAAGCAGGGTGAAGAGGATGCTTATACGATGCGAGCTAGCACGGCTGCACAATTCGATCTGGAAGAGAACGATGTGGCTGTCGCCTCAACGGGAGTCATCGGGGAACTGCTGAAGATGGACCGCGTTACCTCGGGTATCGCCGGCCTGCCTGCACGACTCAGCGGCGGAAGCGAGGGGGCTGAAAGCTTCAGCCAGGCGATTTTGACAACCGATCTCGTGAAAAAGGAAGCCTGCGTCACCGTACAAGTTAACGGTACGAAGGTGACTATCGCCGGAACGGCGAAGGGGTCGGGGATGATTCATCCGAACATGGCGACCATGCTCGGATTCATGACGACAGATGCGGTCATTGGTCAGGATGCGCTGCAGCTGCTGCTGCGCCAATCGACTAACCTGACCTTTAATATGATTACGGTGGATGGGGATACAAGCACCAACGATATGCTGGTTGCGATGGCCAGCGGCCTGGCAGGGCATGAGGCCCTATCGCCGGAGCATCCGGATTGGGATGCATTTGCAGCCGGATTCCATTATGTGTGCCAGCAGCTAGCGAAGGCGATTGCACGTGACGGAGAGGGAGCTTCCCGCCTGATCGAGGTTCGCGTAAACGGCGCCGAAAGCGACGATGACGCGCAAGCCATCGCCAAGACGATCATTGGCTCCAGCCTGGTCAAATCTGCGGTGTTCGGCGCAGATGCTAACTGGGGACGCATTATTGCGGCTGTCGGCCGTGCGGGCCGTCCGGTCAATCCGGAGACGGTGGATATTGCCATCGGTCCGATCTCGGTGCTGGAGCAGTCAAGGCCCGTTGCTTTTGACGAAGATGCGGCTCTGGTTTACCTCCAGGGTGATACCGTGGATATTGACGTGAAGCTGCATATCGGAAATGGCTCGGCTACGGCCTGGGGCTGTGATTTAACTTATGACTATGTCCGCATTAATGCGGCTTATCGTACGTAGATAAATAATCAGTAGGACGGAGGAGACGGATATGAAGAGCACGATCGATCAAAAGGATACGTTGCCGGTCCAAACAGCAGGGGCAGATACGTTTGTCATGAAATGCGGCGGCAGCACGCTCGCTGCGCTTCCTGACAGCTTCTTCGAGGATTTAAAGGATCTGCAGCAAAAGGGAGTCAACCCCGTCATCGTTCATGGCGGCGGACCCGCGATCTCCGGCAATCTGGAGAAGCTCGGCATTGAGACCGAGTTTGTGAACGGGCTGCGCAAGACGACGGAGGATGTGCTGGACGTCGTGGAGATGGTACTTGCGGGCACCATCAATAAACAGATCGTAAGGCGGATTCAAAGCGTGGGCGGCTCTGCTATCGGCTTGTCCGGCTCGGACGGCGGGCTGATCGAGGCCAAACCGGTAACGAACCATGCGGAAGTTGGCTGGGTCGGCGATGTGACATTTGTGAAGTCGTCAATTCTGAGCGGCGTGCTGGAAATGGGCTACATGCCTGTGGTTGCACCGATCGGGGTGGATCCGTCCGGTCAGCGCTACAACATTAATGCCGATACGGCGGCTGGTGCCGTTGCCTCCCATCTGGGGGTACACCGGATGATCGTTGTCACCGACGTACCCGGGATCATGAAGGGAGCAGGCGGCGAGAAGCGGGTGCTTCCGACCGTGACGGTGCAGGAGATTGAGGACATGATCGGGACAGGCGAAATCTACGGCGGCATGATACCGAAGGTCAGAGCGGCCATCAGCTGCATTCACGGCAAAGTGAGCGAGGTTGTCATCGTGGACGGAAGCGAGCCGAATGTACTGAGCCGAGTGTTGGGTGGAGAAGTGCTGGGAACGCGCATCGTGCGGATGTAATAAGGAATGAACAGGTTACGGCTTGATATACAAACCGTAACTATATAAAAACTTCAACGGAGAAGGCGGAATCATTCCGTAGAAGCGGAGCGGGCCCCTTTGTCCACGGAATTTATCCTAACTTATATCATTCAATAAAATTCTGTGGGCAACAGGGATCGGAGGAATGATCCGAATTCGCAGTGCTGGGTAAGCATAGTAGATGTCTCTTATCGCAGACGTTTCAAACCTGAAACATGAAGCAATGCCATATGCAAAGGAGTGTGTGAAGGTCATGGGAAAAGAAACAGCAGCAGGCGGTGTTAAAGCAGCGAATGAAAGCTCATTGTTCCAAACGTATGCCAGATATCCAATCGCCTTGGTCAAAGGGGAAGGCAGCTGGTTATGGGACGATCAAGGCAACAAATATCTTGATTTTATGGCGGGTTTGGCGGTAACGAATCTTGGCCATGCTCCGGTGAAAGTAAAAGAGAAGCTGAAAGCCCAGCTGGATGAATTGTGGCATGTCTCGAACCTGTTCCACATTCCCGGTCAGGAAAAAGCAGCTGAGCTGCTGACAGCCAACACCTGCGCTGACTCCGTTTTTTTCTGCAACAGCGGAGCGGAAGCGAACGAAGCGGCCATTAAGCTGGCGCGCCGCTACCATCAGAAGGTGAAGGGAACGGGACGGTACGAGGTCATTACGTTTACGCAGTCCTTCCATGGACGGACGTTGGCTACGCTGACGGCAACCGGCCAGGATAAGGTAAAGGAAGGCTTCCTTCCGCTTCCGGCAGGCTTCAAAAGCGTTCCGCTGCATGACCTTCCGGCACTGGAAGCGGCCATTAACGACAACACCGCCGCCATCATGATCGAAATGGTGCAGGCGGAGGGCGGCGTGCATCCGGTGGAGCCGGAATTTCTTCAAGCCGTTACTGAGCTGTGCAAGAAGCACGGACTGCTGCTGATTGTCGACGAGGTGCAGACGGGCATGGGCCGAACCGGCAAGCTGTTTGCGCACGAGCATTACGGCATTGAGCCGGATATTTTTACCGTAGCCAAAGGGCTCGGTTCCGGGTTCCCGGTTGGTGCGATGCTGGGCAAAGCTTACTTGCGTGAAGCTTTCACGGCAGGAAGCCATGCCACGACGTTTGGCGGCACGCCAATTGCCAGCGCCGTCATCCAGGCCACCATCGAGACGATGCTGGAGGACAACGTGCCGCAGCGCGCGGCCGAAGCTGGAGAATATTTGATGACCAAGCTGAATGAGAGCCTGGGCAGTCATCCTTTTGTGAAGGCGATCCGGGGTAAAGGCTTGCTGATCGGCATCGAATGCGCTGAACCGGTTGGCGAGCTGGTACTAAAAGGACAGAGCCGCGGGCTGCTGTTCGTAACGGCAGGACCGAATGTGATCCGGCTGCTTCCGAATCTGTACGTCACAAAACAAGAGATCGACCAGGCGGTATCGATTGTTACGGAACTTATACATGAGCATACGGCGGTTAGCCAAGCATAGAAGAATCGTGCAGCAGCATTTTGGACAATAACAGCATGGTTAAGGAGGACTGAAGGATATGGCGGCAAGCGGACAAGTGAAGGAATTGAGCCTGAAAGGGCGGGATATGATCGAGCTGGACGAATACTCGACGGAAGAGATTCAGTTCTTGCTCGATTCGGCAATTGAGATCAAGCGCAAGCAGAAGAACGGCGAAGTCTATCAGCCGCTGAAGGGCAAGACGATTGGTTTGATTTTTGAGAAGTCGTCCACGCGGACGCGGGTGTCGTTCGAGGCTGGCATGTTCCAGCTGGGCGGACATGCACTCTTTTTAAGCAAAAACGATATTCAGCTCGGACGCGGCGAGCCGATCAGCGATACGGCGCAGGTGATGTCCCGTTATCTGGACGGCTTGATGATCCGTACTTTCGGGCACGACAACGTGGTCAACCTGGCGAAATATGCTTCCATTCCGGTTATCAACGGCCTGAGCGACATGGCGCATCCATGTCAGGTACTGGCTGATTTGCAGACCGTGCTGGAGCACAAAGGCAAGCTAAAAGGCCTCAAAATGGCCTTTATCGGCGATGGCAACAATATGGCGCATTCACTCCTGATTGGCGGAGCCAAGATGGGCATGCATGTGGCTGTGGCCAGTCCCAAGGGCTACGAGGCGGATGCCAGCATCGTGAGGCTGAGCGAGGAGATCGCAGCGCAAACGGGCGGCAAAATCACGATCACCCAGGACCCGATCGAAGCCGCGAAGGATGCGGACGTGATCTATACGGATGTATGGGCAAGCATGGGCTTTGAAGAGGAGCAGGCACAGCGGGAAGCCGCGTTTGCAGACTACCAGGTGAATGAGGAGCTGGTGAAGGCAGCGCAGCCGGATTACTTGTTCCTGCATTGTCTTCCGGCCCACCGTGGCGAAGAGGTTAGCGAAGGCGTGATTGACGGTGCCAATTCCGTTATTTTCGATCAGGCTGAGAACCGTCTCCATGCTCAGAAGGCTTTGATGGTTGCTTTGATGGCTTAGAGCCATTCAATTGCAACGAACATTCTCTATGAAAATGCGTTAATGGACGTTATCTTTAGTATAATGAACGACAGGGTTGTTAGTAACAAAGAGAGGGAGTTTAACCATGGCAAAACAAAAAATCGTACTGGCGTATTCCGGTGGCCTGGATACGTCCGTTATTCTGAAGTGGCTGAAAGAAACCTACGATGCGGAGATCATTGCTTTCACGGCCGATATCGGCCAGAAGGAAGAGCTGGACGGACTTGAGGAAAAAGCGCTGGCGACAGGCGCCTCCAAAGTATACATCGACGATCTGCGCGACGAATTTGCAACAGATTTCATCTATCCGATGTTCCAGGCGGGTGCCATGTACGAAGGGCAGTACCTGCTCGGGACCAGCATCGCGCGTCCATTGATTGCTAAACGCATGGTGGATATCGCACGTGCGGAAGGCGCGACGGCGATTGCGCACGGCGCTACGGGTAAAGGGAACGATCAGGTTCGCTTTGAGCTGGGCGTTGCCGGCTTGGCACCGGACATTGAAGTAATCGCTCCTTGGCGCATCGAGGAGTTCCGTAACTCCTTCCCGGGACGTGCGGAGATGATCGCATACGCGGAAGCGCACGGCATTCCGGTAACGGCATCGGCAGCCAAATCCTACTCCATGGACCGCAACCTGCTCCATATCAGTTATGAGAGCGGTGTGCTGGAAGATCCTTGGTTCGATGCAAGCGCGGAGGATAGCAAGGATATGTACCTGCTCAGCGTATCGCCTGAGGATGCACCAGACGAGGCGGAATACCTCGAGCTTACGTTTGAACAAGGGAATGTCGTTGCGCTGAACGGCGAATCGATGAGTCCGCTGCAAGTAATGGAGAAGCTCAACGAGCTGGGTGGCAAACACGGCATCGGTCGCGTGGATATGGTAGAGAACCGCTTCGTTGGCATGAAGAGCCGCGGTGTCTACGAGACACCAGGCGGAACCATCCTGTTCACCGCTCATCGCAAAATGGAATCCATCACGATGGACCGTGAAGTGATGAATCTGCGCGACAGCCTGATTACCCGCTATAGTACCTTGGTTTATAACGGTTTCTGGTTTGCACCGGAGCGTCTGGCACTGCAAGCGCTGGTAACGGAGAGCCAGAAGAACGTATCCGGTACGGTGCGCGTGAAGCTGTACAAAGGCAACATTATCGGCGCAGGTGTGAAGAGTCCGGTCAGTCTGTACAACCCGGATATCGCAACGATGGAAGCCGATCCGACGCAAGCTTATGATCAGGGCGATGCGACCGGCTTTATCCGCTTGAATGCACTGCGTTTGAAAGTGGCAACCGGCGTGAACCAGAATCAATAAGTTTACAATAATGAACAGGCTGAAGGCCGTTTCATGCTAGGGAGCTCCGCTGATTCTCGCGCAACCGGGATGAATGGAACTTCTTAAGCGGGAAGCGGCCCTCTGCCTTAAACAGAGAGGGGCAAGTGTTGTGAGCAAGTTATGGGGCGGACGCTTTACGAAGCAGACCAACGCATTGGTAGAGGAATATACGGCATCCATCGGTTTTGACAAGCAGCTGGCCGAAGAGGATATCCAGGGAAGCCTTGCGCATGTGTCTATGCTGGGCAAATGCGGCATCGTGCCGGCCGAAGACGTGGAGACGATCAAGGCTGGCTTGAACAAGGTGCTGGAGCGCATCCGTGAGGGCAGCATCGAGTTCTCCGTATCGGATGAGGATATTCATATGAACATCGAGAAGAATCTGATTGAGGAAATCGGACCTGTCGGCGGCAAGCTCCACACAGGCCGCAGCCGTAACGATCAAGTGGCTACGGACATGCATCTGTATTTACGTAACCGCGTGGTGGCGCTGACTGGCATGCTGCATGAGCTGCAAACCGCATTGATCGGACAAGCCAAGGATAACCTGGATACGATTATTCCAGGGTATACGCATCTGCAGCGTGCACAGCCGATTCTGTTCGCACATCATCTGATGGCTTACGTGTCCATGTTTCAGCGGGATATCGACCGTCTGATCGACAGCTATAAGCGTATTAACGTGTTGCCGCTCGGGGCAGGCGCGCTTGCGGGTACAACGTTCCCGATCGACCGCCATTTCGTGGCAGAGCAGCTTGGGTTTGATGGTGTTTACGAGAACAGTCTGGATGCGGTCAGCGACCGCGACTTCATCCTGGAATTCCTCTCGGATGCTTCCATCATCATGATGCACTTGTCCCGCTTAAGCGAGGAGCTGGTGCTTTGGAGCAGCACGGAGTTCAACTTCATCGAGCTGGATGATGCGTTCTGCACGGGCAGCAGCATTATGCCGCAGAAGAAGAATCCGGATGTGCCTGAGCTTGTTCGCGGCAAAACCGGACGGGTATACGGCAATCTAATCGGTCTTCTCACCGTGCTGAAGTCCCTGCCGCTTGCTTATAACAAGGATATGCAGGAAGATAAAGAGGGCATGTTCGATACGGTGGCTACGCTGGAAGGCGCATTGCAGCTGTTCGCGCCGATGATCGCCACGATGAAGGTCAACAAAGGCCGCATGCGCGAAGCGGTGAATACCGACTTCTCGAACGCAACCGACATCGCGGACTTCCTGGTGGGCAAAGGACTTCCTTTCCGTCAGGCGCATGAAGTGATCGGCAAGACCGTATTGTACTGCATCCAGAACAGCAAGTATCTGCTGGACCTGACGCTGGACGAGTTCAAGCAGTTCTCGGAGCTGTTCGACGACTCCATTTATGGCGTCCTTCAACCGGAGACGGTGGTCAATGCGCGTAACGTTTACGGCGGCACGGCAACCGAGCAAGTGAAGGCGGCCATTGATCGCAGCGTGCAGACCCTTCAGGTCACGGAGGAATGGCTGGGTCTCCGTCAAGGGAATGTAGAGTAACGGCATAGAATACTTGGCGTGAAAAAAATAGAGGTGGATCGGCAAACATGACATTTGCCGATCCACCTTTTTTAAGATATGGGAAGATACCGTTGAACGAACCGCCGGCCCGTCCAGATGTGTCTATAGGTTCATCAGGCCTTCAACGGGAGCCACTTCAGCACATCCTGAATGTGGGTATCCCAATATCCCCAATCATGATCGCCTGGACCTTCCTGATAGGTGAGTTCGAGGGAGGTTTCTTCGCAGGCTTTGCGGAACGCTTGATTGTCTTCATAGAGGAAGTCTTCGGTTCCGCAGCATTGATACAGCAGCGGCTTAGGCCCTTCGGATCGTTCGACTTCCTGAAGCAGCCACAGCAAGTCATTGTCGGTACCGGTAATATCTTGATCTCCGTAGACTAATTGATGTTCAAACAAGGCCTCATTCCTCCGGATATGACCCGCCATATCGAGCGCGCCCGACAAACTGGCAGCCGCGGCAAAGGATTCCGGGCAGCGGAGCGCCAGCTTGAATGCCCCGTATCCGCCCATGGACAAGCCGGCAACGAAGTTATCTTCCCTCGCGTGGGATAACGGGAAGAAGGAACGGGCAATGGCCGGCAGCTCCTGACTGATGAAGGTCCAGTATTTGCCACCGTATTCCATGTCGGTATAGAAGCTGCGGTGAACTTGCGGCATCACGACGGCAATGCCCATCTCGGCCACATAGCGTTCAATGGAGGTTCTGCGCAGCCAGATGGAATCGTCGTCGGACAGGCCGTGCAGCAGGAAGAGCGTCGGATGCAGACCGCTTTTGGCATGATTGGTCATACCGATCTGCGAAGAGGTTTGCTGAGGGAGAATGACGGTCATGGACGTACTGAGACCCAGTACCTCCGAGTAAAAGCGACATTGCATAAGAGCCATGATGATGTATCCCCTTTCACTTTAATAAATGAGAGATCAATGAACGAGCCTATTTGAATCATATCACAATCAATCTCCCTTACTCCAAGCAAATCCGAACCATCATTTGCAGGAAAAGACGAGATAAAGTGCCTGAGAACGCCTCGGTCTTGGGACCGAGGTGAAGTTCAGCCATCGGGCTGTTCTATGAATAGCGGGGTTGTGGTATCTTAGAGGGAGATTATGACTCCACCTGGTGGAGGACGGACATTTATTGTAGAAATAACTGTTGTGATGAAGAAGTTAAGATATAGATAGTGATTACTTTGTAAATCTGGAGGAGGATACTCATGATACCACATGACGACAAGCTGTCCGATCTGAAGATTACGGGAACCGGAAGTTCAAGCGGCGGCCAATACGATAAGGTGCGCATTGACGGTGCCGGGCAGGTGAATGGAGATCTGGATTGCCGAGAATTAATAGGCAATGGAACGATGAGTGTTAGTGGCGCCGTCGCTGCCCGTACGATTCGCGTGAACGGTTCGGGAACCATTAAGGGGGCTGTGGAGTCTGAGGAGCTGCATGTAGCCGGCAGCCTGAGTTTGAAGGATGGATTGCGCAGTCGCTCCATCTTTATCGGGGGGCATTGCAGCATTCACGGAGATTCCGAATCGAAGAAACTTGAGGTCACCGGAAACCTGAGAAGCCGTGGTGACGTGCGGAGTGAATCCGCCACGTTGCAAGGGGGATTTAAGATCGATGGCCGCCTGCATGTTGGAACAGCGGATATCCGAGTATTGGGCCGCTGCCTTGCACAGGAAATCGTTGGAGACCGGATAACGGTCCGCAAAAAAGGGAAGCGGCTCTGGGAAATGCTGTCCTTGCCTTTACGGGGAACACGGCTGGAGGCTCGTATTATTGAAGGCGATGTCCTTGATCTCGAGTATGTTGAAGCCGATATCGTCCGCGGTAACCGGGTGATCCTAGGCAAAGGGTGCGAGATTCGGCAAGTGGAGTACAGAGATGAACTGTCACAGCATCCGGAAGCCGAGGTCAGAGCGTCTCGGCGGTTTTAAGGGAAACACGATGCCCTTCCGGATGGGACATCTGAATGCCGAGCTGATTGAAGGCGAGGATATCCGTCTGGAGAATACGAGAGCTGCTATAAAGTCGATACATTACATTGAAATAACGGCAAGGCAAACAGCCCGGATTCGCGGTTCTATCGCGAATCCGGGCTGTTCCATGTTGTCTTCAGGTTTACGGGGCACTGATACCGTCCTCAACCACTTCCTCTTTCGGGGTATCATTCGCTTCAGGCAGTTGGACATCGTTCGTCGGATTAATGGCAACGATGCTGTTCTGGGGGCGGTAGGTATCCTTGGATATTTTGACGTTCTCCACAACTTTGCCGTTTACTTTCTTGGCTCGGTAGGTTTCAACCACATAGCCTGGCTTCCCGTTCTGAACCACCTGCTTGAGTCCTGGAGGAAGCGAGTTATTGTGAATGATTTTCTCTGGTGACGGCAAGGTTTCAACGGTGGTGGACACAAGCTCATATTCCGTATTTTCCGGGAAGGTGCCGAACATCTTTAGTGTTAAATTATCGTGCGATACCTCCGATAAAATAAGCAGATGCTTACCTGTATTGTTCCGAAAGCGAAAATTGATCACCCCTTCAGCAAAGGTGGCATCCTGCCCCTTGGGCAGGTAGCTGACCGGAAGGGAATGATTGCGCCGTTCGGTGATTTCCAGCCCGACGAGCAAAGCGGCATGATAGACTGTGCTGGATACCTGGCAGATCCCGCCGCCGATCCCGGGAACCAGCTTGCCGTTCACGATAACGGGGGCTTCTTCAAAGCCGTACTCCTTCTTCGCGGCATCAATAATATGAGCATAATTGAATTCATCGCCGGGCTTCAGAATCATGCCGTCTACGGCTTTGGCAGCGGCAGTCACGTTATGAACGCGTCCAGGCCCGCTGGATCCGAGACTGGTAGAGAATTCGACGATTTTGCGCTCAATCCCCTCATCCTGCAGCGATTTTACGGTAACGGGGGGCTTTTGACGGATGACAGGCAGTTGGACCGTAATGATCTCATCCAATTTCGGCTCGGTGAAGTGAGACTCATTCGGAAGCGCAGCGACGAACCCTTCATAGAATGCCGGCCAATCGATGCGGTATGCCGTTTTCTCCGGGGTGTACCGGACAACGTCATCTTCGGATATGCTCCGTACCGCATTGACGGGTTCGCCAAAGCGTTCCTTTTGCCAGTCTTCGCTCAACCGCTCTTTTAACACATTGCGATCCCAGTCCGTGGATATATGCCACTCCAGCTGAAAGTTACGCCGGTAAAAAACCTGATCCCATAATGATCCTTCGGACAACCTGGCGATAGCTTCCCGAAAATCGGCAGCGCTGAATTGAACTCCGGCTTCCCGGAGAGTGAAGCTTTCCGTGTGCCCTTTCAGAGTGTCCGATTGCAGCTCCACCTTCAATGCTGTCATCGCCTGCAGCCGTTGATCCAGCTCTGACAGCACCTCGTCTGCGGGTGTACCGCCTACCTGCCAACCGGAGAGAACGACCCCCTTCGGGAGTTCCTTCTGGTTCACGTACATCGTCAATAGACCGAAGCCGACGGAGAGGAGAAGACCGAAACTGATGACAATGATGAGACCAAGATGAATTTTTTTCATTCGAACCACCTTCTTAACTTCGTATTGGCCGCAGTTCATGCACTTTTTCATGTATATGTCACGGTGGGCTTAAACTTTCGGGTACTCAAAAGGTAACAATTTTGTTACAATAGACGATGTCGTGAGGATTTTTCATGGATTTTAAAGGAATTCGATGGAAACTGTCGAAAAGTATAATGGCTAATTAAGGATTGGGAAGTGATGAAGTGATCGAAATGCAGGACGTATGGAAGACTTATCCGAACGGCGCTCATGCGCTTCAAGGAGTTTCCGTCAAAATCAATCGAAATGAATTTGTCTATGTTGTCGGACCGTCAGGTGCTGGCAAATCGACGTTTATGAAACTTATCTATAGAGAAGAAGTGCCTACGAAGGGGCAAATTTCTGTTAATGGATTTAATATCGGGAAGCTGAAGCAGCGCAAAATTCCCTATGTTCGCCGAAATATCGGGGTTATTTTTCAGGACTATCGTCTGCTGCCCAAGCTGACTGCTTACGAAAATGTAGCTTTTGCCATGGAGGTTATTGAAGCGCCGCAGCGTCTCATCAAGAGACGGGTCATGGAGGTGCTGGAGCTTGTGGGCCTGAGAGCCAAGGCGAACCGCGAACCTTCCCAACTCTCCGGGGGTGAGCAGCAGCGGATCGCAATCGCCAGAGCGATTGTGAATAACCCCTCCGTCATTATTGCGGACGAGCCTACAGGTAACCTGGATCCGGAAACCTCGTGGGGCATCATGCAGTTGCTGGATGAAATCAATTTCAGGGGAACCACCATCGTAATGGCTACCCACAACAGGGATATCGTGAACACCATGCGTAAACGCGTTCTTGCGATTGAGCATGGACAGATCGTCCGTGACCAGCAGAGAGGAGATTACGGGTATGAATTTTAGAACCTTCTTGCGGCACTTGCGGGAAGGGGCGAAGAGCGTTTTCCGGAATGGATGGATGTCGGTCGCATCGGTTACTTCCATCGTAGTGTCTTTGTTTATACTGGGCGTTTTCATGCTATTAGTCATGAATGTTAACGCTTTAGCCGATAAAGCAGATAGCAATGTGCAAATCAATACGTACTTAAATCTCAATGTGGATAAGAAGCTGCGCGAAACCATTAAGAGTGAAATCGAGGCAATGCCGGAGGTCGGCGGCATCAAGTTCGTGTCCAAGGAAGAGGGCATGAAGGAGCTTGAGGAAAGCCTGGGCTCCGAATGGGTGGAAGGCTTCAGCGAGGCGGACCAGAATCCGCTTCCTGATGCATTCGAGGTTTCCGTTATTGAACCGACCACGGTCGGTTTTGTTGCCGACAAGATTACCGCTCTGAACCAGAAGTATACGGAGGAGCCGATCCTGCGAGTCAAGTATGGGGAAGGCACGGTCGAAACTCTGTTCAAGATTACGAAGACGGTGCGGAATATCGGCTTTATTTTCGTAGCGGGACTCGGTTTGATGTCTATGTTCCTGATCTCGAACACCATTCGGGTTACTATTTTGGCCCGTCGCCGCGAGATCGGCATTATGAAGCTTGTCGGCGCGACCAACAACTTCATTCGCTGGCCGTTTTTCGTGGAAGGTGCCATGATCGGCCTGATGGGCTCCATTGTGACGGTCACGCTGTTGTTTGTAGGCTACAATCGTCTGTACGCTGCGTCGCAAACCGATCTGACGCTGGCAAAGAGCTTAATCCCGCTGGGAGATTTGTGGCTGCAGCTCGGCATCATTATCGTTGGGCTGGGCATGGTCATTGGCATCTGGGGCAGCACCATGTCGATACGTAAATTTTTGAAAGTATAAAACAAGGTAAAGGATGGGGAGCGAAACTTGAAGAAAATCGCCGCAGGAGTAGCAGCCTTATTACTGGCCACTGTTATGATTCAACCGACCGTCGGACAAGCCGAGAAGAAGACTTCAGCCGATGTAGATCGAGAGCTGAGAGTGCTTCAGGAGCAGGTCAAGAAAGCACGGGCACAGAAGAACAAAGCAGCGGAAAATAAACAAGAAGCTCAGCATTACAAGAAAAAAACAACGAAGAATTTGAAATATGTGATGGAGCAGATCAGCATCGTCAGCAATGAATTGACCAAAATCTCCATGAAGATCGAGGAGACAGAGGATCTGCTGAGAAAAACGACCAAAGAACTTGAAGCGGCGGAGGAGCGTATCGCCTCCCGTGAGAAGCTGTTGGAATCCCGGATTCGCCTCATCTATATGGATGGGCAAGTATCTTATCTGGATGTGCTGCTCTCCTCGACCAGCTTCAGCGATTTTATTGAGCGTGCGGATTCTTTGAAGACGATCGTTAACCAGGACCAGGATTTGCTGGTGGAGCATAAGCAGGACAAGCTGCTGGTCATCGACAAGAAGAAGGAGCTTGAAGGACAGTATGCAACCGCCAAGGACCTGTATGGTCAAATGGAGGACCGCAAGAGTATCCTGAACGAGAAGGAACAGGAGAAGCGCATACTACTGGCCCAGTATGATCAGGATATCGAGGATGCGGAAATCTTGACCGAAGAGCAGGATAAAATGTTGGTTGCCCTGGCAAGCAAACGTTCGGATCTGCAGAAGGAAAAGAATAAGCTTGCGGCTGAGGAAGCTGCCCGTAAAGCAGCGGCTGCCAAAGCGGCTGCGGCGAAAAGAGCCAAGGCGACCACCCTCGGTGGAAGTAAAGGTGGCGGCGGATACACAGGTAACGGCGGACCATTCGCGATCCCGGTTTCCGGTGCCAGACTTTCATCGGGTTATGGGCCTCGAGTTCATCCGGTAACGGGCCAGGCTGGCAAGATGCATACAGGCCAAGATTTCGCGGTACCACAGGGGACTGAGATCCGGGCAGCTGAGAGCGGCACGGTCATATTGGCCGAGTGGTGGAGCGGTTACGGAAACTGTGTTATTGTTGATCATGGGGGCGGCGTATGGACCTTGTATGGACATATCCGCAATGGCGGCATTAAAGTCAGCGAAGGCGACAAGGTGTCCAGAGGGCAGAAGATTGCCGAAGTGGGTTCCACGGGTCAGAGCACAGGACCGCATCTTCATTTTGAGGTTCGGATCAATGGATCGCCGGTCAATCCTTCGCCTTATCTGTAACAAACTTTTAGGACTTATACCATATAACCTTCAGACCGCTGTATAAATATTCCCAGCAAGCCAATCATATACTAGGTGGACGGGATTCCCCATGTGTAGCAGTTGAAACGTACAAAGGCGGTGAAGTACTTGCTGAAAAAACGAACGGCTGTCTTTCTGGTCATAGCTGCCATGCTGTGCGGCGTGCTGTTAACGATGGCTTTGACCCAGCTGCCCGCTCCTAGTCAGACCGGAGACGGTGAGGGGCTGCTGGCCAGTATAGCAAACAGGAATGGACTGGAGCAGTCTGAAGCGAAAAAACTGGGGACAGCGATTGACCTCATCGAAAGCAATTATTACAAGGATATCGATCGGTCGAAACTGATCGACGGCGCCATCAACGGGATGATGGAAGCGCTGGAAGATCCATATTCCAACTATATGGGAAAAGAAACGGCAGCCCAGTTTGAAGAGAGCATTGAGGGCTCCTTCTCAGGGATTGGTGCGGAGGTATCCTCTGTAGATGGCAGTGTCGTTGTTGTATCCCCGATCAAGGGATCTCCTGCGGATAAAGCCGGGATTCGGGCAAAGGATACCATCCTCTCAGTTAATGGGGAATCTTTGCAGGGTCTGGAGTTGAACGCGGCAGTCAACAAGATTCGCGGTCCGAAAGGTTCCAAGGCCGTCCTTCAGATTAAGCGTGCAGGCTCTGAGCAGCCTGTCGAGTATGTTATCGTTCGTGATGACGTCGATCTGGAAACCGTGTCGGCACGGATGGAGAAGGGCGGAATCGGTGTTATTGAGATCTCCCAATTCTCGCTGAATACAGGCGAACGCTTTAAGGAAGAACTCAAGAAACTGGAAAGCCAAGGCATGAAGGGACTGCTGATCGACGTCCGGAACAATCCAGGCGGCGTGCTGTCCGTTGTCATCGACATTGCAGAGCAGTTCGTACCTAAAGGCGAGTTGATCGTTCAGGTAGAGGATAAGAATAAGAAGCGGGAGAAGCATCCTTCGGGCGGTGAGGCGAAATCCTATCCGATAACGGTGCTGATGAACAAGGGCAGCGCCAGCGCTTCCGAAATTTTGGCAGGCGCACTGCAGCAATCGGCAGGAGCTACCTTGATGGGAGAGCATTCCTTCGGAAAAGGTACCGTGCAAACGAGCTTTGATAAGCAGTTTGGCGATGGAAGCCTGCTGAAAGTAACGATTGCCAAGTGGTTGACGCCAAACGGTACCTGGATCCATGAGAAGGGAATTGAGCCGGATATTCAGGTGTCACAGCCAGAATACTTTACCGTTGCACCGATCGATAAGAAGAAAACTTATACGTACGACACGAATAGCACGGATGTGAAGAATGCACAGATCATGCTTGAAGCGGTTGGTCATAAGATCGGGCGTACGGATGGCTATTTCGACCGGAATACAGAGAAGGCCGTTAAGAGTTTCCAGAGCAAGCACAAGCTGAAAGCGGACGGTATCCTTAACGGCGCTACAGCCGAGGCATTGGAAGCCGCATTGATTGAGAAGATTCAGGATCCGAAAGAGGATAATCAAATGAATCGCGGAATTGCTGAGGTCCGGAAGGAAATCGCCGCCAAGGCGTCGAACAAGTAAGAAGGCTGAACGTTAGCCTTCTTTTTTTTCTTTTAAGATATCTGAAAGTATAAATTTCGAAGCATCTTGAAGCTGAAAGGAGCGTGGCAAGCTGTTGGAGACATTGAAACAACTGCTGATGTATGGGATAGATGCAGGCATACAACTGCTGACGCAGCCCTTTTATTATATTTCGATTTTGTTTGTCATGCTGTTCTACCGAAGGCAGGTGTTGGTGGAGCGTAAGTTGTTCCATGTGAAGCTGCATTCCTGGGGATTGCAGACTTGGCGAACGTTTCTGGGCGGGCTGCTGGCAGGAATCGGCGTATCCATTGTAGTAGCCTTCCTGGGAATATCCTTAAGCCTGGAAGCCATCATATGCATATGGGTGACTTCCCTGATCCTGATGCTGTTTCATATCCGGTACTTATGCTTTGCCTATTCCATCGGTCTTCTCGGGATCATTCAGTTTGGATTAGGCTGGTTTCCGAATTGGCAGCCGGATGGCTGGGTCAGTCACATAACGACAACGATCTATGGATTGGACATTCCTGCGCTGCTGGCTTTATCCGCCGTTTTGCATTTTGCAGAAGCCTTGCTTGTCAGGATACAGGGTTCGGGTTTTGCTACACCGCTGTTTCTTGAGGGTAAGCGTGGCAAGCTCGTTGGCGGTTATCACATGCAGAGCTTCTGGCCCTTGCCCTTGTTCTTGCTTGTTCCGGCTGTAAGCGGAGGCAGCGTGCTGCCATGGACGCCATTCTTCGGTGGTGATGCCTGGAGTACAGGCTTTACCATGATGGCACTCCCGGTCGTGATTGGCTTCGGGGAAATGACGCAGAGCATGCTCCCGCAGGAGAAGGCAAGCATCACATCGAAGCGGCTCATATTCTACGGAGCCATTGTGCTGGCATTGAGCCTGTTGGCCGAGTGGTGGACACCACTCACGATCGTGGCTGCATTAGCGGCATTACTGCTGCATGAGGGCTTGGTGTGGTACAGCCGTTATGAAGAACAGCAGCGCAGTCCCATCTTTGTGCATCCGATTCGTGGACTACGCGTTCTCGCAGTGCTTCCGAATAGTCCGGCAAGCGAACTTGGCATTCTGGCAGGAGAGACGATCCTGAAGGTGAACGGTAAACTGATTCACAGTAAGGAACAGCTGCATAGCGCGCTTCGTCAGAATTCGGCCTTCTGTAAGCTGGAGGTTCAGAACCATCAAGGGGAGAGTAAATTCCTGCAGCGTGCAATCTACGCGGGGGATCATCATCAATTGGGAGCTATCGTTGCCCCCGACCCGAGGGATGGCATAGCGGTCGGGTTGAAGCCGGTAAGCTTGATCACCCTGCTGGCGAATAAACTTCATATTCGCAGCAAGCGTGGTTCTTCCGGTAGTAAGACGACCGGCGGCTCCGAAGAAGCTGGATTCCATTCATCATGATACTGAAAGCGGGCCTTTGTCCTATATGGACAAGGGCCCGCTTTTTTTTATATAAGCTATGAAATTTTTTGAATGGAGTTAACCCTGCATCTTTTTAAGATAAAAAATGGCGATTTGCGTCCGGTCCCGAAGATTCAGCTTTCCCAGGATTTCGGTGACATAGTTTTTGACGGTGCCTTCGCTTAAGTAAAGCTGTCCGGCAATTTCCTTATTGGACAAGCCGTCCGCAATAAGGACGACGACTTTCTTCTCGGCCGGGGTCAGCCCGAATTGTTCCAGCTCAGCAGCTTTAGGGACGGGCTGCGACGTTGGACGAAGCATGCCAGTCAGCTTGCGGGCGATATCGGGATGAATCAACATGTTACCGTCATGCACCGTTTTGATTCCCTGGATGATGCGGTCCGGCGGAATGTTCTTCAGCAGATAACCGCTAGCCCCATTCCGCAGAGCCTCCACGATATAATCATCATCATCGAAGGTAGTCAGCATAAGCACTCGCACATCCGAATGTCGTTCACGAATCCGCCGCGTTCCTTCCACACCGTCACATACAGGCATCCGAATGTCCATGAGCACAACATCGACAGGAAGTCCCTCCTCCAACAAAGCCAGCGCTTCCTCGCCGTGCTCGGCGACAGCCGATACTTCGATATCCGGGTCCATCCCCACTAGTAATTTCAAGCTTTCCCGAATGAACGGGTCATCATCTACAATTAAAACGGATATCATGGATGGCCACGACCTTTTCTATAAAATAAGATACTGCGTCTTGTCTTGTTAAATTACATAATCTCACGCTTCTGGTAGACAGGCAGCCGGGTGATGACAGTAAAAGGTACGGTTCTCCTTACCTCCAGCGTCCCACCCACCACTTGGGTTCGTTCGAGCATGCTGCTTATTCCGATACCTTGATGGTTTGGTGCAGCTTCGTGGCCAGCCGGCTCCTGGACTGTGCCATCGTTGGAAACCTCCATCCGGACGTCCTGATCTCCGTAATGCAGGATGATTTGGATTCGTTTAGCCTCGCCATGGCGGATGGCGTTTGTGATAGCTTCACGGGCATTTTTGTACAGCACCACCTGTTGACTGGGATAGAGCGGATAGGGGATGCCCTGCAAAATAAGGTCGGTCTCGATCCCGGTCTCCCGGCCGGTCTCTTCCAGGAGCCGATCCAGGGAATAGTCGTCCGTAATCCGCCGGACCGGGTTCATTTGTTTTACGGCCGATCGCATCTGCTCCATGCTCTCTCCTAGCTGGTCACGGATTTGATGGAGCATGTCCATGCCGCGCCCGGAATCTTGAGGCACGATATGGAGAGCTGCTTCCATCATCATTTTTATGCGAATCAGGCGGTGGCCGATATCGTCATGCAGCTGGCGGGAGATGCGGTTACGCTCCTCGGCCTGCGCTGCGCTCTCTACCTGATGGGCAAATTGCAGCAATTGTCTGCCTGCTTCATCCTGCTGGAAATGCAGCCTTTTCAGCTCGTCGTATAACTGAATATGATCCACTTGCTTCTGATGCATTTCATGGATGTGGTTGAACGTTACTGCCATGAACAGAAACAGAAGATTGGCTGTCGTCAGCAGCAGGGCATCGTAATCGGTTATGGCCAAGTTGAGCAACAGAAGGTGACCGAGCGCCAGACATAGCCTGCCTGGCCGCTGCAATAAGGGCAAATAGACGCATAGGGTAGAGATGGATAGGAACACCATCATGAAGCCGTATTGATGGCATAGCCACAGAGATAGTGGAATTTCCAGCAGAGCGGCTGCCTTCAGATAAGCAGGCGATGGCAAAAAGCGGCTTAGCACCGTAATCGCCAGAAACAGCAATATGTACACCATATATTCCCCGTAATCATCGAGCTGCTGCAAAAAGATGTCTGCGGCGGCCGGAAGAAGAATTAATCCATACCTTAGATAGGTGAGTGGGGATGTCACGTGCGATCAGACCCTTTTCCATAGTGAAATCAAAACGTTCAATCGATTGGCTTCATTATATCACAAGGATGTTTTTGGCAAGGAGATGACTTTCGTCACCCTATAAGGTGACTTCTTCTACCTTAATAATTCGGATATCCCAGGTAGAATGAAATCAACAAATGGTTGCGAGAGATATGAGAAATGGAGATGGTGAATATGGCGGTCTTTCTGCAGATGAAGGATGTCGTGAAAAGATATGGAAACAAGCTGTCGGTGGATCATATGAACCTGGAAGTGAACGAAGGGGAAATCTTTGGACTTCTAGGACCGAACGGGGCCGGCAAAAGCACGTCCATCAGTATGATCTGTGGCCTTCTTCCCAAGGATCAGGGCAGCATTAAGGTGGACGGTATCTCGATTGATGAGCAGCCGCTGGAAGTGAAGCGGAGAATCGGGTTGGTGCCGCAGGATCTGGCTCTGTACGAAGAGATGTCGGCTTGGGATAATGTCGTTTTTTTTGCAAAATTGTACGGGCTGCGAGGCCACCAGTTGAAGGAACGGGTGCAAGAGGCGCTGGAGTTTGTCGGCTTGCAGGATCGGGCGAAGGAAAAGCCGTCCACCTTCTCCGGAGGGATGAAACGCAGACTGAATATTGCATGCTCGATCACACACCGTCCGAAGCTGATCATTATGGATGAGCCTACGGTAGGGATTGATCCGCAGTCCCGAAATCATATCCTGGAATCCGTGAAGACGTTGAACCGCATGGGATCTACCGTAATTTATACGAGTCATTATATGGAGGAAGTTGCTGCGATCAGTGATCGGGTGGCGATTATGGATCAAGGTCATGTTATCGCCTGCGGGACGCAGCAGGAGCTTCGGGCACGCGTGGCGCATGAGGAAAAAATCATACTTACGGCTGATGGAATCACACCGGAATTGGTGGAGGAGTTGACCATTCACCCGCGCGTTCGACGCGTCACGCAGAATGATAACCAGATTGAGGTCTATGTACCGTCGGCTCAGGAGGAGCTGCAGGATATTCTGTTCATCTGCAGTAAACAGCATACGACGCTTCGCTCCCTGGAGTGCGAGGAACCGGGGCTTGAAACGCTGTTTCTCAGTCTGACCGGGCGGACGCTGCGTGATTGATCATAAGGGACATATGCAGAGGAATTCATGGAGGAGGAATACCCGTAGATGAATACGATGATTATTGCCTGGTTTGAGCTAAAGCGGATGGCTACCAGCCGATCGGTGCTGATTAACCAGTTTTTGCTGCCGCTCCTCCTTATTTTTATATTGGGAAATGCACTCTCGGGCTGGTTTGGCAACGATCAGGAGTTTAAACAGCCATCGGTCAGAGTGGGATTTGTTGTGAATGCTGCGGACGGAGGCCAGCTGCCGGGGAGTGTTCAGGCTCTAACCGGCTCACCGGAGATACAGGACATTCTGGTTCAAGAGATGGCAGCCAGTCGTGAAGAGGTTGCAGGAAAGCTGCGCAGGGGCGAGGTGGATTATGCGGTGATAATTCCCGCTTCCTTTGATGAACGAATGGGCCAGGGAGCGGACGTGAAGCTTGAATTGTTGCCCGGAAGAGACCGTAATCTCAACCTGGTAGCAGACATCATCTTCAAGACCTTTATCGCGGATGTCAATCACAAACAGGCGGAGGTTATCGTTATGGGCGGAGATAAAGTTCTTGCCGCTCAAACGGCAGCACCTGTTGAAACCTCGTCCGGACCGAACGTAACGATCGGGAAACTAAGCGAGAAAGGAGCCACGTATTCAGCAGCCCAATATTACGCAGCCTCCATGCTGATCATGTTTCTTTTGTATTCCGGTCAGATGGCAAGCAGCAGTCTGCTGGGAGAGCGGGAAAGCCGGACCCTGTATCGCCTGCAAAGCGCACCGGTCACACCCGGAACTGTATTTGCCGGTAAGATTATCGGCTGCAGTCTGATTACGCTTGTACAGGCAGCAGCCATTGTGCTGGGTTCCATGTGGCTGTATGGCGTGAAATGGGGGCCTCACCCTTTGCTGCTCATCATGGTCTGCGTTTTAATCACGCTATCGTCCATGACCATTGCCACGTTTATAACCCTAGTCTCCTCAACGGCGGCAGGAGCCAGGGGGCTGATGCAGGCGATCATTATCGCCATGACATTTGTCAGCGGGGGATTCATGCCGCTTCCCGTGGAATTTTTCCAAAAGATCGCTTCCTTCACCGTCAATCATTGGGCCATGCAGAGCATGCTGCGGATGATGCTGAACAGCGACGTGCAATTGATTCTCACTTGTCTGGGTATGCTAGCGGCTATTACCGCGGCCCTGTCGGCTGCAGCCATGATTACGTACAGAAAGGTGGGATACCATGCATAGCTTAACCATAGCCTGGCATATGGTAAGACGCACACTGGGGCGCAAAAGAGGCTGGATCGTCTTCCTGCTGGTTCCTTGCGTGGTTGTTACCTTGACGGTGTTTTTGTTGGGGCAGACCTCGGCTGCGAGCATTCTAGTCTCTTATGTGAATGAGGATGAGGGCCCGGCAGGCCAGTATCTGATGAACGAGCTGGAGCGCAGCGGACAATACGTACTCAAGGAGTTCGAATCCGAGAACATGTTGAGAGAAGACCTGGTGGAGAATAAAAGCATGGTAGGCGTTTATATACCGGAGGGCTTCAGCGACGGATTGATTGAAGGACAGTGGCCGACGGTTCAGGTATATGAGGCTTCAACTTCGGAAGCTTCGGTGATGATACGAATGACGGCGGACTCTGCGGTTACGCGTCTGAGCGGCACGGCTGCTTTGATTCGGGAAACCTCCGAGCTGGCTGTTGACCGCATGTTGATGCTGCAAGAAGTGCTCAAGCAATCCGCGCTGAATCGGGTGGATACTGAGGTCACGGATTTGAATCTGTACGCCAAGCCGGGACTCTCGAACGTAACAGGCTTTACCCTGATGTTCATAATGACCCTCATCTCCAGCGTTGTGTCGATGATGATCGATGACCGCAGACAGCGAACGCTGTCTCGCATGTACACTGCACCGGTGCGTGCCTATCAGATCGCTTTAGGTAATTTTCTGGGCAGCTTGGTGGTCGGCTCGTTGCAGGTGATCATCGTGCTCGCGCTCAGCCGGTATGTGCTCCGTTATGATTACGGAATTCCGTTACTGCTGCATTTCCTTATTCTGATGGCCTTTATGATGGTATCGTTAGGGCTGGCAAGTACGGTTGCTGGGTTGATCCGGAACGGGCAAAATGCGGCTATGATTAATTCCATGATCGTCACGCCGACCTGCATGCTGGGCGGGTGTTTCTGGCCGCTCGCTATCATGCCGGAATTCATGCAGAAGATCGCCAACTTCATACCGCAAAAATGGGCCATTGAGGCGGTGGAGATCGCGGCTACAGGCGGCACGTTATCCGATATCGCACTGCCGCTAGCCATCCTCAGTCTGATGGCGGTTATTCTGCTGGCCGTCGGTTCCGCTGTCCTGCGGCCAAGCGAGCGCGGGGCAGGGCAAGGCGCTTAGCTTAACAAGTATGTTGGAAACCTAATATCTCTCAGGAACGTTGTTAGTAATCGAATCATTTTTTTTAAACGAAAGCGCCCGGTCAGATCTGAATGCATGGATTCAGTCTACCGGGCGCTTATTTCATATTGGTGACGATGGGGTGGCATTTTCTTCTAAGTCAAGGCGTGGAGTGGGTTGAGCCGCATGGAGGCTATCTTCCTACTCCTTAAGCTGTCGTAACACCGTAATTTCAACCCGCCGGTTCTTCTGCTTGCCTTCAGCAGTCGCATTATCCGCGGCTGGCCTCGTATCGGCATAACCTGCATACTGGAAGCCTTCCGGATCCAGCTTGCTGCTCTCAAGGAAGAACCGCAGTACCGACATCGCCCGGGCACCGGAAAGCTCCCAGTTGTCCTTGTAGCTGGAATAGCGTCCGATTGGCACATTGTCCGTATGCCCCTCGATGCTCACGGTGGTGTTTAAATCACCGAACAGGCTTGCCAATTTGCCCAGAACGGGAGCGGCCCCGGGTTTAAGCTCGGCCTTGCCGACATCGAACAGAAAGCGGTCGCTTAACGTAATGGCAATCCCTTGCGGCTCGTCCGCGATAAAGATATCCTCTTCGAGCTGGTTGTCTTTCACGTATTGCTGAATAAGCCCCATAAAGTTCGCCAGCTCTTCCTCCTGGGCACGGAAAGCCAGCTCCCGTTCAGTTAGCGGTTCTGAACCTGCATCTATATCCTCTTCTTCCTCATTGGCGGCAGGCTGCGGTGGAGGGTTCTTATGGTTCTCCGTATCGGCTGTGCCGGTAATGCCCGAACCCATCTCCAGGATGCTGTCTCCGCTCTGGAAGGTGGCTTGCAGGGATTGGGTGACAAGTTTGTATTTTTCCGTATCGAGCCGGCTCATGGCATACATTACAACAAAAAAGATCAGGAGCAGCGTAATCAGGTCGGCATAGGTGATCATCCAGCGGTCGCGCTGTTCGCCTTCGGCCTGCTTGCGATGACGGCGCCGTCTATTCGGCTGTCTCATGCACAATCCCCCTTGAGGACGGAATGTCCGTGGTGCCAGCGGAAGCGAAGGAGGCTAGCTTTTTACGAACTAACAGCGGGTGCTCTCCGTTCTGAACAGCCATAATTCCTTCGAGCAACAGCTCCATATTTGCAATTTCTTCTTCGGAACGTGCTTTAATCTTGGACGCAATGGGCAAAAAGATAATATTGGCACTTGCGACGCCGTATAAAGTAGCGGTGAACGCGACCGCGATCGAAGGTCCGAGATCGGTTGGGTCTTGCAGACTGCCCAGCACGTGGATCAATCCCATGACGGTACCGATGATCCCCATGGTAGGAGCATATCCCCCGGCGGACTCGAAAATCTTGGCATATCCTTCGTGCTTCTGCTCGGCGGCATTGATATCGAGCTCCAGGATTTGGCGCACCATCTCCGGATCGTTGCCGTCGACGACCATCTGCATGCCTTCCCGCAAGAACGGATCCTCGTGATCGGCGGAGATACGCTCGAGCGCCAGCACCCCGTCTCTTCTGGCCGTAACCGACATATCAACAATGGCGTCAATCAGTTCGTCCGTTGAACGGTTGCTGCGGCCGAAGGCCAGCTTGAGCGCAGCGGGGATGGTGCGGAGCCGGGTGGCCGGGAAGCTGACGATGACGGCGGCGATGGTGCCGCCGAATACGATAAGCGCAGCCGCTCCTTGCAGCAGGCCGCTCAGATGCCCGCCTTCCCATAAAAACCCTCCGATCAACGCGGCCAGACCGGCGAGAATGCCAAAAATAATTGTAATATCCATAACGCTGTATCATCTCCTTAAGGAAGTTAATTTGAAGATCATGGGTTCGCTTGAAGCTAGTCCGACATGGAATGTGAAGGCTGCCGGGCGATATAAGTTGAAGCACGGAACATTCGCGCTGGAACTTATTGAAATTTTCATTAAACTGTTTGCATCAAAAAAACGTAAAGGGTATAATGAGACGGGAACAAATATTCTTATTCTTTACGTAGACACCACTAATTTCCCATAGTATATCATCGGGAAGTTTCGACATATCTTTTAGCATGAATTTCATTTTAGAGTATGAGGGTGATGAAGGGCAATGAGCGATTTAGTTGTCAGTACCAAATCCTTTGAGATCCAGTCTGAATTCCAGCCGCAGGGCGATCAGCCCACGGCTATTGATGCGTTGGTCGAAGGACTCCGCCAAGGGAAAAAACATCAGACGCTGCTAGGTGCAACAGGAACGGGTAAGACGTTTACGATCGCGCAGACAATCGCCAAGGTAAACCGTCCCACACTCGTCATTGCGCATAACAAGACGCTGGCTGCACAGCTGGCCAGCGAGTTTAAGGAATTCTTTCCGAATAACTCGGTGGATTATTTCGTGAGTTATTACGATTACTATCAGCCGGAAGCTTATATCCCTTCCTCTGATACGTATATCGAGAAGGACTCCAGCATTAATGAAGAGATTGATAAGCTCCGCCACTCTGCAACGAGTTCGCTGTTCGAACGGCGCGATGTCATCATTGTGGCGAGCGTATCTTGCATATATGGCTTGGGTTCGCCGCATGAGTACGGAGAATTGCTGCTTTCACTCAGGGTGGGCATGGAGAAGCCGCGCAATGAGATTTTGTCGCGGCTGGTTGATATCCAGTACCAGCGGAACGATATTAACTTCGTTCGCGGTACATTTCGCGTCCGTGGGGATGTGATCGAGATATTCCCTGCCTCGAAGGGGGAGCATGCCGTTCGCGTCGAGCTGTTCGGCGACGAGATCGAGCGGATCACGGAGATCGACGTCTTAACCGGCGAACTGGTTGGGGAACGCGAGCATATCGCCATCTTCCCGGCGTCTCACTTCGTTACCCGTGAAGAGACGATGCGGGTAGCAATCGTGAACATCGAACGCGAATTGGAGGAACGCCTTGAACTGCTGCGCTCGGAAGGCAAGCTGCTGGAAGCGCAGCGCCTGGAGCAGCGTACCCGTTACGACATCGAGATGATGAAGGAAGTCGGATTCTGCTCCGGCATCGAGAACTACTCAGGCCCCCTGACCTTCAGGGAGCCTGGTGCTACGCCATATACGCTCCTTGACTATTTCCCGGATGATATGTTGTTTGTCATTGATGAATCGCACGTTACGCTCCCGCAAATCCGCGCGATGTACAACGGTGACCGGGCACGGAAAACGGTGTTGGTTGATCACGGCTTCCGCCTGCCGTCCGCGCTGGATAACCGGCCGCTGAAGTTCGAGGAATTCGAGGAGAAAGTCAATCAGATCATCTACGTGTCGGCTACACCGGGTCCGTATGAGATGGAGCACTGTGATACGATGGTCGAGCAGATTATTCGGCCGACGGGTCTATTAGATCCGATCATTGATGTGCGCCCGACAGAAGGGCAGATCGATGACCTGATTAGCGAGATCCATGACCGGGTGGAACGTGACGAGCGTGTGCTCGTGACCACCCTCACGAAGAAGATGTCAGAGGACCTGACTGATTACCTGAAAGAAATCGGCATCAAGGTTCGTTACATGCACTCCGATATCAAGACATTGGAACGGATGCAGATTCTGCGCGATCTGCGGCTTGGTACATTCCACGTGCTGGTGGGTATTAACCTTCTACGGGAGGGTCTTGACCTGCCGGAGGTTTCCTTGGTTGCGATTCTGGATGCGGACAAGGAAGGTTTCCTCCGCTCGGACCGCGCTCTTATCCAGACGATTGGCCGGGCTGCCCGGAACTCGGAAGGTAAAGTGATCATGTATGGTGATAAGATCACAGACTCTATGGATCGGGCCATTAAGGAAACCGAGCGCCGCCGCAGCATCCAGATTGCATATAATGAGAAGCACGGTATTACACCGCAAACGATCCGTAAGAAGATCCGCGATGTCATCGAAGCAACAAAGGTTGCCGAGGGCAAGGCAGACTACCTGGTTGGCGAGGGACAGAAGATGTCGAAGAAAGAGCGTCAGAATCTGATCCAGCGTCTGGAGTCCGAGATGAAGGAAGCGGCAAAGAATTTGCAATTCGAGCGTGCTGCAGAGCTTCGTGATGCGCTGCTGGAGCTGCAAGCCGAATAAATGTTGGAGAAACGAATGACAGGGGGGACGGCCTACGCGGTCGTTCTCTTTGTGAAAGTATAAGCACCACATGCATGCCATATGGAGTAGGAGATGATATCGTTTGGCCATTGAAAATCTTGTGATCAAAGGCGCTCGTGCACACAATCTGAAAAATATCGACGTCACGATACCGCGTGACAAGTTCGTCGTTCTTACGGGGCTTAGCGGCTCTGGCAAATCCTCTCTCGCATTCGATACGATTTATGCCGAGGGTCAGCGCCGTTACGTGGAATCCTTGTCCGCTTATGCACGCCAGTTCCTCGGACAGATGGAGAAACCGGATGTCGATTCCATTGAAGGCCTCTCGCCGGCGATATCGATTGACCAGAAAACCACGAGTCGCAACCCGCGCTCTACGGTAGGTACCGTCACGGAAATCTATGATTATTTGCGTCTCTTGTTCGCCCGGATCGGACACCCACACTGTCCGGAGCATGGCGTGGAGATTACCTCCCAGACGGTCGAGCAAATGGTAGACCGCATCATGCAGTATCCCGAGAAGACGAGACTGCAAATCCTCGCGCCGGTCATTTCCGGACGCAAGGGCGAGCATAAGAGCCTGTTCGCCGATATAGCGAAGCAGGGCTTCGTTCGGGTGCGCGTCGATGGAGAGCTGCGCGATCTGTCGGAAAGCATCGAGCTCGAGAAGAACAAAAAGCATACGATCGAGGTGGTTGTGGACCGGATCGTAGTTAAGGAAGATATAGAGGCACGTCTGGCCGATTCGATCGAGACGGCATTGAACCTATCAGGCGGTCAGCTCCTGGTCGATATCATGGGTCAGGAGGAGCTGCGGTTCAGCTCCAACTTTGCTTGCCCGATCTGCGGTTTCAGTATGGAAGAGCTGACGCCGAGAATGTTCTCCTTCAATACCCCTTTCGGTGCTTGTCCCGATTGTGACGGCTTGGGCGTCGAGATGATTGTGGATCCGGAGCTGCTTATACCGGATACGAGCAAAAGCGTGGAGGAAGGTGCCTTTGCCGCATGGAGCGGGGGCACATCCACTTATTATCCGCAGTTTCTGAAATCGGTCTGCGCGCATTTCGGCATTCCGCTGGACAAGCCGGTCAGTACTTTTAGCCAAGAACAGATGAATAAACTGTTGTACGGTACGGGCAATGAGAAGGTTCACTTCCGTTATGAGAATGACTTCGGTCAGCGCAAGGAAGCGTATGTAACCTTCGAGGGCATCATTCCGAACCTGGAACGTCGCTACCGCGATACCAATTCCGAGGGTATTCGCGAATACATCGAAGGTTATATGAGCAGCAAGCCATGCGATGTGTGTAAAGGTCATCGTCTCCGGAAGGAAAGCCTGGCCGTTACGGTCAACGACCGCAACATGGCCTATGTCACTAGCCTGTCGATCGGAGAGTCCCTGAAATTCTTCGATCATCTGGAGCTTAGCGAGAAAGAACAACAGATCGCAAATCTCATTCTGAAGGAGATTCACAGTCGTTTGGGCTTCCTTGTCAATGTGGGTCTGGATTACCTGAATCTCAGTCGTTCGGCGGGAACCCTGTCCGGTGGGGAAGCGCAGCGGATCCGGTTAGCCACGCAGATCGGATCAAGCCTGATGGGCGTGCTGTACATTCTGGACGAGCCCAGCATCGGGCTGCATCAACGGGATAATGACCGCCTGATCTCGACGCTGGAGCATATGCGGGATCTGGGCAATACGCTGATTGTGGTCGAGCATGACGAGGACACCATGATGGCTGCGGACTATATCATCGATATTGGTCCTGGCGCTGGTATTCATGGCGGCCAAGTCATCGCGGAGGGAACCCCGAAGGAGATTATGAACGACCCTAACTCTCTGACGGGCCAGTACCTGAGCGGCCGAAAGTTCATTCCGGTCAACAGCAAGCGGCGCAAGACCGATGGACGCTGGCTTGAGATTAAAGGCGCGAAAGAGAACAATCTGAAGAATATTAACGTGAAAATTCCGATTGGCGTCTTTACGGCGGTAACCGGTGTGTCCGGGTCAGGCAAGTCGACACTGGTCAACGAAATCCTCTACAAGACACTTGCTCGTGACTTGAACAGAGCCAAGGTACGTCCGGGGCAATACCGCGAGATGAAAGGTTTGGAGCATATCGAGAAGGTCATTGACATCGACCAGTCTCCGATTGGCCGTACGCCTCGCTCCAACCCGGCGACCTACACAGGCGTCTTCGACGATATCCGGGATATCTATTCCCAGACGAATGAAGCGAAGATTCGCGGTTACAAGAAGGGCCGCTTCAGCTTCAACGTGAAGGGTGGCCGCTGCGAGGCTTGCCGCGGGGACGGTATTATCAAGATTGAGATGCACTTCCTGCCGGATATCTACGTGCCTTGCGAAGTGTGTAAGGGCAAACGCTACAACCGCGAAACGCTCGAAGTCAAATATAAAGGCAAGAACATCGCTGAAGTACTGGAGATGACCGTTGAGAATGCGACGGATTTCTTCCAGAACATTCCGAAGATTCACCGGAAGATGCAGACGCTGATGGATGTCGGTCTGGGTTATATTACTTTGGGCCAGCCTGCCACAACGTTGTCCGGTGGTGAAGCCCAGCGCGTGAAGCTGGCTTCCGAGCTGTATCGCCGCAGCACAGGCAAAACGATGTATATTCTGGATGAACCGACTACCGGCCTGCATGTGGACGATATCGACCGTCTGCTCGTTGTGCTTCACCGCCTGGTGGATTCCGGGGAGTCCGTCCTTGTCATCGAGCACAATCTCGATGTCATTAAGACAGCGGACTATCTGATCGACCTGGGTCCGGAAGGCGGCAGCGGCGGTGGCACCATCATCGCTACCGGAACGCCTGAGGATTTAGTCAAGGTGGCCGAGTCTTATACAGGGAAGTACCTAAAACCCATCCTGGAACGTGATACGAAGCGAACCAAGGAATTGAACAAGGTGGAAGCGACACGTTAATAGCTTCGAATCTGTTCCATGCTGGAAGGGAGCTGTGCAGCCCACAGCTTATTGCATTTCATATTTCAGCAGATTGAACAGGTTAGCATCATAATGGAGTCCCCGTGTATGAATAGGGGCTCTTTTTTTTATTTTCATATCATCCTCCAATATCTTCGCATTCCAGGATATGGTATGATTTTGATAATTGCGACAAAATGGAGGGATTGTATGAAGAGAATCGCCTGTTCCGTTCTAATAGCTCTGGCAGCAAGTGCTTTATACATAAACTCATCCGATAACGTACAAGCAAGTGCTGGTGTACCCGTTTCAGATATGGTGGGCTTCGATGCGCAGGTAGCCATCCTCCGGTTAACCGAAGGAGGACTCCATCCCGGTGACGGTGGTAGGGATATCCAGCCGAAAGCGGCCATCAACAGGCAGGATTTTGTCATATTAATCGTCAATGCTTTAAATCTGGGCACAGGTGAACTTCCAGGAGGGGCTACCTTCAAGGATGTACCTAACGATCACTATGCTTTCTCCGCAATCGAAGCTGCGGTTCATGCAGGACTGGTGAAGGGGGTAGGGAACGGAAGATTTGGAGTTGGACAACCGCTGACACGTCAAGATATGGCCGTGCTGTATCAAAGAGCTCTGCAAGGGGTTACCGACAAGGAAACCACGGACGGGGAAGCCACGCAGCTGGAGTTACATGAAGGCTCTTTCAGTCATTATGCTAAGGAGGCTATCGTACTGGCCATGGAGTTAGGTCTCTTTAAGGAATCCACAGCCGATGCTTTGAATCTCAAGGGTATCGTTACTCAGGAAGAAGCTGCTTCGGTTACAGCGAAGTGGTTGAAAGCTGTGGAGCAAATCAACTTGGATACAGCCGAGGGTGAGGTAGAAACACCACCAGAAAGTCCGCACCCGGTAATCCATGGTGTCGTGACCTCATCATCGGGACCATCATCCACAACTCCTGCCGTTAACGGATCAGTACAGCCCCATGGGGGGACAGAGTCCCTAGCATCTCAGTCGGGTTCGCCGACAACGATACCAACTGCTCCGATGGATCTGAAGTTCCAATATGTGAAGGGTCAGGTTCAATTAACCTGGACGAAGCAGCCAGGTGAAACTTACAATATCTATTACAGCGAGAAGTCCGGAACGGGTTATACCTTATTTGCTGACGGAGCGAATGTGAAGTCAGGCGCCTACGTAACATCAGATGTGCGTTTTCGGGAGACCGTCTACTATGTGGTCGAGGCTGTGAACAGCTTCGGCAAGAGTAGCTATTCTAACGAAGTTTCGAGCCGCCCGAATAAAATATCCGGCCTTCAGGCTATCCTATATGAGGAAGATGAATCCATTGGCTTAACCTGGACGGATACGCAGGAAGGCATAAATTATCATGTATATTACATAGGACCTGACGGAGTACTGTATCGTTTGAATGATGAACCTATAGTGAGCCGTTCCTATCTTATTCCGAACCGCAATATGTTGGCAGGTCCGTCCGGCCGGTATACGATCCATGTGGTTGCTGTGAACAAATTGAATGTAAGCAGTGAACCGTCCAGTGAGGTTGCGCTGGATGTCAAGAAGGACCCTCAGGATCGGATTACGATCACAGATCCCTCTGTGGCATTGCCAAGTGAAGACTTAGATGAGGAACCGGCAAAAGAGCAGAAAACCGATTCCTGAGGAGTATGAGGAACAGGAGTGAACGTTTCTCGAATCCTGCTCGGAGTCACTTGGAATTACGAAGCAGCCTATGCCTGACTCCATAACGCAACTTGATCTAGCTTCTGCCATGATGAAAGTCATGCTAATATCTGAAAATTTGGTTAAAAATGAGAAATTTTTATGACTTTTTTTCATTTTTAGGGGCGGAGGGCTTGCATCTGGACGGGCACATGGATAACATAGAAGAAGATATGTAAATTTGCCCGAGAAGAAACCCACGAGGAGGTACGTTTCATGATCCTTGCAGCAGCATCGGATGCGAGTGCGACATTTAAGACATTTGATATTTTCATGATCCTGTTTACGATTCTGATCTTTGTTGGTGTGGTTCGCTTGTTGATGGCCCGCCAAAAAAATAAATTCGCAATCGCTTTCGGTCTCGTCAGCTTATTTGTGTTCTTGTACTCTGACTATGCCATGATTACAGGATGGTTTAACAATTAGGTTGGCCTAGGCACCTTATTTAAAGCGGCTTCATTTGACGAATGGAATGAAATACATACAAACAAGACGCCCGTCTGCTGTTCGCAGTGTGAAGGCGTCTTTTTGTTTCTTCGGGGAAAAGCTACAAGGTCCGCAGGAAAAACGTAAAAGAAATAGGTCTAGAAGCAATGGCTGCAAATGGAAAAACATGATAAATTGAGGAGTACAGGTTGGGTAGAGGATGGAACCGGGGGAGGAACAAGCGAATTGAAGAATTTACAATGGCAAAAACGGTCGGCGGTTGCACTGTTAGGGGCCATCATGCTGGCAGGAAGCAGCGATGCGATTATGCATACAGACATAGCGGCTGCAGCAAGCGCTAAGTCCAAGAATACATATGAACAAAGTGCTGTGCCTCAGGTTATCAGCCGGATGTCGCCATCGGTTGTTGGCATTATCGGAAAGGCACCACAAGGAAGCAGCGAAGTGGATGACAGATACAACCTGGCGCACGGTACGGGAGTGATCTGGAAGGCAGACGGGTGGATCGTTACTAACGCTCATGTGGTGGACGGGCTCACCGGAATCACGGTCGTGACGTCAGACGGCAAATCCTATAAAGCCAAGGGTGTATACAGCGATCCTATGAGTGATATTGCGTTGGTCAAAATTAACGCCAAGTCTCTGAAGCCGGCCAAATTTGCTGCATCCGCGCAAAATGCGCTGGTTGGAGAAACGGTGGTTGCCATAGGTACGCCAATCTCTTTCTCGTTACGAAACTCGGCATCCGTGGGTGTGGTGAGCGGCCTAAACCGGAGCGTGGACGGCTCTTATCGCCTGATTCAAACCGATACTGCCATTAACCCGGGCAACAGCGGAGGGCCGCTCGTCAATCTGAAAGGCGAGGTCATTGGCATCAACAGCAAGAAGTTTGCCGCTGTCGGCATTGAAAATATGGGCTTTTCCATTCCTGCGGAAACGGTCCATTATATTGTGGATCATTTATTGGAATACGGCGAGGTCCGAAGAGCCGGCCTCGGGTTGGAACTGGAAGAAAGCTGGTCCGCCATCGTGGGTCTGCCTTCAGACGACCCATTGACCGTTACGAAGGTGCTGTCCGAGCAAGCCCGGAAAGCTGGAATCCAAGAGGATGATGTGTTATACGCCATTAACGGAAAGCGCATCTATTCCGTCGTTGACATCAACGAACGGTTAAAGCCTTTCATCCCAGGCCAGCAGGTTCAGCTATTGATGCAGCGGGATGGAGATATTGTAAATGTAAAACTGACGCTCAGCCAGGATGGTAATCGAGCTGCTTCGTCAAGCGTTGAGGAGGCTGAGTCATGGTGAAGAGAGAAAGAACGGAGTCAAGCCGACGTTTACGGCAGATGACAGCCGGAACCTTATCGGCTTTGATGCTATTCACGTCGTTGTCACTTCCCGTATGGGGTGATGACGTTGTGCCGGAGAAACGTATACTGACCGTGCAAAGCGGAAGCAGCACAGCTTCGGTTAATGGCACTTCTTATACGATTGCCAAGCCACAGCAGAAGCAGGGCGTATTGATGGTGCCGCTGGGCGTGTTTAAAAAAGCGTTTGGCAGCGAGATCAAGCTGGAGGGCGAGAACCGGGTTCGACTGCTGCAAGGACCGCATACGATTGTGCTCGTTATCGGCAACAAGACCGCATGGATTGACGGAAAAAAGGTACAGCTGCCGGTAGAACCGGCGATGGTGTCCGGAACGCTGATGGTACCGCTGCGTCCGGTTGCCGCGGGGATTGGCGCCAAGGTAAGCTCCTCCCAAGGCAAGCTATCCATCAGCCTCATGGTTACGGATAAGGAAGAGAAGCATGACGAGGGCGAAATCAACAATACGACCGGGAAGACCCGAATCGGAAATAGTTATTATGAATGGAGTATGAATTATCCTTCCTGGATGATCGTTGGGAGAGGAACGGACGACGAGAGCGGTGCTGCTTTTAACGATGCTACGGGCCGCTACTATCTTGAGGTTCATGCCTCCTCCCAGAAAGTAAAGCTGAGTCCTGACGATTTGTTAGAACGGCTCCTGAAAGAACTGAGTGATTCAGGAGATGTTGTGCTTCACCAAGAGACGGTTGCAAGCGGAGTTCTACCGTATGCTAGAGTAATTTCCCGCGATATCGACGGCGTCTTGTGGGAAGGTCGGCAGTACTATGCCAATGATCGCGTCTATGAGCTGTATTTTGCCGATGCAGAAGCGGTTCACTATAAGGATATGGACAAGCACGCGAGCTTGCTGGGTTCATTTAGAACGACCTATCAGGAAGGAGACAAAACATTAAAAGACGTCTCTTCCATCGTAGGTGGGCTCCGCGAAGCAGGAAATGAAGAATACGGCATATGGTTTGGCATTCCTGCAGGTTGGGAAATCAACAACAAAGATATGTTATACGGCAGCGAAGGGCAAGGTTATCTGTCCGTCTCGGTGACATCCGCTCCCTCAGGGGTTGATGGCACGCTCACAGCTTGGGGGCAGCGGCTTAAAGACTGGCTGTCGGAATCCTTCGTTCAAGATTCATACGAATACGTCGGACTTACGCCTGTGGAGATATCGGGCGTCAAAGGGCAGATTCAAGAGGTGCGGTACAACTTCGGAGATAAATGGGTGACGGAATATGAAGTGATGATCCAGAAGAACGGCTACCGTTATTATCTGGAGTATGCGGTACCGGATGGCCAGGAACGGACGGCTTCCAACTGGAAGAAGGTGCTGGAATCGATCGAGATTGATTATGATGTGGTACCGGAGAACTTCGGCCGCATTGGCGATGAAGGCTATCTTACCGATAAAACCAAGATGAGAAGCAAGAACTCCGAAACGTACCGCTACCATATCGATATTCCAAAGTACTGGGAACCGCTGAATGATCAATTCGAGCAGGGAACGGTGGAATATGGATTTGCCGGGGGCGGGTTTGAAATTAATGCTCAGAAGGATACCTCCGCAGAATTCATCGTCAGCAACCTGAAACGTTATTATAATGAAGCCAGCACGGCCTCAGGGACGACGTTGAAATTGCTTGGCGTGGATAACATTACGTTTGCCGGTGTGCCTGCCGTGTCGTTCAAGGTGCATCAGGTGAAGAACGGCGTTGGCTTTACGACGCAGGAGATTGTCTTTGAGAACAGAGATATCGTGTACACGATTACGACGACGTTGAATGATGCCAATGCAACGGAGATACAGCAAGCCGCACTTATGCGTGCGCTGTCCTCGTTTGAGCTGGTGAAGTAATCCGAAGGATGGAATTATAGACGCATATCACACTTTAGTGGGCAATCATATTTTTGATAACGCTGATAGCTGTCCTGCTGCATCCATAGGGATGCGGGCGGGCAGCTATTTTGGTTTATAAAGAGGATGGCCGATCCTCACCCAAAATTATAGAACATATGTACGCTCGTGGGATCTGATATGTTAAAATTAAATCGTGAGAGCAATGGATATGTAAATAAACCGGCTTGCAGAAGAGGAAATAAGCGTATGAAAAAAACGATAGGCATGTTCGCCCATGTGGATGCAGGCAAAACCACGTTGGCGGAGCAGTTGTTATATATGACCGATACGATTCAGGAGCGCGGGCGTGTGGATCATCAGAGTGCTTTTCTTGATCAACATGACATTGAAAAAGAACGGGGTATCACCGTATTTGCCGATCAGGCCACTATGCAGTTTAACGGCTGCACTTATTATTTAATCGATACGCCGGGTCACGTCGACTTCTCGCCGGAGATGGAGCGGGCCATTCAGGTCATGGATGCCGCCGTCGTCGTCATAAGTGCCGTGGAAGGTGTCGAAGGGCATACGGAGACGGTATGGCAGTTATTGCGTAAGCAAGGCGTCCCTACGTTCTTGTTTATTAATAAAATCGACCGGGAAGGCGCGGATGTCGCGCGTGTGTTTGCAGAGATTCGGAGTGAACTTACCGAGGACGTCTGCATGATCACGGAGGAGGATGTGCTGCACGAAGGCGTGATGCAGACCTCGCTCATCGAGGCTATCGCAGAGCGGGACGAGAAGCTGCTGGAGCTCTATATGGAACAGGGATATGAGGTTTCACGGTGGCTGGATACGATGACCGAGATGATAAGGAAAGGGCAGCTATTCCCCTGCTTCAGCGGATCAGCTCTGCAATACGTGGGCGTGTCTCATTTTTTGCATCAGCTGGATCTGCTGACAGTTACGGACTATGATGCCGGGGCTGATTTTGCCGGAAGGGTATATAAGATTCGTCATGATGAACAGGGAGCCAGGCTGACGTATATCAAAGCCATGGGTGGAACGCTGCGGGTGCGCGATGAGATGACTTATTTTGCCAGAACGGAGACGATCACGGAGAAGGTGACGCATATCCGTTTGATCAATGGGGGACGCGTGACGAATGTCGATCAGGTGCATGCGGGTGATCTGTTTGTCGTTACGGGTATTTCTTCAGCTGCGGCGGGCGACGGACTTGGGACTCTGAGTGGCCGGACGGTATATGAGCTTGTACCGACTCTGAAGTCGAAGGTGCAATTCGAATCCTCGATTCATCCCAAGGATATGCTGCGCGAATTCCGTCTGCTGGATGCGGAGGATCCTTCTCTGTCTGTGCAGTGGGATGAGTTCGCTCAGGCGATCCATATCCATGTGATGGGTATCATTCAGCTTGAAGTGCTGGAACGAATCGTGTTTGAGCGGTTTGGTTACCGGATCACCTTCGGTGAACCGGAGATTTTATATAAAGAAACCATAACGGAAGACGTTGTGGGCTGTGGTCATTTCGAACCGTTGAAGCATTACGCGGAGGTGCACCTCCGGCTGGAGCCTGGAGAGCGCAACAGCGGCATCATATTCGCCAATGCTTGCCATCCCGATGTGCTTCCGGTCAATTATCAGCATCTGGTCGCCCAGCATGTTGGGGAGAGGGATCATCACGGGCTGCTTACTGGCTCTCCCATCACGGACATCAAGATTACCCTGCTAAAAGGACGGGCGCACAACAAGCATACGCATGGCGGGGATTTTAGGGAAGCCACCTACCGTGCATTACGCCAAGGGCTGGAGAAGACAGCCAATATACTCCTGGAGCCTTACTATCATTTCAAGGTGAAGGTGGATGCCGAGCATATCGGACGGTTAATGTCGGATCTGACCCAGGCGAAGGCAAGCTTCGAGCCGCCGGAAACAGCGGGAAACAAGGTGACGGTCACGGGATCGGCTCCCGTATCGACCATGATGAATTACAGCATGGAATTAGCCGCCTACACCAAGGGAAGAGGTACGATATCCCTGGTTTACGGGGGATATGGCCGGTGTCATAACGAGGCTGAGGTCATTGAACGTAAAGGATACGATAAAAATGCGGACCCGGAATACAGCTCCTCTTCGATATTCTGTGCGAAGGGAAGCGGTTATGCGGTGCCATGGGATGAAGCGGACCGTCATATGCATATCTAATGCTTGATGTTGCGGAAGCGATAGGTGGTTAGGCAAGATGTTTCGCGGTCGTGAGGGAGTCGTTGGATTTAACATCGTTGACAAGTGAATGGTGCAGCAATGAATTGAATGATGTGTAGCGAGGCAGTATGCTGTGAAGTCAATCATGCGTAACGAAGTGGTTATCAGCAGGATTAAATATCAATGACATTAATTATGTAATGAAGTATGTAGGTAATTGAGCGAATATGAGTTAACGATGTTGAACTAAACAAGCCCCCCGATGATCCAGTTTATTTCCGTAATGAGTTACGCACGCGCGTTATGAAATCATCACGCGTGCGCACAGCTTAAAGCCATTATGACGAGAGGGATCCCTTTTCTACAGGCTGCAGGCGCGATGGCCGCATTGTCCAATAGGTGATGGCGGTGGTAATGAGCATTAACACACCAGTCATTAAGAATACCGAATGGATGTTAAAGATGCCGCTGATCATGCCGCCCGCGAGCGGTCCGGCCATCCCGCCGATTTGATTGGCTGTCTGGTTAAGGCTAAACGCACGTCCGCGGAATTCACTTGGCGTATGTTTGACAACAAGGCCGTTGAGAGCAGGGAATACGGCACAGAAGAACGCGCCGTAAGCAAAGCGGATGGCCGAGAATGCCCAAATGTTGCTGAACAGGATCTGGGCGAGCGATCCGATTCCGCCGGCGAGCAGACCGATGAGAAGCACCTTTTGGAACCCGATTTTATCCGCCAGGCGTCCCCAGCGGGCCGCAAACAGGATGCTGGCGATCCCAACGATGGAGAACACAAACCCCGCAATCATCGAGGTATGCGAGGAAGAACCGCCGATTTGAGCGATATACAGTGGCAGTACGGGCTCAATTGTCATGACGGAGAACTGTGTCAGCACCGTAAGCATAAGCACGGTCATCAGCGCTTTGTTATGTCCGGCGATCTTAAACGTATTCATGACGGAGACGCGCTCTTTGCTGGGTACGAATTTTTCCTCTTTGACCCAGAATATGACGAGCAGCGTGGCTGCGAAGCACAGCATCCCTGCCAATCCGAATGCCATTCGGTTGCTGAACAGGGAGGCCAGGGTGCCTCCGATCATCGGGCCCATGATGCCGCCGGTTGCGGTTGCGGTGGACATCATAGAGAGGGCGTAGCCGACTTTTTTCTCAGGGGTGTTGGTGCCTACAATCGCGATTGCACCCGGAATAAAGCCGGAGAGAAGGCCTTGCAGCAGGCGGAGAACCAACACCTGATACTCATTCGTGACGAATGCCATCAGAATATAGATGACAAAGAGCACCAGCCCCGCGCGGATAATCATCGGTTTGCGTCCATATTTATCGCCGACGGCACCCCAGAAGGGAGAGGACAAGGCGCCCGCAAAAAAAGCGGAACTGAAAAGCAGTCCCGACCACATTTCCGTATGCTTGGTAACGCCGAGCTCAATCAGAAAAAGCGGGAGAAATGGTATGACCATCGAGAAGCTTGATGAAACGATAAATGAGCCGAACCATAATATCCATAAGTTCTTTTTCCAACTTTCCATGTCTTCTTCATCTCCTGATGTGCGATTTGTTGTAATCCTTCGAGCTTCGCCTCCTGTCTTTTAAATGGGGTAATGGTGTATGTATTACATTTTTTAGAGATAACAAAAGCATAAACTTCGAGGCTTACTGCCCTTATTTCGAAAGAAAAACTTTCTCTAAATGGGGTCTGTCATCTGTGAAAGTACGTCGATAGACGTTTTTCTTTAGAGATAAGAAAGTTGTTCATGGACTAACCCAACTATTCATCGTGAGGCATCCCAGCGTTGGGAGGTCGGATTTGGATAAAGCAAAACGCCCCCCAATTTGGCAAACTGGAATCAACCAGACTACCGCACTAAAGCGAAAGGCGTGCAACTTCATCCTACACCACATGTTTTGGATTGGGAAGAGGCGGAAAGCGGGGTTATAGCGGTCGGCGGCTCTTTTGGAGATGGGTTGGAACCGCTGGGTTATGGCATGAATAAAGGGCTTTTAGGATTCCATTATACAAGGATAAAATATCGTAAAAATTATTTTTTTGGGGAGATCTGTTATGAGAGAGACGCTGAAGGATCTATATTCAAATACGTTGTTCCAGCAAGTGACCGACCGGTTGAAGGAGACTTATCCGGCATTCGATGCGAACCGGTTCATGGAGCTGATTCATAATGAAGACTGGGCACAGGAGGAGTTCAAGCAGCGCATCCGGCATATTACGCTAGCCTTAACGGATACGCTACCTGCTTCTTACCCGGAAGCCATTGGGATCTTGAAGCAGGTAGCCCCGCACTTTAGAGGCGTGGAATATGTGTTCTTTCCGGATTACGTAGAGGTTAATGGGATGGAGGATCTGGAGACATCGATGGAGGCTTTGGCGGTATTCACGCATTCTTCTACGGCGGAGTTTGCCGTTCGGCCTTTTATCATCCAGGATCAGGAACGGATGCTGGCACAGATGATGACATGGGCACGGTCCGATGACGAGCATCTGCGCCGATTGGCGAGTGAAGGCTGCAGACCACGCCTGCCTTGGGCGCCGCAGCTGCCGGCCCTGATTAAGGATCCGCGTCCGGCTCTGCCGATCCTGGAGCAGTTGAAAGAGGATCCTTCCTTATACGTTAGAAAAAGCGTTGCCAATCACCTGAATGATATCTCTAAGGATCACCCGGACCTTGTGCTTGAGATTGCCGCCAAGTGGTATGGCAAACATCCGTTAACGGATTGGATCGTGCGGCATGCGCTGCGTTCGCTGCTGCGGAAGGGAGATATTCGGGCACTGGCCATTTTTGGGTATGAGGAGCTTGAAGAGCTGGAAGGACTTGAGGTGCGTGAGCTGCGCATTAAACGTTCCGTGATTGCGATGGGGGACGATCTGGAGTTTGCCTTTCAAGTGGTTAACGAAACCGGCAATCCGATGACGCTCCGCATCGATTACGAGATCGATTATATGAAGGCAAACGGCAAGCTTGCGCCGAAACGTTATAAATGCTCGGACAAGATCTATACGCCAGGAAGCTGGAAGGTCGAGAAGAAGCAGTCGTTTAAACCAATCTCCACCCGCCGTTTCTACTCCGGCGATCATCGTCTTCACATTGTCGTGAATGGCAAGCGTTTAGCGAGCATGGATTTTGTGCTGGAGGGTGCGGAGTAGGAGTAGGATAAGTGGTGCAGGACGATGTACTGGCAAACCTTGGGGCAGGTCGTTCACGGGCAAACCTGTGATGAAGGAATCATGGAATCAGTTGACGGATTGGGGCGATTCCGTTCCCAAGTTTTGTACATCGTGCGCACTTGCTCCCAATGCGCACGGTGTGTGGTTCGGGGCATGCTTGGATGGCTGCCATCCGCTGAGATGTTAAGGAGGCTCTGACTAAAGGATTCGGAGATCGAAATGCAAATCCCTGGTAAAGGAAAGGGAAGGTAATCTCTTATACTAAGAAAAGAGATAAGCACACTGGCCGCGTATGGATGATCATCCACCGGTAGCAGCCGCTGCGGATGATGTGAGGCAAGCCTTTCGATCGGAGGGCTTGTTTTTGTTTTTACGAAACAGAGTGCTATGCGGATTATGGCAGCTCTATCAAAAGTGTGGAAATCAAGTTAGCAGGTAGAAGAGATGCCGGACTTTTGGTAAACTAGATAAGTTGAAAAGCTTTAAAATGGTTTACAATCAAATGATATAGATGGCGGATGCCCTGTTCTATGAAAATAGAGTATGGCTTGCAGGTTTCAATGAAAGAATAGTAGTACACAGCACGCCGGCTTGAACCGGTCTGGGAGGATATAGATGGACACGAAAGAATTACAAAGAGAAGACGTGGAGCTGCTGGCGCCGGCAGGGGATTGGGATTGCATGCGGGCCGCGGTGGCTAATGGGGCGGACGCGATCTTTTTTGGGGTCGAAAAATTTAATGCGCGCGCACGGGCGAACAATTTCCGGATGGACGAGCTGTCCGAAATTATGGCTTTCTTGCACAGTTATGGGGTTAAGGGATTCCTGACCTTCAATATTTTGGTGTTCGAGAACGAACTGGAGGATGCCAAGGAACTGATCGATGCATGCGTGGATGCCGGCGTGGATGCGGTGATCGTGCAGGATTTGGGTCTGGTGAAAATGATTCGCGAGATTTCCCCGGATTTCCCGATCCATGGTTCTACGCAGATGACGATTACGTCGCCGGAGGCCGTTGAGTTCACGAAGCCGTTCAATATGGAACGTGTCGTACTGGGACGCGAGAACAATCTGAAGCAAATCCAGAAGATCGGGGAGCAGGCGAAGCTCCCGATGGAAGTATTCGTGCATGGTGCGTTGTGCGTATCATACTCGGGCCAATGCCTGACTTCCGAAATGTGGGGCGGCCGCTCCGCCAACCGCGGAGAGTGCGCGCAGGCCTGCCGTTTGCCGTACGATCTAATCGTGGATGGCGAGCAGAAGCCGATGGGCGACGTTGCCTACCTGCTATCTCCGAAGGATCTCGCGGCGATTGATCTGATGCCTGAGCTGATTGAAGCGGGCGTGACCTCGTTCAAGATTGAGGGCCGGTTGAAGAGTCCGGAATACGTGGCTAACGTTGTGAGTAAGTACCGGAAGGCGATCGACCGGTATTTTGATGGCGAAGATGCGAGACCGAGCAAGGAAGAGGTGCGTGAGCTGCAGCAGAGCTTCTCCCGCGGCTTCACTCATGGCTTCCTGGATGGAACGAATAATAAAAAGCTGGTCGAGGGTACCTTCCCGAAAAGCCGCGGCGTGTATCTCGGCCGGGTAGAGCAGATTCTGCGTGACGGTGTCGTCTGCAAGCTGGATGCGCCGCTGAAGCGCGGGGACGGCATCGTATTCGATGCAGGTGACCCTACGAAAAAGGAAGAAGGCGGACGCGTCTACGACGTGCGCCGTAAAGGCGTCAAGCTGGAGGGTGAAGCGCAAGAAGGCTGGATCGTCGATATCGTTCCCGGCCGGAGCGACGTGGACCTGCGCAAGCTGCATGTTGGCGACCGGATCTGGAAGACCAACGATCCGGCGCTGGATAAGCGCCTCCGTCAGACGTACGAGACGGAGAAGCCGTACCGGGTATTCCCGGTACATGTGCGTGTCAGCGGCCGTCCCGGACAGCCGCTGTCGACCTGGTGGACCGATGTGCAGAAGGGCACGACGGTCCAGGTGGATTCGGAGCTGGAACTGGAGATTGCCCAGAAGCGGCCGCTCAGCCAGGAGATCCTGGAGGAGCAGCTTGGCCGCCTGGGCGGAACGGTGTTCCAGCTTGAGGCACTTGACGTCGACCTGTATGGCGACGTCATTGTGCCGATTCGCGAGCTCAACAGCATCCGCCGCCGTGCGGTGGAGCTGCTCGCTGGCGAGCGGCCGAAGCCGCCCGTGTATGTGAAACGGGCGGTGTCGGTGTATGGCGATGCGGCTGTGCCCGCAGCGCCCGTGGCCCGCGGTGAGGCGAAGCTCACCGCGCTGTGCCGCAGCCTCCCGCAGGTCGAGGCTGCGCTTGCGGCCGGCGTCGAGATGATCTACGCCGACTTTGAGTTCATCAAGCAGTTCCCGGCAGCGGTGGAAGCCGTGCGAGCAGCCGGCAAACAGATTGCGCTGGCAACGCCGCGCATTCACATGCCGGGCGAGAACGGCTACCACAACAACATCCTGCGCCTCCAGCCGGACGCCGTGCTGGTGCGCAACACCGGTGCGCTGTATTTCTACCTGCGCCACCGGATGGAGAACCTGGGGGCGAAGCATCCCCGGCTGATCGGCGACTTCTCCCTGAACATTGCCAACCACAAGGCGGTTGACCTGTTCGTCGAAGCCGGATGCGACACCGTCACGCCTTCCTATGACTTGAACATCCAGCAGATGGTGGATCTTCTCGGCAAGGCCGACACGTCCAAGATGGAGATCGTCATCCATCAGCATCTACCGATGTTCCATACCGAGCACTGCGTGTACTGTACGTTCCTCAGCGAAGGAACGGACTTCACGAACTGCGGACGCCCGTGCGAAGAGAGCCGGGTATCCCTGCAGGACCGGATCGGCATGTCCCACCCGGTTCGGGTCGACGAAGGTTGTCGTAACACGGTGTACAATGCCATCGAGCAATCCGGCGCCGAGTACCTGGCGAACTTCATGGAGCTGGGCGTGTCCAGCTACCGCGTGGAGTTCCTTGAGGAAACGCCAGAACAAGTCCACGAGGTCATCGATCTCTACAACCGCGCCCTGCGCGGCGAGATCAACGGAACCCAGGTGTGGAAAAAGCTGAAGGCTACTAACCAGCTCGGCGTTACGCGGGGGCAGTTGGTGAAGTAAGGAACAGATTGTAAATACAACATGTCTGACCTTTGCAAGGGTCAGGCATGTTTTTTTGTTTTTGGAATAAGATGAGGGGGGCTTCGCTGCATTCGGGACTTCAGTCCCCTATGCGCATGGTGTATACAACAATTGTTTATAATTGGAATCTATTGTTTTATTTAGTGATAGAATCGAGAGAATAGCCTGTTATGGATTAAGAGTAAAAAGGCGGGGGATTATGAGTTCTAAAAAATATATGTTTTGGCTCGGGTTACTTATCTTATTGGCTGTAGTTCTTGGGGGGTGTAAGGACGTGAAGGGAAATGAACAAACAGCAATCATAGAGGAAGCACAAAAAGTGGCAATTACGCACTTTCAAGAAGAGTACGGTTTGGATGTCCAAATAACGAAAGAAGAGATACTCCCTACCTATGTTGCTTCCCAAGTAAATATGGAGGGACACGTGGTCGGAGAGGAAGAACAGCGATTTAACATCTCCGTTAATTATAAAGATTGGACCACCTTGAATACGTTTCTGAGTCCGGAGTTGAATGATGCGCTTAATAAAGGGAATAATTCCAAAAAAGAAAAATGAGATTTATAAAATGGAGGATTTCGTTTGAGCAACACAACAGGAATTAATGTCCATCACTACATTGAGCCAACACTATCTGCAGCAAACCAATGATATATTGTATTACATAAATATAAAAGCAGATCAATTTGAGAATGTTGATAATAGCGGATAACAACTGCAATTGGTTGTTCCTGCTTCATTTTCAAATGGAGTTCCTATTGAGCGGTCCCAATCTCACAAAACAAGGAGTGATGCCAGATTAGGCATCACTCATTAGGCATCACTCCTTTTTGCATCGGAACGCTTCGATTCAACGCGTTCATGGCGGTGCTTGGGTCGGGATCGGGTATTAAACAGAAATCCTACGTTCGGCTCGACGACCCATCCGAAGCCGCGCTTGATCCATCGCGAGGACAGCGCCCAGGTTAAGACTACGCCCAATAGGATCAACATTAGCATGCCTCCCGTGGACCGGAACGCTTCGAACCAGTTGAGATGCTGCATCGTTTTGACGACAAACCCGTGAAGTAAAAAGACATACATGGTGTTAACCCCCCGGTCGGTGAAGGGCGTATCCGAGTCCGGAATGAGGGAGAGGACGCACAGTCCCATGATGACGGTGAAGGCGTAGGTGATCATACGATAGAAGCCTGCATACCACGAGTCCAAGCCAAACTCCAGGTAAGGCATCGCCCCGTAGAACCAGTTAGTTGGCAGGATCGGCGATATGAAGTACAGCAAGACAAATCCGGCGGAGAGCAGGATGATCGATAGCAGTTGAAATGGCCGGGCCTTGATGGCATCCAGCCATTCCCTTTTGAAAACATATCCGGTGAGAAAAAAAGGCAGGAAGTACAGCGTGCGCGAAATGCTCGCGTAATAGTCGACATCGATCGAGTACCCGAGCATGATGGACATCGCGAAACAGACGACGAGCGGGTATTTGAGCATCAGCAGATACGGCAGAAGCATTTTCCACAGCGTCATGCTAAACAGGAACCACAGGATCCAATTGGGGTAAAAGTACGTGAAATCGAGCCGATCCAAGCCTTGCATGTAATAGTCGAACAGGGTATAGAGCGTCTCAAATATGAAATACGGCACGACCAGTCCCGACAGCAGGTCGACGTATTGTTTGGGGGATTGAATGCACTTGGCGAAATAACCGGCCGCAAAAATAAACAGCGGCATATGAAACGAGTAAATGAACTGATAGATCGTTCCCATCGTTGATTCCCCGTTAAACGGCTCGATGAGATGCCCTACGACCACCAATAGGATCAGTATGAATTTGAGGTTATCGAAATAGGCGTCTCTCTCTTTCATCAGGTAACCAGCTCCTTTGGCTTTGTAGTCCATCGAAGTTTCGTACTAGTATATCGGAGGGCAGTAGGTCTTTCTATGGTTAAAGTTGGAAGGCATTATTTCCAGTTATCTGTCTCTCCTTGAAAAAGCCACATCAAAACCGATAATTGAAGGGAAGGGCAACGCGGCCTAAGCGGCAAAGCCACGAATAATAAGCCGCCTGCCTTTGACAATAATCGATTTTAATGTCGAATGACCATTCGGAACATGCTACAATAGCATTATTCGGGAATATACGGAAATGGAGACGATAGTTAGAAATGAATATTCGTAAAGCGATCATACCAGCAGCAGGACTTGGCACGCGCTTTCTGCCGGCCACGAAAGCGATGCCGAAAGAGATACTCCCAATTGTGGACAAGCCAACGATTCAATATATTGTTGAAGAGGCAGTTGCTTCAGGGATTGAGGACATTATCATAGTCACAGGAAAAGGGAAGCGAGCAATCGAGGATCATTTTGATTCTTCCTTTGAGTTGGAGCATAATTTGGCAGAGAAGGGGAAGTGGGGGCTTCTCGAGGAGGTACGGAAGCCATCCGATATGGCAGATATTCATTACATCCGACAAAAGGAGCCCAAGGGACTGGGCCATGCCATTTGGTGCGCACGCAAGTTCATTGGGGACGAACCGTTTGCGGTGCTGTTAGGTGACGATATCGTGGAGTCAAACGTGCCTTGCCTGAAGCAGATGATTAATGTCTACGATATCTACCAGTCGGCCATTGTGGGTGTTCAGCCCGTATCCTGGGATGAAGTGGACCGATATGGGATCATAGATGGACTCCAGAAATCAGATAGAATCTATGAAACATCAAGACTGGTAGAGAAGCCGTCCCGTGCCGAGGCACCATCGAACCTGGCTATTATGGGACGTTATATTTTACCTTCGGTTATATTTGATTTACTGGAGGATCAAGAGGCTGGGAAGAATGGTGAGATTCAGCTGACCGATGCATTGTCTGTACTAGCCCGCCGGAGTCCGATATTAGCCTACAATTTTGAGGGCATACGCCATGATGTCGGGGAGAAGATGGGCTTTATTCAGACCAGTATTCACTATGCACTGCAGCGAGAGGAATTACGAGAAGATTTATTAGCTTATATGAATAAAATAATGGAGAAAGTAAGATAGTTTTTTAGGTGAAAATATAGCGGGTGCGTTCCGGTAGATGTTGACTTGCCGGAACGCACCCGCTATTTGATTTAGAATTGAAGATCCGCCAACTGCTTGATGTTTTGCTCCGCATTTGGATCAACTTGCTTTAACTTCTCAAGCAGCACTTCGTCGTTCTGGCCTAGCTTATGAAGCCCGGCAAGATACCATCTGACGATCTCTTGAGCAGATGGCTGAGACAGGTCATCCTGAATGCCTATCTTGAGCGCATTGGCCGCCTGTTCCGGTTGATTCATCATGTAGTACATTTTGCCTGCATGGAGGATCATATCTGGTGTGTTCTCAAATGAGCGCCCTTGCAGTTGTCCTTCCGGTAATGTAGCTAAATGCTGAATACCTGTCTGAACCTCGGCAAATGCCTCGATTGCTTGCTTGAAGTACTTGTCTTTCGTTGCTAGGTCTCCTGTGCCAAGTGCCTTTGTCCCTAGATCATAACCTTTATTGATGATCTGTTCGGACCAGTTAATGTCCCATTTAAATTTATAGGCATTGTTGATAAGTACTTCATAGGCTTGCTCCGGTTGCTGTTTCATTTCGTAACTTTCAATTAATCGACTTAGCATAGACTTGTTATATGGTTCAGCTTTTAACGCTTTATTAAGTAGATCAACAGATGCGTTATAAAAATTCTCATCTTGTTCTTGCTTATATATAGTCTGATAGAGTGATGCGGTTAACAATACCGAGTCGGGATGGCTCGGGCGTATACTCAAGTCTTTATCAAGAGGAGCCTTAATTTCCTCAAATGAAGAGCTAACCTGAACAATTCTGCGAGCCTCCATACCAGCTTCGGCAGCCTGTACATAACGTATGGAAGTGATCAGTACAATGATAGAAGCAAGGCCTATAACAGCTGTGTAGATATTTCTTGCTGTTGAATCTTGTAGACTCCATTTTTTGATTGGTTTGCTGTCCATTACGGCAGCCATTCCTCCAAGCCCCAGGAATACAAGAATCCCCATGAACACATAACTCATGTTAAAGTCCAAAATACTGTGAATCAAAATCGAAAGGACGATGATGAGATAAAGGAAATTACGATTGCGATCTTCTTCATTGCCTTTGATATAGCCGCGAATATACTTATAGAAAATGTACAGGATAAACGACATGAATATCACAAATCCGACAATTCCGACCTCGATCAAGTACTGTAAAAAGAAGTTATGCGCTTGACGGCTTGTATATGGGTTGTTCTGATATTGTTCATACAGTGAAGCCCAAGCACCACCCCCGGCTCCAATGATCGGGTAGTCTGCCAGCACCTTCATGGCATCCTTATAGAAGGTAAAGCGTTCCAAAACACTGTGCTGATTAAAGTTAATGTTCTCAAGACGGACACTAATATTTTGTGGTAATACATTCTTCAGATTGGTGCCGATGAATAGGAAGATCAGCAGGCCCCCAAAAACTAAGGAACCGATGGGAATCCACATGTTGGAGGCTTTTTTCGCGGACCAATTGCTCAATACTCTCTCCAGTTTTGGGGCGATGAAATTTTGAATGACCCATCCAAGAAGACCCACAACAGCGGACACACCAAGTAAGATTCCCCAACCTTTAAAGGCGCCACTACTGCTGAAGGCTTCATTTAAACTCAAGCCCAGCTCTGTTATCGGTTTGGAGATGATCAGTGAAGCAACGCCTGCTATACCGCAGTACAGGATCCACATCAATTGTTTAGCTGGCTTCAGGAATAGGAGCAACAGAACAAATACAACAGGTAACATCACCAGACCGCCTCGAGATAACGTTAAGAGCAGCGATACTATGATGGGTACTAGCATAAAGCTATGAAAAGCTTGGCCGTACCATTTTTTTGATGTCGTGACGAAAAAGACTGCTGCAAACAAGAAAGCCATGAGAAAAGCAGCATAAGTATTCGCGTATTGGAACACCGAGGTCAGACGAAGACCGTTAGAGTCAGTCATTACAGCATGAGTATATGTACCGTTTAAGACCGTGTTAGAAAACCATTTTGCAATGGCCCCTGCAGTCTTGCCTTGGCCAAACCAATGCAGTAGGCCAAAACCAACAATAAGATATGCTACAGCCATAATTGTATTTTGAATGATTCGGTTCCCTAACTTGTCACGGAGTACGTACAGTCCAATGATGAACATAATAGCATAAATACAATTTATGATGATCATATTCATGGCAAGACTATGGGAAGCCGCACTGATGAGTGAGAGTATGTAAGTTAGAGGTAGTAAAAGCACACCCACAGCAAGCCAATCTCTTTCGTCCTTGAGTTGGATGCTTTTATAAAATTGTGCGATCCAAAGAAATAATAGTAGAGTTGCTAGTATAGCAGCCCAAAAAATCGGCTTTTCAAATTGTAACTCTTGTCCGTTGAACAGAGCGGTTTGGAAAGGCGTCCATGCTAGAAACAGAATAATTCCTGATATTAACACCCAAAACAAAGCCGATCTCGCCTCACCTTTCCTCGACGCCACAGCTTTTTTACCGTATACTGGATTCGACAACATATTTAGCTCCTTTTCTTGTAGATACGACAATATTTTAGCATATATAATTATATGATGTGTATGAATGTTAAATAATAAAAAGGACAGATGAAGAATGAAAGAAATTATTAAGCACCGAGAACTGCTTTTTCAACTTACAAAGAGGGAAATAGCAACAAGGTATAAAGGTTCCTATCTTGGATTATTTTGGTTTGTAGTACAACCGCTGCTAATGCTAGTAGTATACACTTTTGTTTTTAGCGTAGTATTTAAAGCAAGATGGGGTGTAACCGAAGCGAGCAATCTAGAGTATTCATTAATATTGTTTTCAGGAATAACAACCTATAATTTATTCTCTGATATTATCAGTAGAGCACCAAATTTAATAACCTCTAATACGAATTATGTTAAAAAAGTTGTCTTTCCGCTAGAGTTGCTCCCTTTAGTTACGCTTTTATCATCATTGTTTTTTAGTAGTATTAGTTACGTTATCCTTTTGGTATTTATATTTATTATGAACGGTGGGCTTAATTGGACGACTGTGATGCTGCCAATTATCATACTTCCACTTTGCTTTCTATCACTTGGCCTTTCGTGGATAGTAAGTTCCTTAGGCGTATTTTTTAGAGATATTAATCACCTGGTTGGTGTACTTCTCACCGCATTGATGTTTTTGAGTCCCGTGTTTTATCCTGTTGAATCTGTACCAGAAAATATGCGAATTATCTATAGTTTTAATCCATTAAGCTATGTAATTGAAGAAGTAAGAAATATTTTGCTCGTTGGTACTTTTCCGCACATAGGACAAACGATACTAGGGCTATTAATATCAATAACTATTCTAGTCATTGGATATAAATGGTTTGTGAAGACGAAAAGGGGGTTCTCAGATGTCCTCTGAGTGCGCAATTGAAGTTGTAGATCTGAAAAAGGTGTATAGAGTTTACGAGAAACCGCAACACCGTTTTAAACAATTTATCAATAAAAGTAAAAGATATTACAGTGAGTTCACCGCACTAGATAATGTTTCATTACGCGTCCTAAAAGGACAAACCGTTGCAATAATTGGAAAGAATGGATCAGGTAAAAGTACTTTATTACAGATTGTTGCGGGAACATTAGCGGCAACATCAGGATATTATAATGTACAAGGGAAAATTGCAGCACTACTTGAGCTTGGAAGTGGTTTTAATCCAGAGTTCTCAGGAATTGACAACATCTACCTGTATGGTTCTATTCTTGGTTTGACAAGAGAGGAAATGAAAAGTAAGTTGAATAGCATCTGTGATTTTGCTGATATAGGCGATTTTGTTTATCAACCAGTTAAAACATATTCGAGCGGAATGTATGCCAGACTTGCCTTTGCTGTTGCTATACATGTAGATCCTGAAATTCTAATTGTTGATGAAGCACTAAGCGTGGGAGATATTTTCTTCCAGCAGAAGTGTAACATTTATATGAAAGAAAAAATGAAACATGCTACTAAAATACTTGTAACTCACGACATGTCTACTGTAGCTAAAATGGCTGATTATGTTTTTATTCTTGAGAAGGGCAGAGTTGTCTATGAGGGTGAACCATTAAAGGCAATTGAACACTATATTAAGTCATTGCATAACGAGGTTTATCAATATAACGAAGAAGTCAATGTGAGTCTAAGTGCTGAAAGTGATTTTGAAGATAACTGGGTTCCAGTAAATGAGAATGATCTGGCTGGTGCGCTAGATGCCAGAATTACTAAATATTCTGTTAGTGTAAATGAGGAAGATTATAAAGGTTATATTTCAAGAAATGATGTTTTGAAAATTTCATTTATATTTGAAGCTAAAAAAACTTTGAATCAGGTGATTTATGGGTATCTTGTCAATGATAAGTATGGAAATAGTGTTTTTGGTGAAAATACACTAAGTTCTGATCAGTTCACTTATTCAGTAGACCCAGGAGTTCATTTAATTACTATTACCTTCAAATGGCCTGAAATAAGGGAGGGGGCTTATACAGTTACACTCGGGATTGGTGAAGGGAATCATGAATTTAATCATGTGATTCAATGTTGGGCACATAATATTATATCGCTTAATAATGTTAATCCAAATTTATCGGTTCACGGACTTTTTAATAATAAAATTTTAGACATCGAAACTAGGAGATTACAATGATGGAGAAGTGGAATATTAGTGAACCTTACTTCGAAGCAGATGCTGTAAATGATATGACTTTGTCCCCTTGGGGAGGACATAGAAATTTTGTGTATGATCTTATTAAGTTTTATAGGCCCAAAAAAATTGTGGAATTGGGTTCTCATTTGGGAGGATCTTTTTTTTCTTTTTGTCAGAGTGACAAGGATTTTGAATTACGGACAGAATTATTTGCTATTGATACTTGGGAAGGCGATGAACATGCAGGCTATTATAATGAAGAAGTGTACTGTCTATTTAAAAAGATAGTAGAGGAGACTTACCGGGATCAGAACATAACCATGGTCAGGCAATACTTCGATCAAGCTGTAGATCAGTTTGAGGATAACTCCATAGATTTACTTCATATTGATGGTTACCACAGTTATGAAGCTGTTTCGAATGATTACTACACTTGGCTGCCTAAACTCGCAAATGAAGGTATTATTTTGTTTCATGATATCGCCGAAGATAATGGATATGAAGCCTATAAGTTTTGGAGGGAAATAAAAGAGGATTTTCCAAATTTAGAGTTTCAACATAACTGGGGGCTAGGCATTCTCTTTCCTAAAGGTGACAAGATCTATACCAAAATGCTTGAGAATAACATTTTAGATAAGATGCAGATTTACCAGTACAGAGCTATGTGGCAATCAGATAGGCTCTTATTAAATAAAGATAAGCAATGGCAGGCTGAGCAAACTAATAACTGGTGGAAAGAAGCAGAAAAGTATAAATCGATTAGTGAAGATTACGAGAAGAAGATTAATGACTTGAATGAGAGCCTGTCATGGCAAAAAGAACAAACCACAGAATGGTGGATGAGGACCGAAGAGATTAAGAGTAAATTATCTTGGCAAGAAGAACAGACAACAAAATGGTGGGAGAAACATCAGAATAAGCTCCGTGACTTTGAATGGCAGGTTGAGCAAACAAACTTGTGGTGGAGCAAATATGTTAAAGCCATTGGAGACTTGGAGTGGCAGAAAGAACAAACCACATATTGGTGGAGATTATATGAAGAAAAGGCTAATGAGTTAGAGAGATTGATAAAAAATCCCCTTAAGCAAATTGGTTATTGGTATAAAAAGAGGAGGAAACAACATTGAAAGCAGGCAAAGTAGCTGTAATTACAAGAACCAAGAATAGAAATGTACTTTTAAGAAGAGCAATAGAAAGCGTATTAAATCAATCGTTTGAAGACTGGATTATGGTTATAGTAAACGATGGTGGAGAAAAGGAAGGCGTCTGTGCGCTCGTAGACGAGTACCGGCATAAATTTAATGATAAAGTAGTTTTGATTCATAATGAGGATTCAATAGGCATGGAAGCTGCGTCAAATAAAGGCATAAAATCTGTCAATAGCAAATATGTAGTCATTCATGATGATGACGATTCATGGGATAGTAAATTCTTGTTGAGAACCGTAGAAATTTTGGATAGCACTCCTCACGAATCTTTTAAAGGCTGTGTTACGTATAGTACAAGAGTCATAGAATCCATTAACGGGAATAGTGTTCAAATCAAATATAAAGAGCCCTACAACACTTGGCTCGAAGGAATCTCTCTTTATCGTATGGCAGCCGGGAATGTATTCCCTCCAATCTCCTTTATTTTTCATAGAAGTGTCTTTGATGAGATTGGATATTATAGAGAAGATCTTCCAGTATTGGGTGATTGGGATTTCCACCTTCGATTTATGGAGAAATATGACATATTCCTGATCAAAGAATGTTTGGCTAATTATCATCATAGATTAGATACCCACGTTGGAGAGTATTCCAATTCGGTTATTGGTGGACATGAAAAACATATTTTCTTTGATACAAAGTTAAGAAACGAGCTATTAAGAAAAGATCTAGAAAACAATAAAATTGGACTAGGTTTTCTGGTCAATATGGGCAAAAGTTTTGAATTGATTCATGCACAGATTAGTCCAATTGAAACCATTGCTAATAAAGTTAAACGAAATCCAACTTTAAAAAGAATAGCAAAGTTTTTTTTGAGATCTAGATAAGGAGCTATTATGAGCCATAAAGAACTGCTGGAGAAAATTGATAATGCCAAGATCGTGTCATTTGATATCTTTGATACAGTTATTCTTAGAAAAATTCAAAAGCCTGTACAAATTTTCGATATCATATCAAATCATATGTCAATGGGTACAAATTTTGAAACTAAAGATTTCTCGACTAAAAGGCAGCTTGCGGAGCAAACAGCGAGGGATAATGCATGGATAGAGAATCAGCGAACAGAAATTTCTATAGAAGAGATCTACAAGGAATTCCGAGTTTTAACTGATTTGGACGACGGAAAATGTAATGAGCTGTTAACTCTAGAAATTTCCTTAGAGAGTTTGTTCTGTGCTGCAAATCCATATATGAAAAAAATATACGACTATTGCTTAGAAAATGGAAAAGAGGTCGTATTTAGTTCAGATATGTATCTCTCGTATGAAGTAATTAGAACAATATTGTATGATAATGGATACACTAATTTTAGGAAGCTTTACCTTTCAAGCAAGTTAAATAAAACTAAATCTACTGGGGAAATGTATAATCATATTGTTTCTGACTTATCTGTACAACCCAAGGACATTCTTCATATTGGAGATAATCATCAGTCGGATATTGTGCAAGCGAGTAATAAAGGTCTAGAAACGTATTATTATAAGAAATGTCTTGATTATGAAAAAAAGAATACTCGTTCTGATGTGGATCAGGGTGTTTTAGCAAATATTATTAAAGGTATTATGAACAACAAAATTTATTCCGATAGAAGTGATATCAGAGAAGACTTCTGGTACTCTTTTGGATTTCAAAGTGTCGGTATTCTATACGTATCTTTTATTCAATGGTTGTCCAAACAGCTAAAGAAAGATGAGATCGAGTCGGTATACTTCTTATCCCGAGATGGATATGTGATGAAAAAAGTATATGATGCTTTACATAACAATACAGAAAATACTGTGCCTTCCAACTATCTTTATGCATCAAGAAGAGCGTTTAATTTTGCATCAATTACAGGTATTGACGAAGAAACAATCAATTTTTTGTGTAGTGGTACCAGTAGACTCAAGGTAAAGGAGTTTTTAAAAAGAATCAACATAGATTATACAGCCGTTAATGAAGTAATAAAAAAAGTTGGATTTCCAGATGCGGAACATATAGTGGATTCTGGTAAGGACTATGCAATGTTAAGAGACTTATATTCCGAGCTTGCCAATTTGATTTCTTCCAATGCTTTAAAAGAGAAAGAACTATTAATAAAATATCTGGATCAGGAAAGCTTTTTTGACCATAAAAAAGTGGCTATAGTCGACATTGGCTGGCATGGATCTATGCAATATTCTCTAGAAAAAATGCTTGCTGATGTTAAAGATAAACCTGTGATTCATGGTTATTACTTTGGAACTTATGAGCAGGCCGATAAATATATTAATAATGGCCTAAATATTCAAGGTTTTTTATGTAACTTAAGCAAGCCTTATGAGCATTACTCCATTATTAAACTATGTGTCGAAATCTTTGAATTTATTTTTGGAGCTCCTCATGGAAGTGTCGTTAAGTTTGAACAACATTCAGGAAAGATCAAACCGATACTGGATGATAATGATATGAATGATGGGAAAATGAAGAAATTAAATTCTATGCACGAAGGAGCTCTTGAATTTGTATTAGAGATCGCTCCTCTGTTGAATGGTTTGAATATAAATATTGATACAGAGTTAGCTGTACAGCCATTGAAGAGAATTCTCGAGAATCCGACCAAAGAAGAGGCTGAAAAATTAGGTGACATTGAGCACGCAGAGGGGTTTGGGAATATTTATGTGAAGCGTTACATTGCCAAGCCTTCATCAAAACTGTTGATTTTCAAGCCGAAGCAATTAATAAGAGAATATCGAAATAGTTTTTGGAGAAAAGGATATCTCAAGCGTTTTTTTCGTAAAATATAAAGTGCAAAGAACAACGGGGGTCCAGTAGTGTTATTACTGCGAAAATTTGTCAACTTACTTATCGCTATTTTTTCCGGATGGTTTATTCTTCTTATATTAGATGCTAATATAAGAAGTTTTTTTCTTTTATTTTTATTAATTACATTTTCCTTTTATATTATTTATTCTGCCACTTGGGAAAAAATATCGCGTGCGGATACGGTAGTGAAATCAAAATATTTTGGGATGTTATTTATAATCGTTTGTATGGTCCTAAGCAACTATATATTGTTTAAAGATCATATTGTATTAAGTAGTTGGAATATCAATGAAATTGTGATTGAGCCATCAAACTTAAAAAATGCAGAATCAAAAGGAAATGAAATTTGGATTGACAGAATAACAATTGATACAAAGGAGAGGGATATAACAACACAAAATTTTAACACTGGTTGGTTGGTTAGAGAAAATCAGTTAATGACTATGGGGGATAATCCATCATCGTACCAATCTGATTTAGATGGGAACTATAAATTAGTGGTCTCGTTACGAAATCATCCTTGGTCAGGTTTTGCAGATATAACAATTAATAATACATATGAATACAGTATTAATCTATACAACGGTGAGGTTGATAAAACAGTAGGGCACTATAGTTTCATAACTCTGAAATATATCATTTTTCATAACATCTTCATAGCATTAATACTATTCACTATATATATATCGCTAGCCACCAAGATCGGCGAATTAAGTTTAAGCAGCCGGATTAGATTATTCGTAAGCTTTAGCCTTACAATCACAAGTATCGTCACCGGAATGTTGTTGTATTTCGAATTAGAGCAAGCATGGTGGAAGATCCTTGATATAATTGTAATCTCAATGTGCAGCAGCTTTCTATTTATAGAGTTCATCAATGAATTCATTGGGAAATTAAAACGGAATTTCGTTAAACAGACCATCATAGTCTTTTTCTTAAGTTTATTTGTATTATTAATAGTAGAAATAATTAATGGTAAATCGCCAGCAGAGGCTTTTGTATGGACCGTTGATTCTTGGCAGACTGCAGCAATTTCCTTAATCATTCTTTCTTTACTCTTGCTGATACTGATGTTTATTACTAATACTATAGTAATTTCTTTTATTCTAGTGTCTATTACATTCGTTTCATTAGCAGCAATTAATTACTATAAAGCATTGATTCGGTCAGATGTTCTGGTCCCGTGGGATCTTGCGCTATTTGCAGAATTGGGGAAGATTAACAGAGAGTATAGCTTCTCACTTCATTTGCCCATCGTATTCTCAGGTATATTCTTAGTAGTGCTGTTATTCTATTATTTTTATTTTTTTGAATATAAACTAAGTGTTAGTAGAAAGAACCGTTTAGTGGGCGTTGTGTTAAGCATTACAGTAGTTATGCTGCTCATAGGAACAATTATTAGTTCTAGTATGATCTTAAAAATGAACATATCCGAAGATGAATTAGATCAGAGTCTTAATTACTCAAATAACGGATTCATGTTTGGGTTTATAAGGAATATGAGTAAGACAATTAAAGAACCTGACAACTATAATCCAAAGAAAATGAATTCTTTAATCAATACGTTACATCAAAATATGATAGAAGATTATGAAGAAGAAAATGTGAACGTCAAGCCGAATATTATACTCATACTTAATGAATCGTACTGGGATCTGGGTAAACTAGAAAAAGTAAAGTATAATATAACTCCTAATCACTTAATGAACTCTGAAGTAGAGGGGATATACATTCTAAACCTGCAAGTCCCACAATTTGCAGCCGGAACTGCTAATACGGAGTATGAAGTTTTGACAAGTATGGATACAGCAAATTATCCTATAGGTGTTATACCCTATAAAAGTTATATTAAGGAGAATACCTCATCATTGGTAAGTTATTTAAAAGAACAAGGATATTATACAGTAGCCCTACATCCGTATTATGCTGACTTCTATAATAGAAGAAAGGTATATGACTACTTAGGCTTTGATAAGAAATTATTTATCGATGATATACAAGAGGTTGATAATAGCTTAACGTATTTTAAAAATTATGTATCTGATGAGTCCTTGTTCAATAATATAGTCAAACAATATGAAGAGCATAAAATGTCAGGCAAGAATGCTAGCTTTTTTAATTTTACAGCCACTATGCAAAACCATTCGCCATATACAGAGGAAATAGGGGATAAAACAATAAATATAGTGGATGATTTTTATAGTGATACCACTAAGACTATTTTAGAGAATTATGGAGAAGGAATATTCAGGACTGATACTGCATTAAATAAGCTGTATAATTATTTTTCAAATCAGGATGAACCAACAATTATTGTTTCTTTTGGGGATCATTTACCAGGTCTAGGGGATGTTTCACCAAATGGGTTTACTAATGTTTATCACGAAACAGGTTTTCTTCAAAATGATGATAAAAATCATGACAAAATGTATACAACACCGCTATTAATATGGTCGAATTTTAGTCTTAAAACTGATCATTTTACAGAAGAAACTATTATAAATTCTGAGGACTTACTTCCGTTTGTTTTTAGTATTTCAGGTATGAGACAGCCACTCTATTACCAATTTGTGAATAACAGCAGAACTGCCGATGATTCTACTAGCGATATAAAAAATATGCGCTGGTTAATTCAATACGATTATCAATTTGGTAGTGGACTTATAAAAAAAGAAATCTGGAAGTAGAATATTATAGGAGGTTTTCATGAAAGCTATAATCCTAGCCGGTGGAACAGGCTCACGCCTTTATCCCTTAACCAAAGTCACCAATAAACACCTGCTGCCTGTTGGAGCCTATCCGATGATCTTCTATCCGGTGTATAAACTCCGTCAGGCGGGCTTGACGGATATACTCATTGTGACCGGAAAAGACCATATGGGAGATGTGGTGAATCTTCTTGGCAGCGGTCAGGAATTGGAGGTCTCCTTCACTTACAAAGTGCAGGATGAAGCAGGAGGCATCGCGCAAGCGTTAAATCTTGCAGAGCAATTTGCTGGTGGAGAACCGATCGCTGTTATCCTCGGTGATAACGTGTTTGAGGATGACATCTCCACCTATGTGGCCAACTTCCAGGGTCAAAGATCCGGCGCCAAGATCATAATCAAGGAAGTTACTGATCCTAACCGCTTTGGTGTTCCGGAAATACAAGGCAGCCAGATCATCTCCATTGAAGAAAAACCGGAAAAGCCCAAATCTAATTATGCCGTAACCGGAATCTATATGTACGATCACACAGTTTTTGATATTATCAAGACATTGAAACCTTCAGCTCGTGGCGAATTGGAAATCACAGACGTCAACAATGCATACATTAAACAAGGAAAGCTTACCTTTGATGTGCTTCAAGGATGGTGGACGGATGCGGGAACGCATGCGTCGCTCGCTCGGGCCAATGAGTTGGCTAGAGATGTTCGATTCGGTGATGATTTCGGAAAACTTAAACTGTAGTTAGGGAGGAATTGAACGATGAACGTAACTCCTTTAAAACTCACAGATGCTTTTGTACTTGAACCGGTGGTCCACGGCGATCACCGGGGTTTTTTTATGGAGAGTTACAACAATTCGCTTTTTCATCAGCACGGCATTACTTCTAACTTCATTCAAGACAACCAATCTTTATCCGCCGAAGCGGGCGTCTTGCGTGGACTTCATTATCAGCTCAACCCTAAGGCTCAAACGAAACTTATTCGGGTCCTGACAGGTGCCATCTATGATGTCATCGTAGATATCAGAAAAAGCTCCCCTACCTTTGGTCAGTGGGTCGGTGTTATTTTGAGTGAACACAACCATCGGCAGCTACTTGTTCCTAAAGGCTTCGCTCACGGCTTCTGCACTCTTGTTCCGAGTACCCAGGTTCTTTATAAAGTCGACGAATATTATTCCCCTGAGCACGACCGTGGCATATTATGGAATGATCCGGCTTTAGGAATTGATTGGCCAACTTCGAATCCGATTCTATCGGATAAAGACCAGCGGCACCCGCCGCTGAAAGACGCAGAGATGAATTATGACTAGGGGGCAGTTCGGATGAAACTTCTTGTTACCGGCGGTGCCGGCTTTATCGGTAGTAACTTTATTTTATATATGATTCAGCAGCATCCGGATTATCAGATCATTAATATGGACGCGCTCACGTATGCAGGGAATCTAGAGAATTTGCAATCGGTACAAACCCACCCGAATTATTCATTTATCCAAGCAGATATTGCTGACAAACCAGCAGTAGATGCAATTTTCCAACAGAGCATCGACGTGGTGGTTAATTTCGCAGCAGAATCTCACGTGGATCGCAGCATTCTGGAACCGGAGATTTTCGTGAACACTAATGTCCTGGGTACACAAGTACTTCTAGATGCAGCCAAGAAATATGGCGTAACTAAGTTTGTCCAAGTATCCACGGATGAAGTGTACGGTTCTCTGGGGGATACGGGGCTATTCTCTGAAACGACACCACTTGCTCCTAACAGTCCTTACTCAGCCAGCAAAGCAGGCGGGGATCTGCTCGTAAGAGCTTACCATGAGACCTTTGGTCTCCCGGTTAACATTACCCGTTGCTCGAACAATTACGGTCCATACCAATTCCCTGAGAAGCTGATCCCTCTGATTATTTCTCGTACCCTAAATGATGAATCCCTGCCGGTCTACGGCGATGGCCTCAATATCCGCGACTGGCTGTATGTTGAGGATCACTGCAGTGCGATCGATCTGGTTATTCATCAAGGGAAAATAGGTGAGGTTTATAATATCGGGGGCAACAACGAGCGGACCAATCTGCATATTGTGCAAACAATCCTGAGGGAGCTTGGCAAACCTGAGTCACTTATCACTTACGTGGCAGACCGTCCAGGCCATGACCGACGGTATGGCATTGATCCTATAAAAATCATGAATGAGCTGGACTGGAAGCCAAAGCACAACTTCGAGACAGGCATTAAGGAAACGATTCAGTGGTATTTGAGCAACAAAGAGTGGTGGACGAGAATTCAATCCGGCGCATATCGTGATTATATGACCCAGCAGTATGGTAGCCGTTTGGGTGGGAACGGATGAAGGTATTAATCACAGGAGCACATGGTCAGCTAGGGCAGGATATTGCACGGATATTTAACCTAGCTGGTCATGAAGTTTTTAGCTGCCGTAGAGAAGAACTAAACATAACGGACTTAGATCAATGCCTCCAAGTAAGTTCAACTCGCCACCCCGACTGGATCATTCATTGTGCGGCTTATACGGCGGTAGATGCTGCAGAGACGGATGTGGATGGTGCTTATCTTGTGAATGCAATAGGTACTAGAAACATGGCCCTTGCCGCCGAAAAAATTGATGCCAAGATCGTATTTATTAGCACAGATTACGTTTATAGTGGCACGACCGGGAGGCCTTATATAGAGTATGATTCCCCCGCCCCGCAAAGCGTTTATGGAAAGTCCAAGCTTGCAGGTGAACAGATGGTTCAGAGTTTTTGCTCTCGTTGGTTTATTGTACGAACTTCATGGTTGTTCGGCCTGCATGGCAACAACTTTGTAAAAACTATGCTCCGTCTAGGTCAGGAAAAACCGCTATTAAAGGTGGTTAACGATCAAAAAGGATCTCCCACCTACACGGTACATCTGGCGCAGTTTTTGTTACATCTCATTTCCACTGAAAAATACGGTTTATATCATGCCTCCAACAGCGGCTTTTGTACTTGGTATGAATTCACTGAGGCTATTTTTGAAGAAGCCCGTGAACAGTTGGGACTAGAGATAACAGCTGAATTGCAACCTTGTACTACTACGGAGTTTCCACGGCCTGCTCCACGTCCAGCCAATTCAACGATGGATCACCTGGCTATCCGTCTAAACCAATTAGAGGATTTACCGCATTGGCGTGAAGGGCTGAAGCAGTTTATGCTGGATATGAAGCAGCACCCTGAACTATACTTAAAGTGAATACAGCGATGTAAGAGACCTGATCTGTATGGATCAGGTTTTTTTATTTATGGCTTTAGCCAGTTGAGTGCGTGAAACGCGCGAAACAAAAAACCACCCGCTATGCGGGTGGAGGGATTGAGGGTTTGACCACTAAGACCATTCCGATAAACTTGAGATGTTCAGGCTCAAAGAAAGGAATGGTCTT